>NZ_SMKM01000209.1 GCF_004348665.1 Actinomadura sp. GC306 | reverse complement strand
CTGGCGGAGGCCGCCACCGTCAAGGCGGTTGCTGGGCTTGAGGTAGGGCGGACCTCGGTGGGGACGCGGGTCGAGTTGGAGCATCTGGCGGCCAGTCCGGTCGGGATGCGGGTGACCGTGGCGGCCGTGCTCGCCGAGATCGACGGTGCGCGGCTGGTGTTCGAGGTCGAGGCCGCCGATGAGCGGGGTGTCGTGGTGGGGAAGGGGCGCGTCGAGCGGGTGGTGGTGGATCGGGACAGGTTCCTGGCGCGTCTTCCCCGCGTCGACCGCGGTCAGTAGGGCAGGAGGCGGCCGGACGGGGTGCGCAGGTCGGGCGGGCTCGGTTGACGTGGGGGTTTGGGACGCTTGATGAGCTGCTGCCGTGCCATGGTGATCATCTCCCCCCATCGGGGCGGGCTTAACCCGGTGATCGACGTGCTGTCGATCCTTGCCCCCTTGGACGCGCCTGTGGGGCGCGAGGTTCGGATGAGCTTATGCGACGGACACTGCCGGTTCGACCGATTTTCAGCAGATGTTCGTCGCGCTGTGTCGCCGGATGATCGCTCAGGAGACGATGTCGCGGGAGCGGAAGAGGCGGAACGACAGGGCGAGAAGCACGGCGGCGTAGGCGATGGAGAGGGCCGCGCCCTTGGCCATGCCGGTCCACTGGACGTCGGGTTGGAGCGCGTCCATCCACGCGTACATCCAGTGGGTCGGGAGGAATTCGCGCCAGGAGCCGAGGGCGGTGACGGCGTCGACGATGTTGCTGAGGATGACGAGGCCGACCGCGCCGCCGACCGCGCCGAGCGGGGAGTCGGTGGTGACGGACAGCAGGAAGGCCAGCGCGGCGACGACGAGCTGGGAGACGAGGGCGTAGCCGAGGATGATCGCCATCCGGCCGAGGGCGGTGCCGGCCGGGACGGTTCCCCCGGTGGGGAGTTCGACGTCGTCCCAGCCGAAGGCGGCGGTGCCCGCGACCAGTGACATCAGCGGGAGGGCGAGCACGGCGAGCACCGCGTAGCCGAGCGCGATGATCAGTTTCTGCCGCAGCAGGCGGGCGCGGGGGACCGGGGCCGCGAGCAGGTAGCGGAGGGACGCCCAGTTCGCCTCGCTCGCGACGGTGTCGCCGCAGAACAGGGCGACGGCGACGACCAGCAGGAAGCCCGTGGCGACGAACAGGGTGAACAGCGCGAAGTTGAGGGCCCCGGACGTGGCGACGTCGACCAGGCTGGGGACGCCGTCCGGCGACGGGTCGCCGCCGATCTTGAAGGCGAGCACCAGGACCCACGGGAGGGCGAGCAGGATCGCGAACGCGACGAGGGTGCGGCGGCGCCGGAACTGGCGGACGGCCTCCACCCGCAATGGAAGGGTTCGCCGGACGTCGTAGCCGGTCATGGTCCCTCCCCGATGATCTGCAGGAACGCGTCCTCCAGGCGGCCGGACGCACCGACGAGGTCCGCGACGGGGCCCGCGGCGACGCGGCGGCCGCCCGCCATGACGACGGCGTGGGTGCAGGTCTGCTCGACCTCGGAGAGCAGGTGGCTGGAGACGATGACCGTCCGGCCGGCCGCGGCGTACCGGACGAGGACCTGTCGCATCTCGCGGATCTGCGGCGGGTCGAGGCCGTTGGTGGGTTCGTCCAGGACGAGCAGGTCCGGCAGCCCGAGCATGGCCTGCGCTATGGCGAGACGCTGCCGCATCCCTTGCGAGTAGGTGCGGACGGGCCGGTCTAGGGCTGAGCCAAGGTCGGCTATCTGCAGCGCCTCGTCCATGTGGGCCTCGTCCAGGGGACGGCCAGTGGCGCGCCAGTAGAGGTCCAGGTTGTCGCGCCCGGAGAGGTGGGGGAGGAACCCAGGCCCCTCTACGAAGGAACCCAGGCGGGCTAGGACGGGGGCGCCGGGAGTGACGTGGTGGCCGAAGATGCGGATCTCGCCCGAGTCGGGGTGGATCAGGCCCATGAGCATCCGCAGGGTCGTTGTCTTCCCCGCACCGTTCGGGCCCAGTAGTCCTAGCACCTGCCCCTTCTCCACGCGGAAGGACAGGTCGGCGACGGCGAGGTGGCCGTTCTTGTACGCCTTCGTCAGGCCCGTTATCTCCAGCGGGATCTCGCTGTCCTTGTCGTCTGCGCGGCGGTGACGTCCCGTTAGGACGATGACCAGCGAGACCACGACGGCGCCCATTGGGAGGGCCCAGACCCAATGCGGGACGGGTGCAGAAGCCGTCGACAGTGAAGGCACGGTCGGGACGGTCAGCGGCGACACCACCTGCACCTTGTAGGACGCAGGCTCGTCCGGTGTCGCGAACCCCATGTCGGTGGTCGCGACGACGAGGCGGATCCGGTGGCCGCGGTCGAAGCGGTGGTCCATCGCGGGGAGCCGCACTGTGACGTCCCCCGATGCCTGGAACGCGGCGGGCAGTCGTCGTGCGAGCGTCGCCGTCCCGCCGGGCGCGACGTCGTACAGCTTCGCGAACAGCGGCCCGTCGCCGTCCACCCGGAGCCGGACGGTCGCGGCGCCCGTCAGCTGGACGGGCCGCTCCAGCGGCGGCGTGTCGAAGAACGCGGCCTGTCCGGGCATCTCGGTCGGCAGCCCGCCGCCGGCCGGGAGCGAGTCGAGCGAACCGAGTCCGGGCAGCGCGGAGATCGCCGCGGGGGAGCCGCCGGGCGGATGGTGCACGGGCTGCTCGCCCCCGATCAGCGGCAGCTCCACCGGATCGCCGGTAAGGCCGGGATAGCTGCGCGTCGTCGCCTCCGCCACGACGACCTCCCGGGCGGACGAGTCGAGCCCGCCCGCCCGCGTCACCGTGAAGCCGTCCGGGTCGGGCGGGGCGGTGCCTTTGAGGTGCGCGTCGAAGAAGCCGGTGACCATGTCCCCGATCCGCTCCGTCTCGGGGTCGCCGCCGTCGTGGCCGCCCTGGAACCACACAACGGAGACGGGCGCGCCGTTCGCGGCGATCGCGCGGGCGTTGGCGTCGGCGTGCTCCAGCGGGAACAGCGAGTCGGACTGCCCCTGGACGAGCAGCGTCGGCACCCTGATCCGGTCGGCGACGGACGCGGGGCTCGACCGGTGGAGGGTCTCGATCGCCGACGCGGTGGGCCGGCCCGTCTCCGCGACCTCCTGGTACATCGCGCAGAGCGACGGCAGGAAGCGGCCGCACGCCGTCGGCCCGGCGCTGCCGGTGAAGAACAGGCCCGCCCAGAGCTTTTTGAAGACGCCGTCCGAGGGGTCCGCGCCGGCCGCGTCGGGGAACAGCGCGTCCGGGAGGCTGTGCCAGGTGATCATCGGGGCGATGGCGTCGACGCGGCGGTCGTGCGCGGCGGTCAGCAGCGCGATCGCGCCGCCGTAGGACCGGCCCGCCATGCCGACGCGCGGGTCGCCGGGCCCGTCGAGCCGGACCTCCGGGCGCCGCGCGAGCCAGTCGACGAGCTGCCGGACGTCCTTGACCTCGTAGTCGGGCGAGTTGAGCGCGATCTGCCCGCCGGAGCGGCCGAAGCCGCGCGCCGACCAGGTCAGCACCGCGTAGCCGGCGCGGGCGAGGCCGCGCGCCTCGTCCGCCACGTCGGCCTTGCTGCCGCCGAAGCCGTGCGCGAGCAGGACCGCCGGTGCCGGGGTGCGGCCGGCGGGCCGGTAGAACGTGGTGTCGAGCGTGACGCGCTGGTCGTCGGCGGGGCCGTCGACCACGGTGATGCGCTGGTCGGCGGACCGGACGCGCGGTTCGTCACCGGCCGCGACGCCCCAGGCCGCGCCTCCGGCGGCGAGTGCGGCGGCCGTGGCGGCGGCGGTCAGGCGCGTGGCGTGTCCCGTCCGGTTCCACCGCGTCCTGAGCGCGCCCCCGAGCCTCATGGTGGACCAGCCTATGCGCGGCCCGCCCCGGGCTTCGGCTCAGCGGACGGGCGGCGGGGCGAGTGCGGCGGTGAACATCGCGGTCAGCCGGTCGGTGAGGTCCGCGGGATCGGCGGCGCGCAGGTCGTTCGTGCCGAGCAGCCGCCGGACGGGTGCGCCGCCCATCAGGATCGTGGACGCGAGCAGCGCGCGGGCGCGGGCGTCCGGCCCCGCGAGCTGCGCGGTCATCGGCTCGATGATCACGTTCTCCAGGTAGTGGAGGAGGATCCTCTTGACCTCGGGGTGCCCGGCCGACCGGTCCAGCATCCGCGAGATCGGCGTGACGCGGCCGGGGTCGAGCTGCCGGACGAAGTGCTCCGCGAGCCGCCGCGGCAGCCCGCCGGGGTCGCCGGCGATGACCCCGCGCAGCACCGACTCCCCGGCGAGGACCTCGCCGAACAGCGCCGCCTTGGAGCCGAAGTAGCGGTTGACCAGGGCCGTGTTCGCCTCGGCCCGCGCGGCGATCATCCGGACGGTGACGCCGTCGTAGCCGTGCTCGCCGAACAGGTCGCGGGCGGCGCCCAGGATGCGCCGCCGGGTCGCCTCCCGGTCGCGCCGGGGCCGCCGGGGCGCTTCCGTGCCGGGCGCCCCGGCGCCCCCGATCTCCTCCTCGACCCGCATCGGCGGTACCAGCCCATCCGTTCCGCTCACCGGCGCGCCGCCGGTCCCGGCGCCCGCCGGGTTGCAAGTAAACAAGCGTCTACATACCATACATGTACAGCACAGGTAATCAAGTCGGCCGGCCCGCGGGCCGGCATGGGGGCAGAGTGGCTCGAACGAGCGCGGCGTCGCACGGTCCGGCGGCGGATCCGCAGAGCGAGCCGGAGTCAGGGGCGAAGCCCGAACCGGTACGGCCGCAGTACACGCACCGCCAGATCCTGAAGATCCTCTCGGGGCTCATGATGGCGATGCTGACCTCGATGCTCTCCACGTCGGTCATCGCCACGGCGCTGCCGACGATCGTCGGCGAGCTCGGCGGCCAGGACAAGCTCGCCTGGGTCGCGAGCGCCGCGCTGCTCACCATGACGGCCTCGACCCCGCTGTGGGGCAAGCTGTCGGACATCGCGGGCCGCAAGCTGATGTTCCAGACCGCCCTGCTGATCTTCGTCGTCGCGTCGATCGGCGCCGGGATGTCGCAGGACATCGGGCAGCTCATCGCGTTCCGCGCGGGCCAGGGCCTCGGCGCGGGCGGGCTCGCCGCGCTGGCCCAGGTGATCCTCGGCGACGTCGTCGAGCCGCGGCAGCGCGGGCGCTACGCCGGCTTCATGGGCGCCGTCTTCGGGGTCTCCACCGTCGCGGGCCCGCTGCTCGGCGGCTTCCTCGTGGACGCCGACGCCCTCGGCTGGCGCTGGACCTTCTACGTGTGCGTCCCGCTGGCCGTGGTGTCGTTCTTCGTCATCCAGCGGGTGCTGCGGCTGCCGAGGGTCCGCCGCGACACCAGCATCGACGTGTTCGGCGCGATCACCATCACCGGCAGCGCCGCCATGCTGATGCTGCTGCTGTCCATGGGCGGGACGGAGTTCCCGTGGAACTCGCCATGGACCTACGCGATGGGCGCGGGCACCGTCGTCCTCGCCGGGCTCGCGGTCGTCGCCGAGCGGCGCGCCCGCGACCCGATCCTGCCGCCCCGGCTGTTCCGCAACCGGATGTTCGTGCTGACGTCGCTCATCTCGATCTGCGTCGGCATGGCGATGTTCGGCGTGATGATCTACATGCCGCAGTACCTGCAGATCGTCAAGGGGATGAGCCCCACGGCGTCCGGCCTGATGACGCTGCCGCTCGTCCTCGGCATGCTCGTCACGTCCATCGCGTCCGGGCAGGCCGTGACCCGCACCGGCCGCTACAAGATCTACCCGGTGCTCGGTCTCGGCTGCGTCGTCGTCGGGATGTTCATGCTGTCGCGGCTGCACACCGGGTCGTCGACGGTGCTGATCGGCGTGGACCTCGCCGTCCTCGGCGTCGGGATGGGCCTCACGATGCAGATCCTGATCCTCGCCGCGCAGAACGCCGCCGGGCCCCGCGACCTGGCCTCGACGACGTCCGGGGTGTCGTTCTTCCGCAGCCTCGGCGGCGCGGTCGGCGTGGCCGCGTTCGGCGGGATCCTCACCAACCGGGTCGCGGCCGAGATCTCCGCCGGGCTGCACGCCGCGGGCATCCGGGCCATGCCCGGCGGCACCGAGCTCGGCTCGCCGGACGAGATCGCGCGGCTGCCCCAGCCGGTGAAGGACATCGTGCGGGACGGCTTCAGCAGCGCGCTGGAGACCGTCTTCCTCGTCGGCATTCCGGTGGCGGCGCTCGGGTTCGTCGCCGTGCTGGCGCTGAAGGAGGTGCCGCTGCGCGGCTCCGCGAGCCGCGGCAAGGGCCCCGCCGAGCCCCCCGCCGAGACGCCGGTCGAGGACATCGCCGCCCGCCACCTGTGAGTCGCCCGGCCGGGGGCCGGGGTCAGCGGCGGCCCTTCAGCTCGCGGACGAGCCGGTTCGCCGAGGCGCGGTCCTGCGGGCCGGTCACGACGACCTTCCCGTCCAGGATCGCCATGTCGACGCGGGGGAGCGTGACGATGCGGTTCCGCACGACGAACGCGAGGTCGCGCCCGACCGTCGCCCGCGTCAGGTCGGCGAACGCCTTCCGGTCGGCCGGCCGCAGCGTCAGCGCCACGTCGTGGCCGCCCGGCTGCACGCGCGACTTCTGGACGCGCAGGTCGGCGACCTTGCGGATCGCGATGCCCTGCGCGAGCCCGTAGCAGGTCGGGCCCGTCCCGGACTGGCCGGTGATGCCCTGCGTCCCCGCCGGGCACTGCCCCTGCGTCGTCTGCGTGACGGGGTAGATGTGCAGCGGCGCGGCGAGCGTGACCGGCTGCGTCCGCATGGACGACGCGATCAGCGCGCCGGTCACCGCGACCGCGGCGATCAGCAGCCCCAGCGTCAGGACCATGACGAGCATCGCCGAACGGTGCTGGTCGGCGGCCCTCGCGGCGGACGGGAGCTCCTTCTGCGGCCGGCCGCGCCGCGCCGCCCGGCTCCGCTTGACCTCCGCCGCCATGCGCTGCCGCTCGGCCGCCCGCGCCCGCCGCCGCGCGGCCTCCGTGCCCGCGTCCGCACCGGCCTCCGGGACGGCGGGCAGGACGGCCGTCGCCTGCTCGCCGCGTGCGGGCTGGGCACCGGCGGTGTCGAGGGGCCGGGTGGCCGCGTCGTCCGGCGCCGGAGAGGGCGGCCACTGCGGGGCGGGGTCCGGGACGGCCGGGGAGTCCCCGGTTCCGGAGCCGCCGGACGCCTCCTCGGCAGCGCCCTCGGGCGGCTTCGCGGACGACTCCTCGGACGACGGGTCGCGCGCTGGATCCTCGTCCTGCCGACGATTCCTGCTGCGGCGCGGAATGACCCGCATCGTCACCTCCCCGGCTCCCATGATCCGTTCAGCAGTCTGTCAGCCGGAGCCGCCGTCCCGCACCGTCTCCCGGCCGAATGCGGCCACGGGAGATCCCCGGTTGCTCATCATGTGATGAACGGTGCCCCGTTCCCCGGGTTTCCAAAAGCCGAAGGCCCGGCCCCGGCGGAAACCGGGACCGGGCCTTCGGATCGTGCTCGGCCGATGACTCGGCCGCCGTGCTAGTCGATGCGCCAGGTGTCGCCGCTGCCGAGCAGCGCCGCCAGGTCGCCCTCCCCCTCGGACTGGACGGCGTCGTCGAGCTGGGCCCGCATCAGCTCGTCGTACGACGGGCGGTCCACGTCGCGGAAGATGCCGATCGGGGTGTGCTCGAACGCCGGCTGGTCCAGCCGCGACAGCGCGAACGCCTGCGACGGGTCCGAGTTGTGGGCGTCGTGCACGGCGATCTCGGACGGGTCGACGTCCGCGACGTTCACGACCTCGAACGACCCGGCCGCGTTGCGGCGCAGCGCCTTGGTGCGCTCCGCGCCGAACACGATCGGCTCGCCGTGCTCCAGCCGCACCGTGACGTCGTCGCGGACGTCCGCGTCCTTCAGCGGCTCGAACGCGTTGTCGTTGAAGATGTTGCAGTTCTGGTAGATCTCCACGAGCGCGGTGCCGCGGTGCTGCGCCGCCGCCCGCAGCACCGACTGCAGGTGCTTGCGGTCGGAGTCGATCGTCCGGGCGACGAACGTGCCCTCCGCGCCGATCGCGAGCGACAGCGGGTTGAACGGCGCGTCCAGCGACCCCATCGGCGTCGACTTGGTGATCTTGCCGAGTTCGGACGTCGGCGAGTACTGGCCCTTGGTCAGCCCGTAGATCCGGTTGTTGAACAGCAGGATCTTCAGGTTGACGTTGCGGCGCAGCGCGTGGATGAGGTGGTTGCCGCCGATGGACAGCGCGTCGCCGTCCCCGGTCACCACCCATACCGACAGGTCCGGCCGGGACGTGGCGAGGCCCGTCGCGATCGCCGGCGCGCGGCCGTGGATCGAGTGGAACCCGTAGGTGTTCATGTAGTACGGGAACCGCGACGAGCAGCCGATGCCGGACACGAACGTGATGTTCTCCCGGCGCAGCCCCAGCTCGGGCAGGAAGGACTGGACCGCCGCGAGGATCGCGTAGTCACCGCACCCGGGGCACCAGCGCACCTCCTGGTCGGTCTTGAAGTCCTTCATCGACTGCTTCTCGTCCGCCTTCGGGACGAGGGACAGCAGCGACCGGCCGTTCGCGGTGCCGGTGCCGTTCGCTCCGTTGTCACTCACTCTCGATCACATCCTGGATGACGCCCTGGAGCTCCTCGGCCTTGAAGGGCAGGCCGCGGACCTGGTTGTAGCCGATCACGTCGATGAGGTACCGGCCGCGCAGCAGCATCGCGAGCTGCCCGAGGTTGATCTCCGGGACGATGACCTTGTCGTAGGAGCGCAGGACCTCCGGCAGGTTCGCCGGGAACGGGTTGAGGTGCCGCAGGTGCGCCTGCGCCACGCTCCGCCCCTCCTTGCGGACCAGCCGGACGGCGGCGGAGATCGCGCCGAACGTCCCGCCCCAGCCCAGCACGAGCACCCGCGCGTTGCCGGACGGGTCGTCCACCGCGAGCGGCTCGATGTCGTTCGCGATCCCGTCCACCTTGGCCTGGCGGAGCCGGGTCATCTTGTCGTGGTTCGCCGGGTCGTAGGAGATGTTGCCGGACCCGTCGGCCTTCTCCAGGCCGCCGATCCGGTGCTCCAGCCCCGCCGTCCCCGGGATCGCCCACGGGCGGGCGAGCGTCTCGGGGTCGCGGGCGAAGGGCTGGAAGTCCTCCTGGTCCGGCGCCGCGAAGTCGGGCTCGATCGTCGGCAGCGACGCCACGTCCGGCAGCCGCCACGGCTCGGAGCCGTTGGCGAGGTAGCCGTCCGACAGCAGGATCACCGGCGTGCGGTACTTCACCGCGATCCGGGCCGCCTCCAGCGCCGCGTCGAAGCAGTCCGACGGGGACTGCGGCGCGACCACCGGGACGGGCGCCTCGCCGTTGCGGCCGTACATGGCCTGCATCAGGTCGGCCTGCTCGGTCTTGGTCGGCAGCCCGGTGGACGGCCCGGCCCGCTGCACGTCGATGATCAGCAGCGGCAGCTCGGTCGCGACGCCGAGGCCGATCGTCTCGCTCTTCAGCGCGACGCCCGGCCCGGACGTCGTGGTGACGCCGAGGGACCCGCCGAACGAGGCGCCGAGCGCCGCGCCGACCGCGGCGATCTCGTCCTCGGCCTGGAACGTGCGCACGCCGAACTTCTTGTGCTTGGAGATCTCGTGCAGGATGTCCGACGCCGGCGTGATCGGGTAGGAGCCGAGGAAGATCGGCAGCCCGCTCTGCACGCCCGCCGCGACGAGCCCGTAGGCCAGCGCGATGTTCCCGGTGATGTTGCGGTAGAGGCCCGGCTCGTGCTCGGCCGGCTTGATCTCGTACTGCGTCGAGAACGCCTCGGTCGTCTCGCCGTAGCTCCACCCCGCCTGGAAGGCCGCGATGTTGGCCTTCATGATCTCGGGCTTCTTGGCGAACTTACGCTCCAGGAAGGCGATCGTCCCCTCGGTGGGACGGTGATACAGCCAGGACAGCAGCCCCAGCGCGAACATGTTCTTCGCGCGCTCGGCGTCCTTCTTGGTGATGTCGAAGTCGGCGAGCGCCGTCACCGTCATCGAGGTGAGCTGCAGCGCGTGCACCCGGTACTCGGCGAGCGAGTCGTCCTCGACGGGGTTGGTCGCGTAGCCGACCTTGGCCAGGTTGCGCTTGGTGAACTCGTCGGTGTTGACGATCAGATCCGCCCCGCGGGGGAGATCCCCGAGGTTGGCCTTGAGGGCGGCGGGATTCATCGCGACCAGGACGTTGGGCGCGTCGCCCGGCGTGAGGATGTCGTGGTCGGCGAAGTGCAACTGGAAACTGGACACGCCGGGCAGGGTCCCGGCGGGGGCGCGGATCTCGGCCGGGAAGTTCGGCAACGTCGACAAGTCGTTGCCGAACGCCGCCGTCTCCTGGGTGAAGCGGTCGCCGGTCAGCTGCATGCCGTCGCCGGAGTCTCCGGCGAAACGGATGATGACGCGGTCGAGCTGCTGGACCTGTTTGGTCACAGAGGAAGACCTCCTCGACGCGCAGCACCCGTCCTGGGGGAGGCACCCAGGATCGTGATGCTACTTAGGCTTACCTTCATGGTATGTCCGGGGTGGGATGGGTTAACGGGGACGGGTTGCTCACCGGGACGAAGGCAGGTGCTGCCCGGCGCCGTCCGGTTTCCGGTGACCGCCGGTCATGGGAGGCATGGACCGCGGCCACCGCTCCGCCCGTCATGTGACGTCCCGCTCCAGGGAGGTCGTGACCCCGTATAGCACAAGAGGTATCACTTCAGTGCGAGGTTCACGCGACTCCCCGGTATTCGGGCAGGTCCTATCCGGATGTACGACCTGGACGGGTCCCCGAGTTCACCCCGAACACAGGCTGCTGCGCTGGCGGCACAGGTCGACGTGCAACCGTCTGACCAGCCGCGCGGGATTCGTCGAGGAGCTCCGGCTCCCCACCGGCGTGGAGTTCACAGCCCGCAGTGTAGATGGCCCGAAATCCGTTCTAGGCCACCGCCCCTGGTCAAACGCGGTCACGACCCTCCGGGAGCCTGCGAGGTGGCGGCCTCCGGAGCCCCCGAACCACCCGCCGAGGAGCCCGGCCCGGCCGGCGTCGGCGGGGCGGCCGGCACCACCGAGGCGCGCTCCCGGTCGACCCGGGCGAGGAGTTTCTCGACGGCGTCCTCGGCCACGGCCTCCCCGACGACATGCGCGGTCGCCGCGTACGGGTACGAGCCGGGGTTGTCGAGGGCGCGCTGCATCCAGGTGCGCCACTGCCTGCTCGTGACGGTGCACCGCAGCGTCATCGTGCGGTCCGCGGGCACCGGCTGCGACGCGGTGCAGCCGCCGAGCGGCCGGTCGCCGGACGACAGCGAGGCCCGCAGCGCCACCCGCGCGCCGTCCGGCACCGCGCCCGCCGGCTCGGCCAGCGTCGCGGGCACGGTCACGGTGCAGCCGTTGGTGTTCTGGTCGCAGTTGGCGAACGTCAGCGCCCCCGGCTTGAACCGCAGCCCGGGGTCGGCGGCGCCGCCGAGGTTCGCGACGCGGGGCCGCAGCTCGGCGAACAGAGTCGCCGGCGCCGCCACGGGTGCGACGGTGAGCACCGGCGCGTTCGGCCCGCCGGCCCGCACCGACAGCAGCCGGTGCGGGGCCGCCGCGTCCATCAGGTACTCCGCCCCCTGCGCCCTGACCACGTACGCGGGGACGCCGTTCACGGTCTCCGTGGGCGGCTTCGCGGGCGCCTGGGCCAGCATCCGGGCGATGGACTCCGGCCCCAGGACGTCCGGCACATCGAACCCGGGCAGCGCCTTCGGCGCCTTGGACCACCGGCCCGCGTAGTACTCCGTCTTGGTCACGTCCGCGACGTAGTCGCGCCAGAACGCGGGCCCGGCCTTGATGTAGGTGTCCCCGCCGATCGCGACGACATTGGCCGTTACCGGCCCCGCGGTCAGCATTCCGGTCGCCATCCCGGACGGGGTCAGCCGCAACTGCACCTGGACGGGCCTGCCGCCGACCGTCATCGTCCCGTCGTAGCGCAGCCCCGTCCCGGACGTGAGCCCCTGCCCCGCCTGCACCGTCCACGCCGGAGGAGCGGCCCGCACGGTCGGCTCGGCCCGCTTCCTG
>NZ_SMKM01000208.1 GCF_004348665.1 Actinomadura sp. GC306 | reverse complement strand
GCCGTAGGTTGGGCGGGCCGTAGGTTGGGCGTGGGCGCCGCCGGCGGGGCGGGCGCACGGTGAGGCGAGGAGCGGGAACGATGGTGCGACCGGGACGCCGGGCGGGCGGTGCGGCGCGATGAGCGCGGTGCGGGTGCTGCTCGTCGATGATCAGCCGCTGCTGCGGACGGGGTTCCGGCTCATCCTGGAGGCCGAGACCGACATCGCGGTGGTGGGCGAGGCCGGGGACGGCGCGGTGGCGGTGGAGCTGACGCGGTCGCTGCTGCCGGACGTGGTGCTGATGGACATCCGGATGCCGGGGGTGGACGGCATCGAGGCGACCCGGCGGATCGTCCGGGACGGCGCGGCCTCGCACGATCCGAAGGTGCTGATCCTGACGACGTTCGATCTCGACGAGTACGTGATCGAGGCGGTGCGGGCGGGGGCGAGCGGGTTCCTGCTGAAGGACTCGCCGCCGGAGGACCTGGTGCAGGCGATCCGGATCGTGGCGGCGGGCGACGCGATCGTGGCGCCGAGCGTGACGCGGCGGCTGCTGGACCGGTTCGCGTCGCGGCTGCCGGCGGTGCGGGACGAGGCGCCGCCGCCGGGGCTGGACACGCTGACCGACCGGGAGCGGGAGGTGCTGGCGCACGTGGCGCGGGGGCAGTCGAACGCGGAGATCGCGGCGGAGCTCGTGGTGAGCGAGACGACGGTGAAGACGCACGTGGGGAACGTCCTGGCGAAGCTGGGGCTGCGGGACCGGGTGCAGGCGGTCGTGTACGCGTACGAGACGGGGCTGAGCAGGCCCGGCCAGAGCTGACCGTCCCGCCGGGACCGGGGCCGGGGGCGCGGACGCGAGGCGTTGCGGGTGCGGTCTCAGGGTCGGACCCTGGTTCGTCCCTGTCTCGCGGAGGGCGGGGACTACTCCGGTAGGACGACCGCGGCGGGGTTCCTCCTGCCTCGGGTGGACGGCCAAGTCCGTTCCTGGGGTCCATCCCATGAGATCGCGGGCCTTCTAGTGTTCTTTAGGTCGGATCGTCGGGGGACGAGCACATCCGGCCGCTGGCAACGCTCTTCTCTGCTCACTCGACTACGGGAGTCTCACGTGACGAACACCGCCCCATCGACCGCCGGCGCGCAGACCGTGCCCGGGGAGGGCGACTTCGCCGCACGCACCCAGGGGATCACGAAGGTGTACGGGCACGGCGACGCCCGGGTCGTCGCGCTCGACGGGGTCACCGTCGGCATCCCCCGGGGCCGCTACACGGCGATCATGGGCCCGTCGGGGTCCGGGAAGTCGACCCTCATGCACTGCATGGCGGGCCTGGACTCGGTGGACTCCGGGGAGGTGTACATCGGCGACACCGAGCTGACCCGGCTGAAGGACAAGCAGCTGACGCGGCTGCGGCGCGACAAGGTCGGTTTCGTTTTCCAGGCGTTCAACCTGGTGCCGACGCTGACGGCGCTGGAGAACATCACGCTGCCGATGGACATCGCGGGCCGCAGGCCGGACCGGGAGTGGCTGGACACGGTGATCGACACGGTGGGGCTGCGGCCGCGGCTGAAGCACCGCCCGTCGGAGCTGTCGGGCGGCCAGCAGCAGCGGGTGGCGTGCGCGCGGGCGCTGGCGGCCCGCCCGGAGATCATCTTCGCTGACGAGCCGACGGGGAACCTGGACTCGCGGTCGGGCGCGGAGGTGCTGGGGTTCCTGCGGGACTCGGTGCGGCGGATGGGCCAGACGATCGTGATGGTGACGCATGACCCGACCGCGGCGGCGTACGCCGACCAGGTGCTGTTCCTGTCGGACGGGCAGATCGTCGACACGATGCCGGAGCCGACGGCCGAGCGGGTGCTGGAGCGGATGAAGGGCTTCGACTCCGC
This sequence comes from Actinomadura sp. GC306, assembly GCF_004348665.1. Lineage (GTDB taxonomy): Bacteria > Actinomycetota > Actinomycetes > Streptosporangiales > Streptosporangiaceae > Spirillospora. The sequence continues at coordinate 10,136 of NZ_SMKM01000208.1, read as the reverse complement.
GCCCGCCGTCGCGCCGGGCCCGGACGCCCAGAGCCAGGACGCGCAGGGCCGGGACGCGCAGGATCTGGACGCGCAGGGCCGGGACGGGCAGGGGCCGGGGGTCGCGGCGCGATGATGGGCAGGGTCACGCTCCGCAACCTCGCGGCGCACAAGATCAGGCTGGTGCTGACGGCCGTCGCGGTGATCCTCGGCGTGGCGTTCGTCGCCGGGACGCTGATGTTCACCGACAGCATGAACAAGCGGTTCGACGAGCTGTTCAGCAACATCAGCCAGGACATCGCCGTCAGCGTCCGGGCGAAGCAGGTCGTGGGCGGCAACGACGACGGGATGTCGGCGCAGCCGGTGCCGGCGTCGGTGCTGGAGACCCTCAAGGGCGTTGACGGGGTCAAGGACCCGATCGGGAACGTCACCGGGTACGCGGCGGTCGTCGGCAAGGACGGGAAGATCGTCGGGACGCCGCAGAACGGCCCGCCGCAGCTCGGGGTGAACCTGACCGGGAGCGCGTTCTACGACCTGACGTCCGGCCGCGCGCCGCGGGGCCCGGCGGAGGTCGTCATCGACGAGGCGACCGCCGAGAACGGCGAGCTGGCGATCGGCGACACCACGCAGGTGATCACGGCGGGTGCGCCGCAGCGGATGAAGGTCGTCGGGCTGGTCGACACCGGGAACATGATGGGTGCGACGGTCACGGCGTTCGACACCCCGACGGCGCAGCGGCTGCTGCTGAAGCCCGGCTACTTCACCGACATCGAGATGAAGTCGGCGGGCCCGTCGGAGGAGGAGCTGCGCGACCGTGTCGCGGCGGTCCTGCCGGCGAACCTGGAGGCGATCACCGGGACGGAGCTGCGGGAGGAGGCGCAGAGCGACATCGCGGAGATGATGGGGTTCTTCCGGACGTTCCTGCTCGCGTTCGCGCTGATCTCGATCTTCGTCGGGGCGTTCATCATCTTCAACACGTTCTCGATGCTGGTGGCGCAGCGGACCCGGGAGCTGGCGCTGCTGCGCGCGATCGGCGCGGCCCGCGCGCAGGTGACGCGGGCGGTGATCGGCGAGGCCGTCGCGGTCGGGATCGTCGGGTCAACGCTCGGGCTGGCCGCCGGGGCCGGGCTGGCGTCGCTGCTGCAGACGCAGATGGGCGACGCCGGCGACGGCGGGCTGGCCCTCACCGCGAACGCGGTGGTCTGGTCGTACGCGGTCGGGATCGTGGTGACGGTCGTGTCGGCGTACTTCCCGGCGCGGCGCGCCGCGAAGATCCCGCCGGTGGCGGCGATGCGCGACGACGTGGCGCTGCCGCAGCGGTCGATGCGGATCCGGATCGCGCTGGGGTCGCTGCTCACCTTGATCGGCGCGGCGCTGATCGTGGTGGGCCTGGCCGGGGCCGGCGGCAACCCGGCGGTGCCGGTCGGCGCGGGCGCGTTCGGGGTGTTCGTCGGGGTGGCGATGCTCGCGCCGGTGATCAGTGTGCCGGTGCTGCGGGTGCTGGGCGCTCCGGCGGCGCGGCTGCTGGGGGCGCCGGGGCGGCTGGCGCGGCAGAACGCGCTGCGCAACCCGCGCCGCACCGCGGCGACCGCCGCGGCGCTGATGATCGGGCTGGCGCTGATCACCACGGTGAACGTGCTGGGCGCGACGATGCGGGCGTCGATCGACGACCAGATCGACGCCCAGTTCGGCGCGGACTACCTGGTGCAGGCGCAGGGCGCCGGCGGCGTGAACGCCGAGGCGCAGCAGCGGGTGAAGGACACCCCCGGGGTGGTGGCGGCGTCGCCGACCTACGACGGCGACGTGAAGATCGACGGGAAGGACGCGTTCTACGTCGCGGCCGACGCGTCGGTGATCACCGAGGCGGCCCGGCTGAAGATCGTGTCGGGGAGCGCGGCGTCCGGCCCGTCCGACCTCATGGTCGACGAGGACACCGCGAAGGACCGCGGCTGGGAGGTCGGTGCGGTGGTCTCCGTACAGTTCGCCGACGGGAAGACCGAGCGGCTGACGCTCAGCGGCGTGTACTCCCGCAGCGACCTGATCGGGCCGCGGCTGATGTCGCCGGAGATGCACCTGCGGCACACGGTGAACCCGACCGTCGGGATCATGGTGGTGGACACCGAGCGGGCGGACGCGGCGACGCGGTCGGCGCTGGAGTCGGCGCTGCAGGGCTACCCGAACCTGGAGGTGGCCGACCAGGCGTCGCTGAAGGAGGACGCCCGCGGCCAGGTCGACGGGTTCGTGACGTTCCTGACGATCCTGCTGATCATGTCGGTGGTGATCGCGGCGGTCGGGGTGATCAACACCCTGGCGCTGTCGGTGATCGAGCGGACCCGGGAGATCGGGCTGCTGCGCGCGATCGGGATCTCCCGGCGGCAGCTGCGCCGCATGATCCGGCTGGAGTCCATCATGATCGCGGTGTTCGGGGCGGTGCTCGGCATGGGCATCGGGATCGCGTTCGGCGCCGCGCTGCAGAACGCGCTCGCCGACGACGGCCTCGGGGTCCTGTCGATCCCGTACGGGACGCTGCTGGTGTACCTGGCGGTGGCGGCGGTGATCGGTGTGCTGGCGGCGCTGTGGCCGGCGTGGCGGGCCGGTCGGATGGACGTGCTGAAGGCCATCTCGACCGAGTGACGGCGCCCCGCGGGCTCACGCAGGGTGCACGGTAGGAACGCGGAAGGCCCGGTCCCCTCGGGTGAGGGGGCCGGGCCTTTCCCGTGTGAGAGGCGCACCGGCCGGAGCGGGTGGGCGTCCTGGTGCGGGTAGCTACTGCGCGGAGTCGGTGGCGGACGCGGCGCCGTTGTCGCCGGACGCGGCGCCGGGCGCCACCGCGGCCTTGGCGACGGCGTCGGTCGCGCTGACCGTGGTGTTCTCCGGGAAGTGGCAGGCGGCCTGGTGGCCGGGGCTGAGCTCGACCAGCGGCGGCTCGACCTGCTTGCAGATGTCCTGCGCCTTCCAGCAGCGGGTGTGGAAGCGGCACGCGGGCGGCGGGTCGAGCGGGCTCGGGACGTCGCCCTGCAGGCGGATCCGCTTGCGCTCCCCGCGCTGGGCCGGGTCCGGGATCGGGACCGCCGACAGCAGCGCGTTGGTGTAGGGGTGCATGGGCCGCTCGTACAGGTCCGTCCGGTCCGCCAGCTCGACGATCTTGCCGAGGTACATGACGGCGACGCGGTCGGAGATGTGCCGCACCACCGACAGGTCGTGCGCGATGACCACGTAGGTGAGGTCGAGCTCGTCCTGCAGGTCCTCCAGCAGGTTCACGACCTGGGCCTGGACCGACACGTCCAGCGCCGACACCGGCTCGTCCGCGATGATCAGCTTCGGTTTCAGGGCGAGGGTGCGGGCGATGCCGATGCGCTGCCGCTGCCCGCCGGAGAACTCGTGCGGGTACCGGTTGTAGTGCTCGGGGTTCAGCCCGACCAGCTCAAGGAGGTCCTGGACGGCCTTCTTCACGCCCTGCTCGGTCTCGATCTTCTGCAGCCGGAACGGTGCCCCGACGATCGAGCCGACCGTCTTGCGCGGGTTCAGCGACGAGTACGGATCCTGGAAGATCATCTGGAGGTCGCGGCGGAGCGGCCGCAGCCTGCCCTGCGACATCCTGGTGATGTCGCGCCCATCGAAGGTGATCTTCCCGAAGCTCGGATCCAGCAGCCGCATGATCATCCGGCCGGTGGTGGACTTGCCGCAGCCCGACTCCCCCACCAGCCCGAGCGTCTCGCCCTTGCGGACGGAGAACGACACCCCGTCGACGGCCTTGACCGCCGCGATCTGCCGGCGCAGCAGCCCGGAGGTGACCGGGAAGTGCTTGCCGAGGCCGTCCACCTCCAGCAGGAGCTCGCCGTCCGCGGCCGGACGGGCCTCCTCGGCCGGGGCCTTGGAATTGTTCACAGTCTCGTTACCACCCGTGCTCGTCACAGCTTCGGCCGGATCTCGTCGGTCCAGATCTCCCGCCGCCTGTCCAGCGGGAGATGGCACGCCGCCCGGTGGCCGGGTTCGACCTCGACCAGTTCGGGCCGCACGGTCTCGCTCTTGCCGTCGTTCAGGTCCCGGTAGGGGCAGCGCGGATGGAACGCGCACCCCGGGGGGACGTTGATCAGGCTCGGCGGCGTCCCGGTGATCGGCAGCAGCCGCTCGGAGCGCTCCCGGTCCAGCCGGGGCATCGAGCCGAGCAGGCCCCACGTGTAGGGGTGCACCGGCCGGTGGAAGGCGTCCTCGACCGGCGCCTGCTCCACCGCGCGTCCCGCGTACATCACCAGGATGTCGTCGGCGACCTCCGCGACGACCCCGAGATCGTGGGTGATCACGATGACGGCGGAGTCGAACTCCTCCTGCAGGTCCCGGATCAGGTCGAGGATCTGCGCCTGCACGGTCACGTCCAGCGCCGTCGTCGGCTCGTCCGCGATCAGCAGGTTCGGGTCGCACGACAGCGCCATCGCGATCATCGCGCGCTGCCGCATGCCGCCGGAGAACTGGTGCGGGTAGTCGTCCACCCGCTGGTCGGGCCTGGGGATGCCGACCTTGCCGAGCATGTCGATGGCGTGCTTGCGCGCGACCTTCTTGGACACGTCGTTGTGCACCCGGTACGCCTCGATGATCTGGCTGCCGACCGTGTAGAAGGGGTGCATCGCCGACAGCGGGTCCTGGAAGATCATCGCCATGTCGCGGCCGCGGAGCCGCCGGACCTCGCTCTCGGCGGCGCCGACGATCTCCTTGCCGTCCAGCCAGATCTCGCCGGACACCCGGGCGTTGCGCGTGTTGTACAGGCCGAGGATGCCGAGGCTGGTCACGCTCTTGCCGGATCCGGACTCCCCCACGATGCCCAGGGTCCTGCCGCGCTCCAGCTGGAACGACAGCCCGTCGACCGACTTGACCAGGCCGTCGTCGGTCGGGAAGTGGATCTTCAGGTCGCGGACTTCCAGGAAGGCGCCGGGGGGCCGGCCGCCGCCTGCGGCCGCGCCGGCGTCCACGTCGGTGGCTTCGGCCATCAGGACAACCTCACCCTCGGATCGAGGATTCCGTACATGACGTCGACGATCAGGTTCATGACGATGACCGCGAGGGAGAGGGTCACGACGGTGCCCAGCACCACCGGCAGGTCGCTGCCGATCACGCCCTCCAGCGCCAGGTTGCCGAGTCCCTTGAGCGAGAAGGTCTGCTCGGTGAGGATCGCGCCGCCGAACAGCAGCCCGATGTCGAGTCCGAACACGGTCACGACCGGTGTCAGCGACGCTCTCAGCGCATGTCTGGTGACGACGGTCCGTTCAGGGAGTCCCTTGGCGCGGGCCGTGCGTATGTAGTCTTCACCCATCGTCTCCAGCATGCCCGCTCGGGTGAGTCGCGCGTACATCGCCGCGTAGAGGAATGCGAGCGTCACCCAGGGCAGGATGAGCGCCGAAGCCCATTTGAACGGGTTCTCCGTGAAGTCCTGATAGCTGACCGGTGGGAGCAGTTCCCAGGCGTGGACGACGAACGTCAGGGAGAGCAGGCCGGTGAAGAAGATCGGGAGCGAGACCCCCGCCAGCGCGACGATCATCGCGGCGCGGTCGAAGAGGGTTCCGCGTTTGAGCGCCGACAGCACGCCGATCGAGACTCCGGCGATCAGCCAGATGACGGCGGCGCCGACCACCAGCGAGAGGGTGATGGGGAACCGGTCGATGATCTGGTCCGTGACGCTCTGGTTGGTGCGGAACGAGTAGCCCAGGCACGGGGCGGGGCAGTCGATCTCCTCGACGCCGGTGTCGTAGGTGTCACCGGCCACGATCGACTTGAGGAAGTTGCCGTACTGGACCGCCAGCGGGTCGCCGAAACCGAACCGCTCCTTGATCGCGGTGATCGTCTCGGCCGTCGGGGACTTGCCGGCGAAGCGGGCCGCGAGCTGATCGGTGCTCTGCCCGGCGGCGCGCGGGAGCCCGAAGAAGATGAGAAAGGTCACCGCGCTGATGACCAGGAGCATCACGACCCCGCCCACGAGCCGGCGAATGAAGAATGCGATCACGGTCCTGCGGCCCGGGGCGGCCGGCCGGGATCACCGGCCGGCCGCCCGTGGCCTTCACCTGCCTTCTGAGCGAATCGTGGGAGGCTGCTACTCGACGCCGAGCGTGGAGTAGTTGTACATGCCGAACGCCTTGTGGAAGAACACGTTCTTCAGCGAGTCCGGCCGGTACATCAGGGACTTGGCGTACACGTTCGGCATGACATACGCCTGCTCACGGAAGCGGTCGTCGATCTGGTTGTACAGCTTCGCGCGCCCGGCCGCGTCCTGCGTCGTGAGCGACTGGGCCCACCAGTCGTCGATCTGCTTGTCCTCCATCATCGAGATGTTGATGTTGCCGCTCGGGAGGATGGCGTCGCTGTGGGTCAGGGCCCACAGGTAGCCGTATCCGGTCGGCCAGTCCGAAAGCCACCCGAAGGTGCCCAGGGCCACGTTGTTCTTCTTGTTGAACTCGGGCGAGCCGAACTGGTCGGTCACGTAGGTGTTGGCGGGGTAGCCCTTCAGGTCGAGCTTGATCCCGACGCGGCTCATCGACTGCTGCAGCGCGATCGCGACCGCCTGCTCCTTCGGGCGGTCCGAGCGGTAGACCATCGTGACCTCGAAGCCCTCGGGCTTACCGCACGCCGCCAGGGCCTCCTTGGCCTTGGCCACGTCGCCCTTGTAGCCCTTCTCGGCCTTGGTGTAGTAGTCGGTGCCCTTCTCGCGGCCCTCCACGTCCGGGGGCATGATCGAGGTCGCGAGGTCACCGCCGACGTCACCGCCGTAGGCGCGCCACATCGCGTCGCGGTCCGCCGCCCAGATCATGGCCTGGCGGCACTCGAGCTTCGGCACGACGTCGCTGTTGATGGGCAGGTACCAGTGGAACCCGCCGATCGGGTTGTCGGACTGCGCCTTCAGGCTGTCGTCGGTGAGGATCGTCTTGCGGGCGTTGTCCTGCACGCCCGAGCCGGCCAGGTCGACGTGGATGTCGCCCTTGAGGAGCTGGTTGTCGAGCTCCTCGGCGTTCAGCCCGGCGATCATCTCGATCCTGGCGGGGAGCTGCTTGCGGTGCGGGTCGGAGGGATCCCACTGGTCGTTCGGCACCAGCGCGCCGCCCTTGCCGGGGGTGTAGTCGCCGTCCCACTTGTAGGGGCCGGAGGAGACCGGGTGCAGGCCGTACCGCTCGCCCTTGTCCTTGTCCTGCGGCACCGGGGCGGTCTGGCCGCTGAAGTTCACCAGCTCGTTGAACTCGGTGAACGGGCGCTTCAGGTGGAAGACGACGGTGTAGTCGTCGGGGGTGGTGACGCCCTTGAAGTTGTCGAGGTTCTTGTCCTTGTAGGGGCCCTCGTAGTCACCGGCGTCCAGCATGTCGGCGAAGTAGGACGGGCCGCTGCGCAGGACGGAGCGGTCGAAGGTGCGCGCGACCGCGTACTTGATGTCGCCCGCCTTGATCTCGGTGCCGTCCTCGTACTTCTGGCCCCGCTTGAGCTTGTAGGTCCAGGTCTTGTTGTCGTCGCTGGGGACGCCCAGGTCCTCGGCGAGGTCGGGCGCCGGCTTGCGCCCCTCGTCGCCCGGCTTGGCGGGGTAGGTGAGGAGCATGCGGGAGTACAGCCGGACGAAGTTGGTCGACCAGGCGTAGTACATGTTGCCCGGGTCGGTGGAGTCGATGTCGCTGCTGATCGCCATCCGCAGCGTGCCGCCCTTCTTCTCCGAAGGGTTCACGACCTTGTCGACGGCGGCGTTGAAACCGGCGCCGTCACCGCCGCCGCCGTCGTCACCCCCGCCACATGCGGCTAGACCCAGGCTGAGGGCGACCAGCCCTGATGACAGGGCTAGAAGTTTGGGCCGGACTCTCATAATTACCCTTTCCACTCTCGGGTGAATGTCCCGGTGCGCTGGTCAGCGCCCGGTCCGCGGGTCGAGGGCGTCCCGGAGGCCGTCACCGAAGAGGTTGAAGGCCATGACCGTGACGAAGATCGCGACACCGGGAATGATCACGAAGTACGGCGCTATCTGGTAGCTGCGGATCGCCTCCGTGAGCATGGAGCCCCACGCCGGGGTCGGCGGGTTGATGCCGACCCCGAGGAACGACAGCGCCGCCTCGAACAGGATGTTGGTGGGGATCAGCAGCGTCGCGTAGACCAGGATCGGAGCGACCAGGTTCGGCAGGATCTCCCGGAACAGGATGCTCGGACTGCGGGCGCCCATGCTGCGGGCGGCGTCGACGAACTCCCGCTCGCGTAGCGAGATGGTCTGCCCGCGCACGATGCGCCCCATGTAGGGCCAGGAGAAGAACCCGATCACGAAGATCACGATGGCCATGCGGAGGCCGTTGCCCTCCAGGCCGAGCCAGCTGTCCGGCAGGACCCCGACGACCGCGATCGCGAACATCACGAGCGGGAAGGCGAGGAAGATGTCCATCGTGCGGGTGATGATCCAGTCGACCCAGCCGCCGAAGTAGCCGGCGATCACGCCGAGGGTGGTCCCGATCACCATGGCGATGAGGGTGGCCAGGAAGCCGACCAGCAGCGACACCCGCGCGCCGTAGACGATCCGGCTGAACAGGTCGCGGCCGTTCCCGGGCTCCAGGCCGAGCAGGAACTCGCCGCTCATCCCTCCCCTGGGCTCCAGCGGGCCGCCGAGCGTCGGGTCGATGAGCTCCTGGTGGAACTCGTTGGGCGGGTGGCCGAGGAGTTTGACGATGAGCGGCGCGAAGATCGCCATGAGGATGAGCAGGATCACCGTGACCCCGCCGGTGAGCGCGACCTTGTCGCGCTTGAGCCGCATCCAGGCGATCTGGCCCAGGGAGCGCCCCTGGATCTTCTTGCGGTCGACGCCCGAGAGCACCGATTCGGGATGCGCCTCGGTGTCGGACCCGCTCACCTCGATGGGTGCGGCCACGCTCCATACCTCCTACAGTCCGGCCACTGGTTCGGCCCTGCCGCCGGCGCCCGGCCGGCCGGCGGCGGAGATCATCCGCCGCCCCGTACTCGGCACGCCGCGTTCGCTGAGGGCAACGTAGTCCTTCGACCACGACTGTCCATCCGTGTGAGGACCTATGCCAGTACCCGTATCTGACTTGTGATCTCGTCGTCATCTGGGCCACACGCGGAGCGACAGCACGTCCGGCAAACCGCCCGAATAGTACGTTCAGTGCACGACCTGCCGTGGCCGTCATCCGGTCTAGACCGGGAAGCTTTACCGTTCCGAGTCCGTTCCGATATCGATCCTCCGCAGGTCAGCGTCCCGGCGGACACAATCCGGGCGCCCCAGCGGCCCGGCACGCCCCATCCGGCACGGCAGTCACGCGACCGGCCCGCGGGACGGGCTTACAGCGGAGGCTTACAAGCCCGAGGCCCGGAGCGCGAGGCCCGGGGCGCGGACGGCGCATATGAAGACGGCGGGCCGGGACGCCCCCGCTTGGGGGACGTCCCGGCCCGCCGTGACGGACGGTGGCCGGGCGGCTCCGGGTCAGCTGATGCCGCGGTCGCGCAGGATCCGCTCGATCTCGGCCATCTCCGGGTCGCCGCCGCCCGCCGCGGGACCCTCCACGGCCTGCCCGCCCGACCGCCCGGCGGACTTCTGCCGGCCGCCCCCGGCGGCCTTGCCCCCTGCCGCGCCGCCGGACGCGCCGCCGGACGCGCCCGCGCGGCGGCTGATCATCGCGCCGGAGACCACGTACAGCAGGACGGCCAGGCCGGCGACCGCGACGCCCGCCCACCGGCCGGGGTCGAACGTCAGGTCGACGAAGAACGCGGTGACCCCCGTCATCGCCGCCGCGAGGGGCACCAGGGACAGGGCGGCGCCGCGCAGCCCGGTCCCCGCGCCGCGGCGGCGGTAGACCCCCCAGCTGACGACCAGCCCGACCAGGGTCACTGCGAGACTGATCGCGAAGATGGCTGTGTCACTCATGCCGGCCCCTCATTCCTTGCGGTGCTGCGTCACTGCGGTGCTGCCTCACTCCCATCGTCACACGTCACGGGCCGGTTCCGATCCTCCCGGCGGACGGTTTCCGGGCGCGCGGCCCTCCTCCTCCCGCGTGACCCGTCCCTGAGGGACCACCCCGCGGGTATCAGGGGCCGGTCCGGTCACCTGGGGGACGCGGGCGGGCTCCTACTCGCCGGTGAACGCGGGCAGGGCCCGCAGCATGTCGAGGGTGACCTCGCGCAGCGAGACGACGACGACG
>NZ_SMKM01000207.1 GCF_004348665.1 Actinomadura sp. GC306 | reverse complement strand
AGACGCCCCGGCGGCCGGCATGCCCGAGGTCCCGGAACCGGATGCCCCGGCACCGGACGCCCCCCTCCACGACCGGCCCGCCCCGGGGCCTCCGGTGCCTGACCTGCCCGGCCCGCCGGACGCGCCGGCACCCGGGACGGCCGACGTCCCCGACCCCGGCGCCGCAACCGTCGAACGCGGCTTCGTGGGCCCGCCTCCGTCGTCGCCCTCCCCGGGGCCATTGGAGCCCCAGGGCGGTCAAGCCGCGCCTGGGCCGACCGAGGCTGGACCGTCCCAGGAACACCCGCTGCCGGACGCACCCGCGTCTCCTGCTCCGGCGCCGGATGCGTCCCACGCGTCCGCGTTGCCGGGGCCTTGGGGCGGCGAAGGTCAGGCAGAGCCGCCGCAGGACGAGCCTCAGGACGCGCATGCGGAGCCGGAGAGCGAACCGGGCCCCCGTCCCGTGGACGAGCCGGAGGAGGCGTTCGAGCCGGGGAACCGGATCGACCAGGAGCTGTACGACGCGACGCTGGGCGGCGACTCGGACGCGTTCCTGCGCGTGCTGCTGAACGCGAACGTCCTCGTGCCGATCCCCGGGGACGCGCCGCTTGAGGTGACCCCCGTCCAGCGCGATTTCCGCTGGGACGCGGCGCTGCGGGACGAGGGCGCCGTGCAGGTGTTCACGTCGCTGGTGCGGCTGCGTGAGGTGATGCCCGAGACCAGGTTCGTGTACGCGGACTTCCGGGAGCTCATCGGCGCGTGGCCCAGCGAGGACTGGACGATGCTGCTGAACCCGGGGACGCGCATCGGAGCGTCCCTGCGCGGCGACCAGGTGCGGTCGCTCAGCGAGTGGGCCGTGCGGGTGGGGCTCGTCCCGGCGCGGCCGGAGGTTCCGCTGCCGCCGCCCCGGCGGGAGGCCGCGGCGCAGGCGGCGCCCGGCGACCTCGACGACAGCCTCTCCTCGCCGACCATCATGCAGAAGGTCGTGCCGCACGGCCACGTCGCCTGGTACCTGGAGCAGGGCTACGACCGGGTCGGCGGGTTCGTCCACTCGACGGGCGACGTCGCCGAGCTGCAGACGCCCGTCCAGCTGTACGAGGCGCTGGGCCTCCTCTACGAGGGCTCCCCGTTCGCGACGGGCGACGAGGGCGTGTACGTCATCCGGTGGCCCGCCTACTGCCCGGACCTCTACCGCATCCCGTTCGGGGGGCGGGACGAGGAGGAGATGTCCGCGTGGGGCGAGGCCGGCTGGGTGATCGAGCGGGCGCCGTTCGCGGGCACCGGCTTCGCGCCGGGCAGCGCCGGGTCCATCCGGGAGTACAAGGTGGACAGCGTCCGCCTCCCGTTCGGGGCGGAGATGTACTACCTCGGCCGGGACCGGTCCGAGCGGTTCATCGCCATGTACGACCCCGACCGGCTCGCCTGGCTGCGGCCGGAGCCGAGCGGCGACGCCTGGGACGGGCGGACGGAGGCCGCGCAGTGATCCGCGACGGGTACATCGCGCGGTGGCTCGGCCGCGACTTCGAGGCCGCGCCGGGCGCCGACGGCGAGGTCCGGCTGTACACCCCCGGGCCGACGGACGGCTTCGAGGAGCTGCGGCCCGGACGCTACCGCCGCATCGTCCCCGCGTCCGAGGTCGAGGACCTCCGCTACGTCCGGACGACGTGCCGCTGGCGCGCCGAGCGGTTCGTCATCGTCGGCGAGCACGAGGGCTGGCTGCGGGTCGAGTACACCGGCGGGCGGGCCCCGGTCGCCGAAGGGCTGGGCCTCGACCGCATCGACCAGGGGGTCTGGCAGGCATGGGCTCCCAGGTCCGAGGTGACGGACGTCCGCGAGGAGTTGATCTAGTCGCGGACGGGGGTTGATTCGACCCGCGAATCCGTGGTCGCATGATTTCGGGACGATCTCCCGGGTACAGCGAAACCGCCCAACGGCGATGCGACGGAGGTGCTGCGGCAGTGCTCTGCCGATCAGCGGTGAAGCCGGTCTTTGTCGGACTCGGCACGGCCGCCATCCTGGCCGCCGGCGGCGCGTCCGCCGTCGCCGCCGCCGACACACCGTCCCCCTCCCCCTCGGACTCCGTGGCGCAGGGCGAACTCAGCGTGATCGTCTCCACCGCGCCGGAGAAGCCGAAGGCCGGAGAGACCGTGGACGTCACGGCCACGATCAAGGCGACCGGCGGCCCCGTTGCCGCGGTGCGGATCAAGGGCCTCACCACGACTCCGGAGGCGGCGACCCTCACCGGGGCATGCAAGGACTTCGATTCGGAAGCCTGTTCGGCGGGAGACCTCACCGACGGGGAGGACGCCGTCTTCGCATGGGACCTGAAGGCCCCGGAGAAGACGGAGAAGGTGGAGATCACCGTCACGGTGGGCGCGGCGGAGCTCAAGGACATCACCGGACCGGCGAGCGTAGCCTTCCTGCTGCCTTCGCCGACTCCGACGCCCACGGAGACGAGCAAGCCGCCGAGTTCCTCGAAGCCGCCGGCGAAGAAGCCGACCGGGACACCGTCCAAGAAGCCGAAGCCCTCGGACTCCGCGTCCGGCGGGGACGGCGGGTCGAGCGGCGGCTCCGGCGGTTCCTCCGCCGGCGGCTCCGGTTCCGGCTCCGGTTCCGGTTCCGCGGGCGGCGCGGTGATCTCTCGGGGCGGGGTCGTGCCGCCGCAGCCGAACTCGTCGTTCGCCCCGCCGGACCCGTCGGTCGCGCTGCCGCCGATCGAGCCGCCGAGCCCGTCGGTCGCGCCGAGCCAGGGCGCCCCGGTGACGCCGCAGAGCCGGCTGCAGGGCAACGAGGCGCCCGTCGCGCAGGACCTCACGTTCGAGCGGATGGCCAGCACGCAGGCCGCGTGGCTGGCGGCGCTCCTGGTGGCGTTCTCCCTGCTGATGACGCAGCTGCGGCTCGGCAGGCGGCCCGTTCCCGCCGGGGCGGCGGCCAAGCGGGCGAAGGGCGCGCACCGGCGCCCCCGCAAGGGCGTGTTCGGCAAGTGATCAGCGGGTGAGCGCGTAGCAGGCGATCGCGGCGGCGGCGACCACGTTCAGCGAGTCGACGCCGCGCGCCAGGGCCGTCTCGTCCATCGGGATCCGGACGCGGCGGTCGGCCTCGTGCAGCCACCGTGACGACAGCCCGTCCCCTTCCGAGCCGAGCAGCAGCGCCCTGCGGCCCCCGCCGGCGGGCACCTCGTCCACGGGCGTCGCGCCGGCCGCGGGCGTGAGGGCGAGGAGCTCGAAGCCGCGCTCCCGAAGTGCGGCCAGCCCGTGGTGCCAGTCGGTCATCCGCGCGTACGGGAGGGCGAACACCGCCCCCATCGACACCTTCACCGCGCGCCGGTACAGCGGGTCCGCGCACCGCGGCGCGAGGACGGCCGCGTCCACCCCGAGCGCCGCCGCGCACCGGAAGATCGCCCCGATGTTGGTGTGGTCGACGATGTCCTCGCAGACGATGACGCGGCGGGCGGTGGTGAGGAGGGCGTCGACGGGCGGGAGCGGGAGGCGTTCGAGGGACGCCAGGGCGCCGCGGTGGACCTGGAAGCCGGTGACCGACTCCAGGACGGCGTCGTCGGCGATGTAGACGGGGGCGTCGAGGCCGGCCAGGACGTCGGCGAGCGGCTCGGCCCAGCGGCGGGCCATCAGCAGGGAGCGGACGGGGTGGCCCGCGGCGACCGCGCGGCGGATCACCTTCTCGCCCTCGGCGACGAACAGCCCGTGCTCGGCCTCCAGGCTCTTGCGGAGGTTCACATCCCGCAGCCGGACGTAGTCGGCGAGGCGCGGATCGGCGGCGGCGGAGACGGAAACGAGGCGTGCCATGGCCCCAAGTCTGCCGCTGAAACAGGGTCCGGCCGTCCGGTTCCGGCCATCTGCGCGGGGCGCCGGGCAGGTTTCCCGAGGTGGTCGCGGCGGACCGTTCCACCCCGTACGCAGGGCGTGATGATCCGCGCGAATGCCAGGATCGTTGGGTCATACGCTCATGACCTGCGTCATTATCAGTTTTGAGTTCTTTGTAACCTCTAGTTCGTACTACTACAGTGCCGTGGAACATCGGCGGGTTTCTGGTGAATCGAGGGCAGGCCATGAGCGGACGTCACCGCAATGACATCCCCGATGGGGCGGGGGAGGGCGGGTACGACCCGTCCCGTCCGGTCTTCGGTCCCGCCAACGACGGGTCCTCCGACTGGTTCGGCGCTCGTGACAGCCAGGGCCAGCCGCTGGCGCAGCCGCCGGCCGGGCCGCGCGGCGCGCCCCCCGGCAGGGGCGCCGCGCCGGGGGCGTCCGGTGAGACCCCGCAGTGGTTCACGCCGCGGCAGTCGGGTGAGCACCCCGGCTACGGCCGCGGCGGGTACGGCGGTGCGCGGGACGGCGGCCGCCGCCCCGGGGAGCCGATGTCCGGGAGCCCGCAGGGCCCGCCGCCCGGCGCCTCCTCGTCCCCGCTGGCCGGGACCGGGTACAGCGAGTACGACTCCATCCGCAGCTCCGACGGCGGCCCGTCCGGGTACTTCGGGGGGCCGGGCGACTCCGGCGGCTACGGCGGGTCCGGTGGCTCCGGCGGTTCCGGCGGTTCTGGCGGTTCCGGCCGCGAGTCCGGTGGTTACGAGTACGGGCGGCGCAAGCGCAAGCGCAGCACGACCGCGCTGATCGGGCCGATGGCCGGGGCCGTGGGCCTCGCGCTGCTGCTGGGCGTGGGCGTGTACGCGTTCGCCGAGAGCGGCGGCTGCACGGGCGACGACGCGCTGAACCTGTCGGTCGCGGCGGCGCCCGACATCGCGCCCATCGTGGAGAAGGCCGCCAAGCGCTTCAACGACAGTTCGCAGGAGGCGGACGGCAAGTGCGTCCGGGCCACGGTGAAGAAGGTCGAGCCGTTCTCGGTGTCGACGCTGCTGTCCGGGCAGGGCGTGGCGAACACGGCCAACGAGCGCCCGGACGTGTGGATCCCCGACTCGTCGCTGTGGATCTCGCTGGCGCAGGCGGGCGACGACGGTGAGAAGAAGGCCATCGCGCCGACCAAGACCTCGGTGGCGACGAGCCCGATCGTGGTGGGCCTGCCGCAGTCGCTCGCGCTGCAGCTGAAGAAGCAGGGCATCACCGCGAGCCCGTCGTGGGACAACCTGCTCAAGGCCGCCGGCGGCACCGCGGGCGGCGCGGTCACCAAGAACCAGATGATCCCGGCCGGCACGGTGCGGCTGGTCGTCCCCGACCCGATGCGCAACGCCGCGGGCATGGGCTCGCTGATGGTCACCAGCACGCTGCTGGCGAACGACCCCAACCGCGACTCGATCTTCACCGGCATCGTGCGGACCGTCCGGGAGAGCACCGTCCCCAACGTCGACGCGGAGTTCGAGGCGTTCAGCAAGAGCAGCGGCGGCAAGAAGCCGATCTCCCTGTCGTCGGAGCAGGCGCTGTGGAGCTACAACCGGACCAAGCCGCAGGAGCCCGCGGTGGCGCTGTACCCGCTTGAGGGCACGCTGTCGATGGACTACCCGTTCACCATCACCAGCCAGGACGCCGCCAAGCAGAAGGCCGCCCGCCTGCTGGAGAAGGCGCTGGGCACCGAGGCCACCCGCACCGACGTCCACGCGGCCGGCTTCCGCACCCCGGACGGCAAGGCGCCGGAGGGCTTCGACCAGAAGGCCGGTGTCAGCCCCGCCCGCCCGCGGCAGCTGCCGACGCCGAAGAGCGAGGACGTCGCGAAGGTCATGCAGGCGTGGTCGAAGCTGTCGCTCGGCCTGCGCATGCTGACGCTGCTCGACGTGTCCGGCTCGATGCTGGAGAAGGTCGCGCCGGGCTCGAACGTCGACCGGATGCAGGCCATCGCCCAGATCTCGCAGGGCGGCCTCAGCATGATGTCGGACGACACCGAGCTGGGCCAGTGGGTGTTCTCGACGAACATGGACGGGGACCTGCCCTACAAGACGACCGTGCCGATCGGCCCGCTCGGCGAGCGGATCGGGTCCACCACCCGGCGCGGCCTCGTCCTGTCGTCGCTCAACACGATGCGGCCGAAGCCGACCGGCGACACCGGGCTGTACCGGACGATGCTCGCCGCGTACAAGATGATGAACGACACCTACAAGCCGGAGTTCGGCAACTCGATCCTGCTGCTGACGGACGGCCGCAACGACGACGACGGCGGCCCGTCGCTGCGGAGTACGCTCGCCGAGCTCCGGGAGATGCAGGACCCGAACAAGCCGATCCAGGTCAACATGATCGGGTTCGGCCAGGGCGTGGACGTCAACGAGCTGAAGCAGATCGCGGAGGCGACCAACGGCACCGTCCAGGTCGCGCAGACCCCTGAGGAGATCCAGAAGATCTTCCTCAAGGCGCTGTCCCGCCGCATCGACGAGTGAGCGGCGTCCGCTGACCGACCGGCACGACGACGCATCCGGATGATGACATTTACGTGATCATCCGGATGCGTCGGGTAGTTCTTGATTTTTTCTGGCTTCCGGTGTCAACCGGACGCCGCACCCGGCCGTCCAACCTGGTGGAGGCCCGACGGGGAGCGGGGCCGTCGGGCCTCCGACTACCTTCCCTCCCTGATGCGTGACGGGAAGCGAGCCGGCCCGGAACCGGGCGGCGGACGAGCGCAGCGGCTCCCATCGGATCTTCCAGCCGTCCCCGAGGATGCGGACGAGAGATTCGCGAACACAGCCCGCGGGAGGACCTTGTGTCCGGTTGGCCCAGTTTCGATCGCGCCGAGGACGAGCGCCTGGCGCGGTCCCTGGCCGTGAACGACGCGAGCTCGCTCATCCAGGTCATGGACCGCTACGCGGCCCGCCTGTACGACTACTGCCACGCGCTGCTGCGCGACCAGGACCAGGCGGCGGGCGCGCTGCACGACGCGCTCATCGCCGCCTACGCGCACGTCCCCGGGCTGCGCGAACCCGACCGCTTCCGCGGCTGGCTGTACGCGCTCGTCCGCAAGGAGGCCATGCGGCGCCTCCGCGACCCGCAGCGGCCCGCCGAGCGGCAGGAGGCCCCGGAGGTCGAGGAGGGCTTCCTGGACGGCACGGAGCTCGCCGAGCGGCTGGAGGCGCGCCAGCTCGCCCACAGCGGCCTGGCGGCGCTGCGCGGGCGCGAGCGCGAGGCCCTCGACCTCATGCTGCGGCACGGGCTGGACCCCGGCGAGATCGGCGGCGTCCTCGGCATCGACGCGCACGAGGCCGCCGACCTGACCGGCCGGGCCCGCACCCGCCTCGACGGCGCGCTCACCGCCGCGCACATCGCGCGCAACGGCGAGGGCTGCGAAGAGGCGGCGGCGATGGCGGCCCAGGGCGGCTGGCCGCTGCCGCCCCCGGCCGTCCGCGCGCTCGCCGACCACATGGAGAGGTGCCCGGTGTGCGCGCAGCAGCGCGACCGGCCGGTGTCCGCTGCGCGGCTGCTGCAGGTGATGCCCGTCGCGATGATGCCGACCGATCTGCGCGGCCATGTGATGGCCACCGCCACCGACCCGTCGCTGGCCGCCGAGCTGGACGACATCGCCTACCACGCCGGCCCGTTCGACACCTGGGGCTGGCCCATCGACGAGGACGCGGCGCCCGCGAAGGCCGCTCCCAAACGGGGTACCCCGCGCGCACTCTGGCCCGTGCTCGCCGCCGTGGCCGCAGTGATGGTCATCGTGGCGGGGGCGTTCTTCATCATGCCGGGCTCTGACAGTGGGCCGAAGGCCCAGGGGCCCCCCGGGCCCGTCGCGTCGGCGCCCGACTCGGCCTTGCCGAGCGAGAGCGAGGAGCCCACGGAGTCTCCGACGCCCACCGAGAGCAGCACGCCGACGCCCACCCCGTCCACGACCACACCGACCCCGACGCCGACGCGGACCCGGTCGGCCCGCCCCTCCAGCCCGCGCCCGAGCGCCACACCCCCGCGGCCCGGAACCCTGCAGGTCGGCGGCTGCACGATCAGCGGCGCCGGCGCCGGCTCGTGCTCCTTTTCGGTGCGCGCCGTGGGGGGGACGGTGACCTGGAGGGTCGTGGACGCGTCCGACGGGCTCAGCGCCAGCGGCGGCGGTACGCTCGCCAGCGGCCAGAGGGGCGTGGTCAGCGTCAGCGGGACCTGCGTCCCGCCGGGAGGCATCGGGACGGTCCGGCTCTCGACCGGCCAGAGCGGCACGGTCACGCTCCTGTGCCCTCCCCCGGGAGGCGGCCCCGAAGACTGATCGCGAAACGTGATCTATATCACATTTCGGATATTGGATAGTCGGTCGACTAGGCCAAACAGCACATTGTGTACCGATTCCGTCACGGGCTTCGTCGCGTCCGCGAGAAATCCCGTCGACTTGGTGGCAAGATCAGGCGACCAGAGCGGCCCGGCAGGCGTCGGCGCTCACCGGGGGTTTGATCGACGACACCGATTTCGACTGGGAGGGTTCCCGTGGCCGGTGAGCCATGGCCCGGGCAGAACGACGACGTCAGGCTGGCGAACTCGCTGCGGGCCGGGGACGTCATCGCGCTGACCGAGGTCTACGACACCTACGCGCCGTTCCTCTATGACTACTGCCACGGGCTGCTCCGCGATCGCGTGGAGGCGGCGGGGGCCCTGCGCAACGCCTTCATCGCGGCCCGCGAGCACATCGACCGGCTCACCGAGCCCGAGCGGCTGCGCGGCTGGATGTACGCGATCGCCCGCAAGGAGTCCATGCGGCGCCGCGACAGCCCGAACCGGCACACCGGGCAGGAGGCGCCCGAGGCCGACGACGGCCTGACCGAGGAGCAGCTCGCCCGGCGGACGGAACGCCGGCTCCTCGCGCACAGCGCGCTCGCCGCGCTCAACGGCCGGCAGCGCGAGGCGATCGACCTGCTGGTGCGGCACGACCTGGACGAGGTCGACCTGTGCGGCATCCTCGGCATCCCGCTGGAGGAGACGCTCGGCCTCGTGGAGCGCACGCGCGCGGACCTCGCCGCCTCGCTGCACGCGGCCCTCATCGCGCAGGACCACTGGGAGGACTGCCCCGGCGTCGCGGCGCTGGTCGAGTCGTGGCCGCTGCCCCCGCGCGCGGCGCAGGCGCTCGTGCGGCACATCGCGGGCTGCCCGGCGTGCGCGGAGCTGCAGATCCCGGCGCTGCCGCCCGACCGGCTGCTGTCAGTGCTGCCGATCGCCGCGATCCCCCCGGACCTGCGGCTCGACGTGCTGACCGCCGCGACCGCCGAGGACCGCGCGGCCAACCGCCGCGCCATCGCCGCCTGGACCGAGCCATTCGACGAGTACGGCTGGCCGCTCCCCTACGAGCCGACGCCGACGCGGGCCCGCGAGCGCCCGTCCCGGCGGCGCGGGCGCATCGTCGCCGCCGCTGCGGTGGCGGTGGGCGCGGTGGTGCTGTCGGCGGGGGCGGTGTCGGCGTTCATCGGCGGCGGGCCGGACTCGTCCGCGGCCGCCCCGGCCCCGGCCGACAGCAGCGAGCCGGTGCCCTCGGGGCAGCCCGAGCCGACGCCGACCGACCCGTCCCCCACGGCCGCGTCGCCGTCCCCGACCAAGACGAAGTCGCCGTCGAAGACGCCCTCGCCGTCCGCCACGCCGTCCCGGACGGCCACGACCCGGCCGCCGTCCGCCACCCCGCCGCGGGACACCGACGAGCCCGAGCCCCCGAGGCGCGGGACGCTGTCGGTCGAGGGCTGCCGCATGGGCAACGACCAGGCGTGCACCGTCCGCATCACCGCCGTGGGCGGGACGGTGAACTGGCGAGTGGCCGGTACGTCCGGCGAGCTGGCGGCGGGCGGGGCCGGGCGCCTGGCCGCCGGCCGGTCCGCGGAGGTGACCGTGCGGCGCACGAACGTCTTCTGCTTCGGCGAGCGGAGCGGGTCGGTCTCGTTCTCCCCGGGCGGCTCCGCCCGCGTCTCGTACTGCTGAGGCGCCCCTTCCGGGGCGCCCCGCATCAGTCGGCCCGCATCAGCCGGCCCGCGTGCTCAGATGGTGCCGGTGTCCAGGGTGCGGTGCGCCCGGTCCAGCAGGACGGGGACGCCGGCGCCGATCTGGTCGAACCCCTCGCCGACGGTCGCCTTCTGCAGGTAGCGCGCGTGGATCCCCTCAAGGATCACGGCGAGCTTGAAGCAGGCGAACGCGACGTAGAAGTCGAGGTCGGCCAGGTCGTAGCCGGTCAGCGCCGCGTACCGCTCGGTGAACTCGCTCCGGGTGTAGAAACCCGGCGCCGCGGTGATCGTCGCGCCGACGGGCAGCTTGTCGGCGTCGGCGGCCTCGGCCCAGTAGACGAGCGTCAGCCCGAGGTCGGACAGCGGGTCGCCGAGCGTCGACATCTCCCAGTCGACCACGGCGGCGATCTCCGGCCGCGGCTCCAGCCTGGCGAGCGCGTTGTCGAGCCGGAAGTCGCCGTGGACGAGCCGCGCCGGCGCGTCGGCCGGGAGCCGCTCGGCGAGCCGCGCCACGAGCCGGTCGTACTCGGGCAGCTCACGGACGGTGCCGGTGGCGCGGATGGCCTCCTGGGACCCGTCCCACTGCTTGCCCCAGCGCTTGAGCTGGCGCGCCATGTAGCCGTTCGGACGCCCGAAGTCCGCCAGGCCGACGGCCTCCACGTCCACGGTGTGGATGGCGGCGAGCGCCTCCGCCAGCGCCTCGCTGAGGCCCCGCGCCTGCTCGGGCGTCATGTCCTCGGCGTCCTCGCGGGTCCGCAGGACGCGTCCCTCGACGAAGTCCATGAGGTAGAAGCGCGCGCCGATGACGTCCTCGTCGTCGCAGAACGCCAGCGTCCGCGGGACCGGGACCGCCGTCCCGTCGCCGAGCGCGGTCAGCACGCGGTACTCGCGGCCCATGTCGTGAGCCGTCGGCAGGACGTGCCCGAGCGGCGGCCTGCGCAGCACGATGCGGCGGCCGCCGTCCAGGGTGATCCCGTAGGTGAGGTTCGATCGGCCGCCGGCGATCAGGTCGATCGCCCCGATGCGTCCCGAACCGGGCAGCTCGCGGGCGAGCCAGTCCGCCAGGCGGGGGACGTCGATGCCGGGGACCCCCGGGGGAAGCGCTGCGTCAACGGTCATGACGCCCTATTAGAACGTGACTCGGTCCGCGTTGTGAACCCCACCCGGGTACCTGCGATCGGGTTGACACGATCTCCCGTCCACTTCCGGCCGATTTGCAGGAAGGGTTCACCCGGCGTCCAGCATGCCGCTGACGTGCGACGACGTACCGGCACCCCGCGTGCGACGTCCGATCCGGTGAGACTTTCAATGGAGAATGAGAACGCCAGGTGCAAGGGAAGGGGCCCCGGGGTACGCATCTGCACCGACAGCCGAGCACTGTGGTGTCACCTCGCCCGGAGGTCAGCGCCGTCATTCCCGGCCCATGACGGCGGGCTGGACTTTATACGTCCTGCTGGGCTATGAGAGTAGGACTAGACCATTCGGGACTAGACCGCCCGATTGGGGGGGACACACCGTGGCAGACGCATGGCTGCCGGGAGCCGGCCGCATGCCGGCGCGACAGGACGGCGGAGCTCTGCGAGGAGGTGCTCCCCGGGTCGTCTGGTGTACCGGCGACCACGATCCGCGCACCGTCTCCGCCCGCTCGGTGGCCGCCGACCTCCTCAAGGACGGCCGCCCGCCGCACCTGGTCTGGCATCCCGGCACCGGCGAGATCGTCCAGCTGCTGCCCGTCACCCGCGCCGCCCGGCTGCTCGGCGGGCGCGCCGGCGCGGAGGGCCGCCTCTGCGCGCAGATCATGGTCATCGGCCAGTCCCGGGCGCCGTTCACCGGCACGCTGCTCACCGGCGTCGAGACGATCGTCCAGTGGCTGGACGGCTGGGGCGTCCCGCGCCGCTGGCCCGCCGGGCCGCCGCTGCCGTCGCCGCAGTCGTACCACGCCGAACGCGCCCGCAAGGACTGGGCGCGCGGCGGGCACTACGGGGCGTCGCAGGTCCCGCTCCTCGGCCGCCCGGACCCCGGCGCCATCGACATCCGCCGCATCACCGGGCCCGACACCCCGGTCTCCCCCATCCCGAAGCCGCGCGCACCCCTTTCCGACGGCGCGGCCCCGGCGCACCTGCGGCCCCGGCCGCCGCGCCCGCAGGAGCCGGTCCGCCCGCCGCAGACC
>NZ_SMKM01000206.1 GCF_004348665.1 Actinomadura sp. GC306 | reverse complement strand
GTGTTTGTCAGGCTGGGGGGCGGGGGAGATGTTGACGTGGCCGCCCTGTTGCGGTTCCGTCGCCTCCAGGAGATGAATCGACGCCGATGTACGCGCCCGAGGGGTTATTCCGCTCTCTGCCTGTGACTCCCCTAACGTCCAAATTATGTGGACCGTGCATGGGATGATCGATTAACTGGGTCTCCGGGAGGGGCAGATGACGGAACTTGCGGTCAAGGGCGATCACGAGCGGGCGGTCGAGGCGCTCAAGAGGTCCTACGAGGCGATCCCGGCGGGCACGCCGGTGCGGCTGGCGAAGAAGACCTCGAACCTGTTCCGGTGGCGCGACCCCTCGGACGCTCCCGGGCTGGACGTGTCCGGGTTCGACAAGGTGCTCAGCGTCGACGCCGAGGAGCGGACCGCGCAGGTCCAGGGCATGGCGACCTACGAGGACCTCGTCGACGCGACGCTCCCGCACGGGCTGATGCCGACGGTCGTCCCGCAGCTGAAGACGATCACCCTCGGCGGCGCCGTGACGGGCCTCGGCATCGAGTCGACCTCCTTCCGGGACGGGCTGCCGCACGAGGCGGTCCTGGAGATGGAGGTGCTGACCGGCGACGGCCGGGTCGTCACCGCGACCAGGGACAACGAGCACGCCGACCTGTTCTACGGGTTCCCCAACTCCTACGGGACGCTCGGCTACTCGCTGCGGCTGAAGATCGAGCTGCGGCAGGTCCGCCCCTACGTCCGGCTGCGGCATCTGCGGTTCGGCGACGCGGCCGAGCTGGCCCGGGTGATGGCGGAGATCACCGAGTCCGGGCGGTTCGAGGACGAGGCCGTCGACTTCATGGACGGCACGGTCTTCGGCGCGGACGAGCAGTACATCACGCTGGGCTTCTTCGCCGACTCGGCGCCGTACACGTCCGACTACACCGGCCAGGAGATCTACTACCGGTCGATCCAGGAGCGGTCCGTCGACTTCCTGACGATCCGCGACTACATCTGGCGCTGGGACACCGACTGGTTCTGGTGCTCGGGCGCGTTCGGCGTCCAGAACCCGGCCGTCCGGCGGCTGTGGCCCGACAGGTTCAAGCGGTCGGACGTGTACCGGAGGCTCGTCGCCTACGACCGCCGGTACCACTTCGTCGCGCGCGCCGACCGGTGGCGGGGGCAGCGGCCCCGCGAGGACGTCATCCAGGACATCGAGGTCCCCGCCGAGCGGCTCCCCGAGTTCCTGGAGTTCTTCCACGACAAGGTCGGGATGAGCCCGATCTGGCTGTGCCCGCTGCGCGCCAAGGAGCGGTGGCCGCTGTACCCGCTCGAAGTGGGCCGCCCGTACGTGAACGTGGGTTTCTGGGGGACGGTCCGGCTGCCGCCGGGGCAGATCCCCGAGTACCACAACCGGCTCATCGAACGTAAGGTCGCGGCCCTTGACGGGCACAAGTCCCTCTATTCGACTGCCTTCTACAGCAGGGACGAGTTCTGGCGCTACTACGACGGGGACACATACCGGCGGCTCAAGGGGAGCTACGACCCCGGCGAGCGCCTGCTCGACCTCTACGACAAGTGCGTGCGCGGACGCTGACCAGGCGTCCGCAGGTTCGGGGGAGTGCCCGGACGGCGGCCGGTCATCGCGGACCCGGCCGGGCGGAGAGACAGGAGGGATCACCATGACGCTGGCGAGGGTCTTCGAGCGGCTCGCCGGGGCTGAGGCGCCAGTGGAGTTCGCGGCGTACGACGGGTCCCGGGCAGGGGTGCCCGGCGCCGCAATCCGGTTCGACATCCGCTCGCCGTACGCGGTGTCCTACCTGCTGCACTCGCCGGGGGCGCTGGGCCTGGCCCGCGCCTACGTCACCGGCATGATCGACGTCAGCGGGGACATGATCACCGCGCTGCGCACGATGCAGCAGGTGTTCAACGAGGTGACGCCGGGCGACAAGGCGCGGATCCTCGGCGGTGTGCTCGGCGATCCGCTGCTGCGCGCCGCGGTCTCCCGCCGGCTCGACCCGCCGCCGCAGGAGGCGCCGTTCAGCCGCATCCCGTCGTGGCTGCGGCACTCCAAGCGCCGGGACGCGAAGGCGATCTCGCACCACTACGACGTGTCCAACACGTTCTACGAGTGGGTGCTCGGCCCGTCCATGGCCTACACCTGCGCGTGTTACCCCACGGCGGACGCCACGCTGGAAGAGGCGCAGTTCTTCAAGCACGACCTGGTCGCCAGGAAGATCGCCCTCAAGCCGGGCATGCGCCTGCTGGACGTCGGCTGCGGCTGGGGCGGCATGGTCATGCACGCCGCGAAGGAGTACGGCGTCCGGGCGCTGGGCGTGACGCTGTCGAAGCAGCAGGCCGAGTGGGCGCAGAAGGCCATCGCGGACCGCGGCCTGTCGGACCTCGCCGAGGTCCGCCACATGGACTACCGGGACGTCACCGAGTCGGACTTCGACGCGATCAGCTCCATCGGGCTCACCGAGCACATCGGCAAGGCCAACCTGCCCGCCTACTTCTCGTTCCTGTACGGGAAGCTGAAGCCGGGCGGCCGGATGCTGAACCACACCATCACCCGTCCCGACAACATCGCGCCGTCCCGCAAGGAGAACGGCTTCATCAACCGCTACGTGTTCCCGGACGGCGAGTTGGAGGGCCCCGGCTACGTCCAGTGCCAGATGAACGACGCGGGCTTCGAGATCCGCCACCAGGAGAACCTGCGCGAGCACTACGCCCGCACGCTCACCGCCTGGTGCGAGAACCTCGACGAGCACTGGGACGAGGCCGTCGCCGAGGTAGGCGAGGGCACCGCCCGCGTGTGGCGCGTCTACATGGCCGGCTGCGTGCTCGGGTTCGACCAGAACTGGATCCAGCTCCACCAGACACTAGGCGTCAAACTGCACGCCGACGGCACGAGCGACATGCCACTCCGCCCCGACTGGAACTCGTGACCCCGTAGAACCACCGCAGAACAGGACGAGCCGGCCGGCCACCCCGGTCGGCTCCTCCCTTCCCGCCCCAAGACCTGACGGGTTCGCGGAAGAAGCGGGGGCGGGGGCCGGCCCGGCGAGCGTTTCGGGTCGTCGGCGGGTGTCCCCCGGTGCGGGCCTTGGCCGGTCCAACCGCGGGTCAACATTCGGTCCGGCGGCCTATCAGTGCAGGTCAAGCGGGGTAGGTGAGGGGAGTGGGCGGTCATCAGGGCCGCCTGGTTCGGGGGGCGCGAACCATGCACATCCGGTCCCCGGTGAAGCCGATGCTGACCGCGACGATCGACCACATCCCGCCGCAGCGGTCGTGTCCGGGCGGCTGCCGCTACGAGCCGAAGTTCGACGGGTTCCGCGCGGTCGCGCGCGTGGCCGAGGACGGTGCCGTCCACCTGTCGTCCCGCCGCCGCGTCAGCTTCAACGAGGCGTTCCCCGAGATCGTCGCGGCGGTGGCGGAGCAGGTCCCGCCGGGCACGGTCGTCGACGGGGAGATCGTCCGCTGGGGCGCCGACGGGACCCTCGACTTCGGCGCGCTGCAGCGCCGCCACGTCGCCGGACGCCGGCGGGCCGAGCTCGCCCGCACCGAGCCCTGCCACTACGTCGTGTTCGACGTCCTGGAGTCGGACGGGGCCGACCTGCGCCCGCGGCCGCTGCGGGAGCGCCGGGCCGTCCTGGAGGCGCTGCTCGGCGCCGCCCCGCCGCACGCGCGCGTCGTCGTCAGCCCGCAGACGGACGACGCGGAGGAGGCGGCGCTCTGGTTCGACGTCTTCGCCGCCCAGGGCGTGGAGGGGCTCGTGGTCAAGGACGCCGACGGCCCCTACCGGGAGGGCCGTCGCGGCTGGCGGAAGGTGAAGCGCCGCATCACCGCGGAGGCGATCGTTGGCGGGCTGACCGGCACCCGGCAGGCGCCCGAGACGCTGATCCTCGGCCGCTACGACGCCGGCGGGCGGCTGCGGGTCGTCGCGCGGACGACGCCGCTCCGGCCCGCCGCGCGGACGGCGCTGGCCGGCATCCTCCCGCACGCCGGGCCCGGGCATCCGTGGCCGGCGGAGCTGCCCGCCGGGTTCGCCGGCGGCCCGTACGGGGCGCATCCGCCGATCCGGTACCTGCGGACGGAGCCGGAGATCGTCGTGGAGATGAGCGGGGACGCCGCCGTCGAGCACGGCCGCTGGCGGCACGCCGTCCGCTTCGTCCGGGTCCGGAGGGATCTGGAGCCGTCCGACGTGCCGCTCTTCGGCGACCCCGCCTGAGGGTGCGCCCGTCCTGGGGCTGCGCCGGCCAGGGGAGGGGGCCGTGCGACGTGCGCTGTTCGGTGACCCCGCCCGAGGGCGCGCCCCGTCCGGAGTCAGGCCAGCCAGTCGAGGATGCGGGCGTTCACGTCGCCGGGGCGGTCGAGCTGGAGGAAGTGGCCCCCGCCCGGCACGAGATGGGCCTGCGATCCCGGCGGCAGGGCGGCCTTGACGGCGCGGAGGTCCCCGCCGGGGGCGACGATGTCCGCGCCCAGGCAGCCGTCGTCCGCCCCGTGCAGGTAGAGGACGGGGAGCTCGCCGACCTTGGTCGTCGCCTCCTGCTCGGCCGCGAAACGGGGGACGAGCCGGGACGGGTCGAGCATGGCGCGGTAGTACCCGATCGCCGCCGCGACGTTGTCCGGGGTGGCCAGGCAGTCCATGACGTGGTCCACGTCCTGCGACCGGTCGCGGCCGTCGTCGGGGGACCAGTCGCGCCAGAGCCCCTCGACGAACGCGCGGTTCAGGGCGAGCTCGGCCAGCGGGGTCTGGAACACGAAGATGTAGAACGAGCGCTTGAGCTGCTCGTAGTCGAAGAACGCGGTGGTCATGACGGCGAGGGGCGGGACGGCCATCGTGACGACCTTGCGCCAGCGGTCCGGGGCGGCGTTCGCGGCGCCGTAGGTGGCGAAGGCACCCCAGTCGTGGCCGATGACGACGGCGTCGGAGCCGCCGCCGAGGGCCTCGTGCAGGGCGATGGCGTCGGCGGCGAGCGCGCCGCTCTGGTAGGTGCCGTCCACCGGGACGGAGGTGGGCGCGTACCCCCGCATGAACGGCGCGACGGCGCGGTACCCGGCGGCGGCGAGCCCGGGCATGAGGTGCCGCCAGGTGTGCGGCGAGTCGGGGAAGCCGTGCAGGAGCAGGGCGAGGGGGCCGTCCGCGGGGCCCGCCTGGAGGTATCCGAAGTCGATCCCGTTCGCGCTGACCGACCCGGTCGTGATGTCGCTCATGTCCGCCTCCTCGGTTTCCGGCGCACGCTACTCCGCGAACGGGCCGCCGAACCGGCCGGGGGTGGCCCGGGACGGTTAGTGTGAGGGTCGTCACTGTGTCGAAAAGTGTGCACTCCGGGCTTTACTTTGAGAGGGTGCCTGTAAACCGAACCGGGTTCGGATCGACGAGGTGGTGGGTACGTGCTCAAGGTCGAGGACATCAACCTGACGGACTGGGACTTCTGGCGGCAGCCGCACGAGTACCGGCATGAGGCCTTCAAGGCCCTGCGCTGGCATCCCGAGCTGGTGCGCTTCGAGGAACCCGAGATCATCATCATGCCGCAGGGGCCCGGCTACTACGCGCTGACCCGGCACGCCGACATCATCGAGGCGTCCCGCCGCCCGCAGGACTTCTGCTCCGGCAAGGGCGCCATCAGCATCCCGGACATGCCCGGCGACATGCACGAGTTCTTCGGCTCGATGATCAGCATGGACGACCCGCGGCACGCCAAGATCAGGCGGATCGTGTCCCGGGCGTTCTCCCCGCGCATGATCCAGCGCTTCGAGGACAAGGTCGAGACCGTCGCCGGGGAGATCGTCGAGAGCGTCGCGACCGGCGGCGGCACGGGCGACTTCGTCGCCGACGTCGCCGCCCGGCTCCCGCTGAAGATCATCTGCGACATGATGGGGATCTCCGAGGACCACTACCAGACGGTCCTGGACGCCACGAACGTCATCCTCGCCGGCAACGACGCGGAGTTCATCCCGTCCGGTGACGCCGAGCAGATGGCGATGGCCCTGCTCGGCGCCGGCGAGACGCTCAAGAACCTGGTCGAGGACCTCGGCCGGCAGCGCCGCGAAGACCCCACCGACGACCTGACGTCCGCGCTGGTCAACGCCAACATCGACGGCGAGTCCCTGACCGACCAGGAGCTCGGCTCCTTCTTCATCCTGCTGGTCGTCGCGGGCAACGAGACCACCCGCAACGCGATCGCGCACGGCCTGGACCTGTTCACCCGCAACCCCGACCAGCGGGCGCTGCTCACCGAGGACTTCGACGGCCGGATGCCCGGGGCCGTGGAGGAGATCGTCCGGTACGTGTCGCCGGTGATCTGGATGCGCCGCACCGCGACCCGCGACACCACGCTGAACGACCACCACGTCAAGGAGGGCGACAAGCTCATCCTGTACTACTGGTCGGCCAACCGCGACGAGACGGTCTTCACCGACCCGGAGAAGTTCGACATCCTGCGCGACCCGAACCCGCACGTCGGGTTCGGCGGGCCGGGGCCGCACTTCTGCCTCGGCGCCCACCTGGCCAGGCGCGAGATCACCGTGATGTTCCGCGAGCTGCTCCGCCGCACGCCCGAGATCCGCGCGTCGGGCGAGCCCGCCCGGCTGGAGTCCAACTTCATCAACGGGATCAAGCACCTGCCCTACACGATCTGACCCTGCTCACGAGGAGTGCGGGCGGTCGGCTCCGGCCCCCCGCACTCCCGGCCCGCGCCGTCCAGGGCCGCTCGTGGCGGTCCGTGCCGTTGGCGCAGGACTCCAGGCCGGCCGCCGTACATCCTCGACCAGGGATGCGGTCGGCTCCTCGCGTCTTCGCTGCGCACAGGCAGAGGCCCGGGATGCCGGCGGGTGCCGGCGCCCCGGGCCTTCGGGCGTCGCGGGTCAGCGCAGTTCGCGCTTGAGGATCTTGCCGGTGGCGGTCATCGGCAGCTCGTCGCGGAACTCGACGATCCGCGGGTACTTGTAGTTCGCGAACTGCTCCTTGCCCCACGCGACCAGCTCGTCCTCGGTGAGGGACGAGCCCGGCGTCCGGATCACGTACGCCTTGATCTCCTCGCCGTGCGACGGGTGCTCGACGCCCACGACCGCGGCCAGGGACACGTCCGGGTGGGTCATCAGGACCTCTTCGAGCTCCCGCGGGTAGACGTTGTACCCGCCCCGGATGATCATGTCCTTGGAGCGGTCGATGATGTAGTAGTAGCCGTCCTCGTCGCGGCGGGCCACGTCACCGGTGCGGAACCAGCCGTCCTTGATCGAGTCCGCGGTCGCGTCCGGCCGGCCGTAGTAGCCCTTCATGATGTTGTGCCCGCGGATGGCGATCTCGCCGGGGCCCTCGCCCTCGACGTCGTTCCACTCCTCGTCGATCAGCTTCATCTCGATGCCCCAGATGGGCAGGCCGATCGAGCCGGGCTTGGCCGGGCGGTCCGGGCGGTTGAACGAGGCGACCGGCGACGTCTCCGACAGGCCGTAGCCCTCCAGGACGTCCACGTCGAACTTCTTCTTGACCCCCTTCAGGACCTCCATCGGCAGCGCCGACCCGCCCGAGACCGCGACCCGCAGGTTCTCCCGGATCGTCGCGATGTCCTCGTCGGAGGTGTCGTCGGTCAGCAGGCCCCAGTACATCGTCGGGACGCCCGCGAAGATGTTCACCTTCTCCTTGACCAGCAGCTCGACGGCCTGCTTCGGCTCGAACCGCGGCTGCAGGACGAGCGTCGCCCGCCGGTAGAGGCCGACGTTCATCACGCACGTCTGCCCGAAGATGTGGAACAGCGGCAGCGTCACGAGCGACGTGTCGTGCAGCGTCCGCTCGAACAGCGTGTCGCTCACCATGGCGTTCGACAGCAGGTTGCTGTGCGACAGCTCCGCGCCCTTGGGCTGGCCCGTCGTCCCGCTGGTGTAGATGATGACGGCGGTGTCGTTCGGGTCGGTCTGCACCGGGTCGAACGTGTCCGGCTGCCCGGCGAGCGCCGCCCAGAACAGCTCGGCGCCCTCGATCGGCGACTCGGTCGCCGCCGGGTTCGCCGGCAGCAGGAAGAAGTGCTCGCAGCCCTCGGCCTTCTCGAACCCGGCGTGGCCCATCTCGCCGAGCGGGAGCTCCGGGGTGCCCTCGAAGCAGAACAGCGCCCTGGCGTCGGAGTCGGCGAGGTGGTAGGTGATCTCCCGCGGCTTGAGCAGCACGTTCAGCGGGACGACCACCGCCCCCGCCTTGAGCGCCCCGAAGTACACCATCGGGAAGTAGGGCAGGTTCGGGCTGGACAGCGCCACCTTGTCACCGGGTCCGATGCCGCGCGACCGCAGCAGGTTCGCGACCTGGTTGGCGACCGAGTCGAGGAACGAGTAGGAGAGCCGGAGGTCGCCGAACACGACCGCCTCGCGGTCGGGCGTCTCCCTGGCGGCGTCCTCCAGCAG
The DNA here is from genome assembly GCF_004348665.1 of Actinomadura sp. GC306. Classification (GTDB taxonomy): domain Bacteria; phylum Actinomycetota; class Actinomycetes; order Streptosporangiales; family Streptosporangiaceae; genus Spirillospora. The sequence goes on along the minus strand of NZ_SMKM01000206.1, from coordinate 3,673 downwards.
CACGGACAGGTTGAGCATCGTGTGGCACTCCTCGCGCGAAAGGTGACCGGCCGGTTAGTTACCGCCGAGTGTATGACGCATTTCGCCCATCCTCCTGCATGGCGTTCCGTCCGCGCCATCCTTCACGGCCCTTTGACGTGCGCTTTCCGGACGGCCGACCGCGAAACGGCGCCCGGTGGCGCCGCCGGGAACCGGAACCCCGTTCCGGGACGGATCGGACCCCACGCCGCGCACGGCCCCGTTACGATCGTCCCGCTCCATGAAGAAAGGTTCCGATCTTGATCATTTTCGGCTGGCGCGTGGTCCTCTTCACCCTGGGCAAGGGGGTCTTCCACTGCCCCCGCTGCGGCGGCGACCGCGAGTACCGGCGCCGGCAGGGCCGCAACTTCTTCACCCTGTTCTTCATCCCGGTCATTCCGCTGACCAAGACCGGCGGCGAGCTCGTCGAATGCGGCACCTGCAAGGGCCGCTGGGAGCCCGGCGTCCTCGACGTGCCGACCACCGCGCAGCTCGCCCAGATGCCCGCGATGCTCCTGCGCATGGCCATCGCACAGGTGCTGCGCTCCGGCGACTACACCGACCCGTCCTCGCGCTCCCGCGCCGTGGCCGTCGTCCGGCAGGCCGGCGTGGCCGACTACGACGACGCCGCGCTGAACGGCGACCTCGCCCGCCCCTTCGACGAGGTCCGCGTCGAGATGGCCCGCGCCGCCGGTGCGCTCGCCCCCGAGGCCCGCGAGAGCATCCTGCGCGCCGCCGCCGAGATCGCACTCACCGACGGACGGCTCAGCGACTCCGAAGAGGAGACCCTCTCCGCCGTCGGCGCCGACCTCCAGCTCACCCGCGTCCAGGTGACCGGCGTGGTGTCCATGGCCCGGCAGGCGTCCGGCCACTGACCCCCGCGGGAGGGCTTGCGATTGCGCTACTCTTGATGTATGCCAGCCAGGCTGCTCCTTGTACGACCACGTTGACGCACAACTGACGTCAGCGTGGTGGCCCCTCCTGTGCGAGGGGCCGTCTCATGTCGGCGCCAGCCTGGTCCCTGCCGGCGAGCGAGCAGAATTCGGAGTACGGAAGCGTGAGCAGCGACGTTACTTCCCGCGCGGCCGCGGGCGGTACAGGGGGGACGGCCCCCCTGAACGACGGGTACGACCCGCGGGCGGTCCAGGACAAGTGGCAGGCCCGCTGGGCGGAACTCGAACCGTTCACGGCCGAGGAGAAGGACGACGGCCGCGAACGCCGCTACGCGCTGGACATGTTCCCCTACCCCAGCGGCGACCTCCACATGGGCCACGCGGAGGCGTTCGCCATCGGCGACGTCCCCGCGCGGTACTGGCTGCAGCGCGGCTACAACGTCCTGCACCCCATCGGCTGGGACTCCTTCGGCCTGCCCGCCGAGAACGCGGCCATCAAGCGCGACTCGCACCCCGCCGAGTGGACGTACGCCAACATCGAGACCCAGGCGGCCTCGTTCCAGCGCTACGCCCCGTCCTTCGACTGGACGCGGCGCCTGCACACCTCCGACCCCGAGTACTACAAGTGGACGCAGTGGCTGTTCCTGCGCTTCTACGAGCGGGGCCTGGCCTACCGCAAGGGCGGCCACGTCAACTGGTGCCCCAAGGACCAGACCGTCCTGGCCAACGAGCAGGTCGTCGGCGGGCACTGCGAACGCTGCGGCGCCCTGGTCGAGAAGCGCGTCCTGACCCAGTGGTACTTCAAGATCACTGACTACGCGGACCGGCTGCTGGACGACATGGAGCAGCTGGAGGGCAACTGGCCCGAGCGCGTCCTGCTGATGCAGCGCAACTGGATCGGCCGCTCCACCGGAGCCGACGTCGACTTCGTCATCGAGGGACGCGACGAGCCCGTCACCGTCTACACCACCCGCCCCGACACCCTGTACGGCGCGACGTTCATGGTCGTCGCCGCCGACGCCGCGCTGGCCGAGGAGATCTGCGCCCCCGACCACCGCGCCGCGTTCGAGGCGTACCGCGAGGAGGTCTCCCGCGAGAGCGAGATCGAGCGGCTGTCCACCGAGCGCGAGAAGACCGGCGTGTTCCTGGGCCGCTACGCGGTCAACCCGGTCAACGGCGAGCGGCTGCCGATCTGGGCGTCCGACTACGTCCTGGCCGAGTACGGGCACGGCGCGATCATGGCGGTGCCCGCGCACGACCAGCGCGACCTGGACTTCGCGCTGAAGTTCGGCCTGCCCGTCCGCGTCGTCGTCGAGACCGGGCTGCCCGACCCGTCCGAGACCGGCGTCGCCACCCCCGGCGACGGCGCCATCGTCAACTCCGGCCCCATCGACGGGCTGACCAAGGCCGACGCCATCGGCCGCATCACCGAGATCCTGGAGGAGCGCGGCACCGGCCGCGCCTCCGTCAACTTCCGGCTGCGCGACTGGCTGGTGTCCCGGCAGCGGTTCTGGGGCTGCCCCATCCCGATCGTGCACTGCGCGTCGTGCGGCGAGGTCCCCGTCCCGGACGAGCAGTTGCCCGTGCGGCTGCCCGAGGGCCTGCGCGGCGCCGACCTGGCGCCCAAGGGCACCTCACCGCTGGCCGCCGCGTCCGACTGGGTCAACGTGGCCTGCCCCAAGTGCGGCGGCTCGGCCACCCGCGACACCGACACCATGGACACGTTCGTCGACTCGTCCTGGTACTTCTTCCGCTACTGCTCGCCCGACTACACCGACGGCCCGTTCGACGTCGAGCAGGTCCGCAGGTGGATGCCGGTCGACCAGTACACCGGCGGCGTCGAGCACGCCATCCTGCACCTGCTGTACAGCCGGTTCTTCACCAAGGTCCTGCACGACATGGGCATGGTCGACTTCACCGAGCCGTTCCGCCGGCTGCTGAACCAGGGCCAGGTGATCAACCAGGGCAAGGCCATGTCGAAGTCCCTGGGCAACGGCGTCGACCTGGGCGAGCAGATCGGCGAGTACGGCGTGGACGTCGTCCGGCTGGCGATCCTGTTCTCCGGCCCGCCCGAGGACGACATCGACTGGGCGGACGTGTCGCCGCACGGCATGTCCAAGTTCCTGTCCCGCGTCCACCGCATCGCGACCGAGGTGTCCTCCGCGCCCGGCGTGGACGTCACGTCCGGCGACACGGCACTGCGCCGCGTCACCGCGCACACCGTCGACGAGGTCACCTCGCAGGTCGAGAACCAGCGGTTCAACGTCGCGATCGCCCGGATCATGGAGCTGGTCACCGCGACCCGCAAGGCCATCGACTCGGGCCCCGGCGCCGCCGACCCCGCCGTCCGCGAGGCCGCCGAGACCATCGCGACGATGCTGTCGCTGTTCGCCCCCTACACGGCCGACGAGGCGTGGGAACTGCTGGGCCGCGAGGCACCGGTGATCCGCGCGGGCTGGCCGTCCGCCGACCCCGCCCTGCTGGTGGAGGAGTCGGTCACCTGCGTGGTGCAGGTGGCGGGCAAGGTCCGCGACCGCCTGGAGGTCCCCCCCACGATCACCGCGGACGACCTGGAACGCCTGGCCCTGGAGTCCACCAAGGTCCAGGACAGCCTGTCGGGCGCCGAGATAGCCAAGGTGATCGTCCGCGCCCCCAAGATCGTCAACATCGTCCCCAAACGCTGACCGACCCCACTCCACCTGCCCGCGACCCGTCCCCGCGCCCGCCGCCGCGCGCCGCACCCCGGAGACGGGCTCGCACGG
>NZ_SMKM01000205.1 GCF_004348665.1 Actinomadura sp. GC306 | reverse complement strand
CCCCCCCACCACCCCCGACCGGGTTCGTTGACCGGCGGGGGTGGATGGGGAGCGCTACATCCGCGACATTCGGATGTAGCGGCGTATTGCTGGTCCTTCTCGCCATAGCAGGGCGGCGAACCCGGCGGTGGCCAGGATGGTCGTCGCGATCATCGTCTTTCGCATCTGCTTTCCCCTCTCGGTTCAGCCGGGCGGCACGTTCGGCATGCTCGGCAGGATCGGATCGCGGCTGCTTGCGCGGATTCCGGTCGAGCGCCTGGAGTCGGCCGTGCCGTCCTCGTGGTGTCCGACCTCGTTCTTGTAGGCGCCCTTCGCGTTGCCCTGCCGGACGCCCTTGACGTGCGAGGGCGCGTCGGGCCTCACGTCAGGCTTCCCCACGCGGATCTCGGCCATCACTGCTCCTTCGTCCCTGTCTCCGTCAGGTCCTTGAAGAACGCTTCGATGTCGTTCCACACGCGGTCTCCCCCGGACAGGCCCGTCCATGACCGCCTGATCACGGCGACGAGCCGGTAGCAGTCGTCGATCGGCACGATCCACTGCTCGTCGGCGCCGCGGACCGTGTTGACCAGGAGCGCCTCGACGCCGGGGCGCAGGTCCGCCAGTCGCGGCGCGCGGGCGGTCACCTCCGCCCAGATGCCGGGGTCGACGGTCCACTCGGTGGCGCCCATGGGGCTCGGGTAGCGGGCGGTGACGGCGCCGTCCCGGCCGGCCACGAAGAAGGCCAGCCCGACGGGGACGCCGAGGTCCGCGGCGGGCACACCGCCCAGCCGCTCCCGGCGCCCGGGAACCAGCCGGTAGTGCCCGTATCCGGCGCCCTCCCGCTCGAACAGCAGGCCGCACGCCCGGCAGGCGCACAGCAGCTCGCCGCTGCTCTCGTCCAGGACGTGGGCGTGCCGGTCGGGTGCGGGCGCGTCGCAGAGGCCGCAGGTGTCGGTCTCCGCGCGTGCGGCGGGCGCCCGCCTGATCGCACGGTCCAGGGCCCCGGACGTCATGCGGCACCGTCCGCCGCCGTGGCGGGCGGCCGCAGCAGCGCGTCGACCGGGACGAACGCGGGCGGCGCCTTCGGGGCCACGAGCTCGACCCCGGCCAGTTCGGGGGCCGCCGCCAGCAGCGCCTCCCGGACGAGTTCCGCCGCGGGTTCCGTGCCGCCGCAGCCGCCGCCCTTTAGCCCGACCCGCGCCGTCCCCGCCTCGATGCCGACGAGGTCGGCCTCGATGCCCTGCCGGCCCAGGCGCGGCCGGAGGCCGTCCAGCGTCCGGGCGACGCGCCGCTCGACCGGCTCGGGATGGACGTCGTGGAGGACGAGCAGATGGCCGACGAGGTCGTCCGCCACCAGCGATTCGGCGGCGGCAGCCGGGATGTGCTCCATCACCCGCGCCAGGGCCTCGCCGTAGACCTCGGTCAGCATGGTGACCGCGTCCAGGGCGGTTTCGGCCGTGGCGCCCGGTGTCTGCTCCAGCCTGCCCAGGGTCTCGTCCAGGCGGGCCAGGCGGTCGGCCACGGCCCCCTCGTCCAGGCGGGCTCGCGGACCCTCACTCATGGGTCGCGCCGAACATCGGCGAGTGCATCTTCTTCAGCGTCCGCCCGCCGCCGACGTACATGTGCACGCCGCACGGCAGGCACGGGTCGAAGCTGCGCACGGCCCGCATGATGTCGACGCCCTTGAAGTCGTCCGGGCCGTTCTCCTCGAAGATCGGCATGTCCTGGACGGCGTCCTCGTACGGGCCGGGCGTGCCGAAGCTGTCGCGCGGGCTCGCGTTCCACGGCGTCGGCGGGTACGGGTGGTAGTTCGCGATCTTCTTGTCCTTGATGACGAGGTGGTGGGACAGCACCCCGCGCACCGCCTCGTGGAACCCGCAGCCGATCGCCTCGTCGGGGACCTCGAAATCGTCGAAGACCCGCGTGTCGCCGTCGTGGACGCGGCCGAGCGCCTGCTCGACGAAGTACACCGCCATCGCCGCCGCGTAGGCGATGAAGTAGCCGCGGGCCCGGTCGCGCTCCAGCGCGTTCGACCACTTGGGGATGCGCCATTCGAGCGTCATCTCCGGCAGCCGCTCGCCCTTCGGCAGGTTGATCTGGACGCTCGACCCGGTCGACTTCACGTACGGGGTGTCGACCAGGCCGGCCAGCGCGGTCGTGTAGAGCCGCGCGAACGGGCCGCCGCCGGTGTCCAGCGCGAGGTGCTCCCCGGTCTGCGGGTGCAGCCAGCGCGGGCTCATCACCCAGGAGTACTTCTCGTCGAAGTCGCGCTTCTGCGGGACCGGCACCGTGGTCTGGTTCCACGGGTGGCGCATGTCGACGGGGTTGCCGAGGGGGTCGGCGGTGACGAACGGGTCCTCGTTCACCCAGTCCTCGTAGTAGGAGCTGCCCAGCAGGATGCGCATGCCGAGGTTGATGTCGACCAGGTTCGTCGTGAGCAGCTCGCCGTCGATGACGATGCCGGGGGTGACGTACATCGCCTTGCCCCACCGGTCCATCGTCTCGTAGCGGTAGTCGACGACCGACGGGTCCTGGAATGCGCCCCAGCAGCCGAGCAGGACGCGGCGCCGCCCGACCTCCTCGTAGCCCGGCAGCGCCTCGTAGAAGAAGTCGAAGACGTCGTCGTTCATGGCGACGGCCTTCTTGACGAAGTCGACGATGCCGATCAGGCGGGACAGGTAGTCGGTGAACAGGCTCGGGGTCGGCATCGTCCCGACGCCGCCCGGGTAGACGGTCGAGGGGTGCACGTGCCGCCCCTCCATCAGGCAGAACATCTCCCGCGTGGTGCGGCTGATCTGCAGGGCCTCCTTGTACACCTCGCCCTCGAACGGGTTGAACGCCTCCATGATCTCGGCGATCGTCCGGTACCCGTGGACGGCCGCGTTCGGCGCGTCGGTGGTCTTGGCCTTCTTCAGCACGCTCGGGTTGGTGTCCTTCACCATCGCCTCGCAGAAGTCCACGAAGACGAGGTTGTCCTGGAAGAGCGTGTGGTCGAACATGTACTCGGCCGCCTCGCCGAGGTTGAGGATCCATTCGGCGAGCGGCGGGTTCTTGATGCCGTACGCCATGTTCTGCGCGTACACCGAGCAGGTCGTGTGGTTGTCGCCGCAGATGCCGCAGATCCGGCTGGTGATGAAGCCCGCGTCGCGGGGGTCCTTGCCCTTCATGAACACCGAGTAGCCGCGGAACAGCGAGGACGTGCTGTGGCACTCCGCGACCCGCCGGTTCGCGAAGTCGATCTTGGTGTAGATGCCGAGGTTGCCGATGATGCGGGTGATCGGGTCCCACGACATCTCCACGAGCTGCCCGGGTGCGGTCCCGGCGGGCCTCGGCGCGGTCTTCGCCATCGATGTGCGTCCTTCCTGGTCAGGGCCGCCAGCGCGGGTCGTAGCCGCTGGTCAGCACCTCGCGGTCGTGGTGCCACCGGGGTTCCTTGTTCGCGGTCGCGTTCGTGATGCCGCGCATCCGGCGGATGAAGGCGCCGTAGGGCTTGATCAGCATCGACGACAGGCTGCCGCCGGGCGGGGCGTCCATGAACGGCATGAACTTGTCCGGGAAGCCCGGCATGGTGCAGGCGATGCAGATGCCGCCGACGTTCGGGCAGCCGCCGACCCCGCCCATCCAGCCGCGCTTGGGGACGTTGCAGTTCACCACCGGCCCCCAGCAGCCGATCTTCACCTGGCACTTCGGCGAGTTGTAGTCCTTGGAGAAGTCGGCCTGCTCGTAGTAGGCCGCGCGGTCGCAGCCCTCGTGGACCGTCTTGCCGAACAGCCACTGCGGCCGGAGCATGTCGTCCAGCGGCGGCGGCGGCGCGGAGCCCGCGGCGTGCTGGAGCACCCACGTGAGCGTCTCCATGAAGTTCTCGGGCTGGACGGGGCAGCCGGGGACGTTGACGATCGGCAGCCCGCCCGCGGACCTGAAGTCCCATCCGAGGTAGTCGGCGAGGCCCATGCAGCCGGTCGGGTTGCCCGCCATCGCGTGGATGCCGCCGTAGGTCGCGCAGGTGCCGGCCGCGACGACCGCCCACGCGCGCGGCGCGAGCCGGTCGAGCCACCAGTCGAGCGTCACCGGCTCGCCGGTCTCCGGGTCGTTGCCGAACGACGACCAGTGCCCGTCCCCGTTGATCTTCTCGTTGGGGACCGAGCCCTCCAGCACGAAGATGAACGGCTCCAGGTCGCCGCGGGCCGCCGCCCGGAACGGGGCCAGGAAGTCCTCGCCGCCCTGCGTCGGCGAGAGCACCTTGTTGTACAGGTGCACCTTCGGCAGGCCCGGGATCAGCCCGTTGACCACGTCCTCGATCGACGGCTGCCCCGACGCGGTGACCGACACGGTGTCGCCGTCGCAGCTCATGCCCTCTGAGATCCACAGGATGTGGATCTCCTCGAACCCCTCGCTCATGACGTACCTCCCCGGTCCACGGTGATCGACTCCAGGACGACGTCCTCCCGCCCGGTGCTCCGCACGTCGACCGACCCGCACGCGGGGCAGGCCGCCAGCGCGGTCGCGGAGTTCACCGGCGTCCGGGCGCCGCAGCGGTCGCAGTGCACCGACAGCGGCTCCAGCACCAGATCGAGCGCGGCGTCCTCGGCGACGGTGCCGGCCGCGGCGAGCCGCACGCCCTGCTCGACCACCGCCGGGTCGACCGGGTGGCCGCCGACGCGGACCCGGATGCCCCGGACCGGGCGGCCGTCCGCCCGGCGGAGGGCCGCCTCGACGATCCCCTCGCACATTCCCAGCTCATGCATGCGTCCGCTCCACTTCCCTGTTCGCCTCGTCCCGGGCCAGGTCCGCGACGAGCCGGACGGCGTCGTCCAGCGCGGCGCGCACGGGCCCGGACAGCTCCATCCGCTCCTCCAGGACGGCGGGCCGGCAGCCCACCACGAGGACGCGGCCGATCTCGCCGCCGAGCCGCCGCAGCAGCCGCAGCACGGCCGTCGGGTTCATGCCGTGCCCGTCGACGGCCGGGGGGCCGAGCGGGTCGGCGAAGTCCACACCCGCCACCGCGCCGTCGACGGCGGCGGCGTCCACGTGGATGACGGCGAGGGTGCCGGGCGGGCCGTCGACGGGCACCGCGTCCACCATGATCAGCGTGTCGTGGCGGCCGTCCAGCAGCTCGTAGGCCAGGTGGACGCCGCGGATGCCGTAGTCGGCGACCCGCACGCCGGCCGGGAGCGCGGTCCCGTCCTTCAGCAGGCGTCGGACGACCTCGACGCCGAACCCGTCGTCGGCGAGGAACACGTTGCCGATTCCGGCGACGAGCACCCGGCTCATCGCGCGCCGCCGTCCGGGCCGCCGTTCACGCCGCCGCCAGAGCCGCCGCCAGAGCCGCCGCCAGGGCCGCCGTTCGCGCCGGCGGGCAGCGGCTCGACCTCGTCGGGGGCGAAGTACCGGTACCGCCCGTACCAGCGGTTGAGGTCGGCGGCCGGGTCGTCCTCGACGGTGACCGCGAGGTGCGTGCCGTCGTCCACGTCGGTCAGCACCGCCTCGACCAGCGCGGTCCGGCCGTCGAGGAACCGGTCCTGCGGGTCGGTGCCGCGCGTCTTCGGGCGCAGCAGCACCCGGCTCCCCTTCGCTACGGCCACGCCCGCGACCACGACCCCGGCGCCGTCCTCCTCCGGCAGCGGCGTGCGGATCGTGCCGTGCAGCCGGGCGAACGCCTCCGGCGGCAGCGACTCCGTCCGGTCCAGGATCGCGGCGGCCCGCGGGTCGGTGCCGCGCGCCTCGCGCTTCTCCGCGTCGGTGAGCGTCAGCGTCCGCAGCGACAGGATCTCGTCGATCTCCGTCGCGTCGTGCAGGTCGCCGGGGCTCTCCGGCGCGACGCGCGGGTGGTCGTACAGGAGGATCGGCGAGGACAGGACGGCGTGCCGGTCGCCCGCCTCGCCCGCCAGCACCGGGAAGGTGTGGATGTTCACGCACTCCCTGGCCGCCGCGGCGGCCCACTCCGGCGGATCCAGCAGGGACAGGAACTCCCCCTCGTCGGTTCCGAGCAGGACGTGGCAGGCGATGAGCGACCGGCACAGCGCCTCGTCGCGGGGCGCGTCCGCCTCCGTGGCCGTGTCCGCGTTGGCTATGTGCACGCGGAGCACGTCGGCTCGGTAGGGGGCCTCGCAAGGTGCCGCCGGCGGGGCCGCCGACAGCGTCACGGTCGCCGCCAGCGGCCACCGCCGGCGCACCGTGCGGCCGAGGACGCCGCCGTCGTCGTCGTCCAGGATCGGGTCGGTGTCCACACCGCCGGGCGCCCGGAGGTCGAACCGCTGCTCCCCCGCCCGCAGATCCCGCAGCCGGACGCGGAAGTCGAATTCCTGCGGAACGGCCTCGTCGAAAGCGACTTCCAGCCTTTCCCCGGCGCTCAGGAAATCGACCGGATGGCAACTCCCGTCCGAGAACCGCTCCTCCACGCCTTTGCGCTGGCTCTGCAGGAACCGGACCCGGCACGTGACCGTGGCGTCCTCGGGCGCGCTGATCAGGCACTCGGTCTGCTGCCAGGGCGCCTCGGCCGATCCGGCCACGCTCGTGTCGGTCAGCCCGTGCGCGTCGGCCCAGGCCGGCGGCACGATGACGCCGAACTGCCAGCGCACCCGGTTCTTGCCGGACGAACGCCGGTAGGGGTAGAGCAGGTACCCCTCGTAAAGAATCGCATCGGCGACAGAACGGGCGTGCGCGAAACTCGCGCCGACCCTGGCCGGTCCACTCTCCACAGACGCCCTCCCCCTCGCGAAGACGGAATGCGCATGCCACACCATTCGCCGTTCTCGCGGCGGGGCAGCACCCCAGCTATAGCAATGGGATTGGAGGCCCGGTAAGTGACGCCGTCCAGTAAGTGACGGGCTCATGTACCGGGTGCCGGGCCGGGCGCATGACCACGGGCTCAGGGGGCGGAGATGTCACGCGCAGGGAGGTCGCCATGGGATCGCGGATGCCGGAGCGGAGCACCGGGACGGCCGTCCGGGCGGCGCCGTGCCCGCCGCGGCCCTATTCGGGCTGCCGGGCGTGCTTGGCGGTCTCCTTCCGGGCACGGGCCTCGGCGATCTCCTGCTCGGCGCGGGAGTGGCCCTCGACGATGACGCGGACGGCCTCGTCCGGGTCGTCGGTGAGGTGGACCAGGTCGAGGTCGTGCTCGGCGATCTTGCCGGTGGACAGCATCCGGTCTTTGATCCAGTCGAGCAGGCCGCCCCAGAACTCGGTGCCGACCAGCACGATCGGGAACCGGGTGATCTTGCCGGTCTGCACGAGGGTGATCGCCTCGAACACCTCGTCCAGCGTCCCGAACCCGCCGGGCAGGACCACGAACGCCTGCGAGTACTTCACGAACATCGTCTTGCGGACGAAGAAGTACCGGAACTGCAGCCCGATGTCGACGTGGTCGTTGATCCCCTGCTCGAAGGGCAGCTCGATGCCGAGGCCGACCGACAGGCCGCCGCTCTCGTCGCAGCCCTTGTTCGCCGCCTCCATGATCCCCGGCCCGCCGCCGGTGATCACCGCGTAGCCGGCCTGGTGCAGCTTGGCGCCGATCTCCACGCCGAGCTTGTAGTCGGGCGAGTCCGGCTTGGTGCGGGCGCTGCCGAACACGCTGACCGCCTTCGGCAGCTCGGCCAGCAGCCCGAACCCCTCCACGAACTCGGCCTGGATGCGCAGCACGCGCCACGGGTCGGCGTGCACCCAGTCGACCGGGCCGCGGCTGTCCAGCAGGCGCTGGTCCGTGGTGGTCTTCGGGACGGCCTTGCCCCGCAGCGTCGCGGGCCCCTGCCGCCGGAGGGGGGAATCGGGATGCAAAGTCATGTGGCCACGTTAACGGGCCCCTGCAGCCACGTGCGCATACGTCGTTCGCACTCCGCTATCAGGGGAATCTCTACGTACTCGTCGCGGGTGTGCGCGAGGGTCGGCTCGCCGGGGCCGTAGTTGACGGCGGGGATGCCGAGGTCGGCGAAGCGCGCGACGTCCGTCCAGCCGAGTTTGGCGCGGACGTCGGCGCCGCTGGCGGCGACGAACGCGGCGGCGGCCGGGTGCGTCAGGCCGGGCCGCGCGGCCGACGCGCTGTCGGTGATCTTCACCGCGAAGCCGCGGAAGGTTTCCCGAAGGTACGCCTCGGCGTCGGCGGGCGACTTGTCGGGCGCGAACCGGTAGTTCACCGTCACGACGCATTCGTCCGGGATGACGTTGCCCGCGACGCCGCCGCGGATGAACACGGCGTTCAGGCCCTCGTGGTACTCCAGGCCGTCCACGACCGGGCGGGCGGGCTCGTAGGCGCGCAGGACGTCCAGGATCGCCCCGGCCGCGTGGATCGCGTTGGAGCCCATCCACGCCCGCGCGCTGTGCGCCCGTTCCCCCGCCGCGGTGATCTCGGCGCGCATGGTGCCCTGGCAGCCGCCCTCGATGAGCGCGCCGGTCGGCTCCAGCAGGACGGCGAAGTCGCCCGCGAGCAGTTCGGGACGGGCCGCCGCGAGCCGGCGCAGGCCGTTGCGCTCGGCCTCGATCTCCTCGCACTCGTAGAAGACGTAGGTGACGTCGCGCACCGGCTCGGGGAGGGTCGCGGCGAGCCGCAGGGCGACAGCGACGCCGCTCTTCATGTCCGTCGTCCCGCAGCCGTAGAGGCGGTCGCCCGCCACGCGGGACGGCAGGTTCCCGTTCAGCGGCACGGTGTCGAGGTGCCCGGCCAGCACGACCCGCTCGGCGCGGCCGAGGTCGGTGCGGGCGACGACGTTGTGCCCGTCGCGCTCGACCGTCAGGTGCGGGAGCGCGCGCAGCGCCTCCTCGACGGCGTCGGCGAGGGGCCCTTCCGCGCCGCTCACCGACTCGATGTCGACGATCGCCGCCGTGAGGTCCGCGACGTCGGAGAAAAGATCCAGCCCCATGTTCAAGTCCTATCATCGGCTCGTGGAGACGACCGCGGCGAAGGGTCCCGCTGTGCAGAACGAAACCGTGCGGAACGACGCTGTGCAGAACGACGCTTCGCGGGACGACGCGCTGGAGTGCGCCGTCCGCTGGGCGGTCCCCGCCGACGACGCGGAGATGCGGGCGCTGCTCGACGACGCCGAACGCGAACGCTACGAACGCTTCCTGCGCGCCGAGGACAAGGCCCGTTTCGTCACCGGGCGCTTCCTGGCCCGGACGGTGCTCGCCGAGGTCACCGGCCTGGACCCGCGGGCCATGCGGTTCAGCACCGACTGCCGCCTGTGCGCCGGCACCCACGGCAAGCCGCGGCTGCCCGGCACGAGCGTCGACTTCTCGCTGTCGCACTCCGGGGACCGGGTCGTCCTCGTCCTGGCCGAGGGCGCCGAGGTCGGCGTGGACGTCGAGCGGGAGAGCGACCGCGACATCGACCGGCTCGCCGACATGGTGCTGTGCGACCCCGAGCGGGCCGCGCTCGCCGCCATGGCCGACCGCCGGCGCGGCTTCCACGCCTACTGGAGCCGCAAGGAGGCGCTGCTGAAGGCCACCGGCCACGGCCTCGCCGCGCCGATGACGGCCATCCGCGTCTCCCCGCCCGACGAGGCGCCGGAGGTGCTGGCGTGGGACGGCGAGGCGGCGGTGGCGCCGGTCCGCCTGGCCGACCTCACGCCCGGCCCCGGTTACGCCGCCGCGGCCGCCGTCCTCACCGGCCGCCCCCTCAAGATCAGCGAGGTTCCGCTGTAGCGGTCAGGTGTTGATGCCGTGGTCGCGGAGGATGTCGTTGAGGGACGCCTTGTCGTGCCGCTGGCCCTCTTCGAGCCGCTTGAGGATGAGCACGGCGGGGAGGCCGAACGTCCCGCCCTTGAACTCCTTGGTGCGGGTGCCGCCGACGGCGACGCACCAGTCGGGGATGCGGCCGCGGCTGATCTCCTCGCCGGTCTCCACGTCGATGACCGGCATGGACGCCGACAGGTTCGTCCCGGACCCGACGACGGCGCCCTTCCCGACCCGCGCCCCCTCGACGATCATCGAGCGGCTGCCGATCATCGCCTCGTCCTCGATGATCACGGGCTTGGCGTTCGGCGGTTCCAGCACGCCGCCGATGCCGACGCCGCCGGACAGGTGGACGTTCTTGCCGACCTGCGCGCACGAACCCACGGTCGCCCAGGTGTCGACCATCGTGCCGGAGTCGACGTAGGCGCCGATGTTGGTGAACGACGGCATCAGCACCACGCCGGGCGCCAGGTAGGAGCCCCAGCGGGCGATCGCGCCGGGCACGACGCGGACGCCGTCCAGCCGGCTCTTCAACGGGATGCGGTCGTGGTAGCTGAAGTCGCCGACCTGGGAGCGCACCATGCCGAGGACCTTGAAGCTCAGCAGGATCGCCCGCTTGGCCCGCTCGTCGACGACGACTTCGTCGGACGCGGGGTCGATGTGGGCGACGCGCGCCTCGCCGGTGTCGATCTGGTCGACGGCGGCCACGATGGCGGCCCGCGCGTCGGCGTCGTCCGGGCTGAGCTCGGCGCGCCGCTCCCACAGCTCGTCGATGCCGCCGGAGATCGGGCTGGTGAACGATTCGGTCATGCCTCCTGAGCTTAGTGGTGGCCATTCCCCGGTACCGTCTTCGCGTGGCTGTTTGGGCGAGGTTGCGGGGGCACCCCGGGAAGGTCCCCGACGACGGCGGGGGGCGCCGCCGGCGCGGCGGGGCGGCGTGGGCGGCGGGCCTGTCGGTCGCCGTGGTGCTGCTGGCCGTGGGCGGCTACGCCGTGTTCAAGAAGGCGCGCCCCTACCTGCACGGCTCCGGCTGCCAGCTCACCGCGAGCGCGGGCAAGATGTCGCTGGACCTGGAGCAGGGCGCGAACTCCGCCACGATCGCCGCCGTCGCGTTCCGCAAGCGGCTCCCCGAGCGGGCCGTGGTGATCGCCTACGCGACCGCGATCCAGGAGTCGCACATCCGCAACCTGCCGGGCGGCGACCGCGACTCGGTGGGCATGTTCCAGCAGCGTCCCTCGCAGGGGTGGGGGACGCCCGACAAGCTCCGCGACCCGGTCGTGTCCACCAGCAAGTTCTTCGACGCGCTCGTCCAGGTGAAGGACTACCTCGACCACGACCTGCACGTGGCGGCGCAGGAGGTGCAGCGCAGCGCCGACGGCGACGCCTACGCCCAGCACGAGGACGAGGGACAGATCCTCGCCGCGGCGTTCACCGGCCGCGAGCCCGGCGCCGCGCGCTGCTGGTTCCCGCCCGACAAGCGGACCGAGTCCCGCCGCCCCGACGCGCTGCGGGAGATGCGCCGCGCGTTCGGCAGCCGGCTGCAGGTGGCCGGCCCCGGGGCACTCGCGGCAGGCGCCGCGTCCGACCCGGACTCCTGGAACTCGATCAAGGCGGCCACCCCCCGCGAGGGCTGGGCGGTCGCGACGTGGGCGATGACGCACGCCCAGGTCTACGGCCTCACCGAGGTCCGCTACGCGGGCAAACACTGGCGCGCCGACGCCGGCCACGACGGCTGGACGCCGGACGAGGGCGCCCCCGCGGACAACGTCATCGTCAAGTAACGCCCTCCTGAACCGCCTGGACGGCCGCCCGCGAACCGGAGATCATTTCCGGTGGACGAATCAGGCACCGGCGGGAGGCTCATGCGCGAGGGGCGGTTGCTGGCGGGGCGGTACCGGCTGGACGCGCTGCTGGGCCGCGGCGGCATGGGCGAGGTGTGGCGAGCGTCCGACCTGCGCCTGAACCGCACCGTCGCAATCAAGGTCCTGCCCTCGCACGGCGCTCCCGCCCAGGCCATAGCCCGCTTCCGCCGCGAGGCCGAGATCGCCGCCGGCCTACAACACCCCAGCATCGCGACCGTTTTCGACATCGACACCGACGACGACACCCTGTTCCTGGTCATGGAACTGCTCAACGGCACCGACCTGGCCGCGGTCGCCGCCCAGCACCCCCAAGGACTCCCCCTCACCCGCGCCTTACCGATCCTCACCCAGATCGCAGACGCGCTGGCCGAGGCCCACAAGAACGACGTGGTACACCGCGACATCAAACCGCCCAACGTCATGCTCCTGGACGGCGACCGCACCAAGATCCTCGACTTCGGCATCGCCCGCTACGCCGAGCAGACCACCGACCTCACCGGCAGCGCCATGATCGGCACCCCCGCCTTCATGGCCCCCGAACAATTCGACCGCAACACCCCCGTCGACCACCGCACCGACCTCTACGCCCTCGGCGGCGTGGCCTACCAACTCCTCACCGGCCACCGCCCCTTCACCGCCGACACCGTCCCCGAACTCCTCCACGCCGTCC
>NZ_SMKM01000204.1 GCF_004348665.1 Actinomadura sp. GC306 | reverse complement strand
GCGCTGATCCTCGTGGCGGCGGCGGGGCTGTTCCTGCTGGCGGGGTCGATCGCGACGCTGCTGCCGAAACGGCTGCTGGGGCCGCACCCCGCCGAAGGCGCCGAGGCGGGACGCGACCGGCCCGGCGCGCCGCGGCTCGTCGAGGGGATCCGGGTCGTCCTGGACGGCCTGGCGGACGGCGTCCGGCACCTCCGGCGGCGCCCGGACGCGGCGCTGGCGCTCGGCGCGATCTCCTTCCACCGGTTCCTCTACGGCGTCGTGCTGATCATGACGCTGCTGCTGTGCCGGAACCACTTCGCCGACGATCCGGACGAGGGGCTGGAGACGTTCGCCTTGATGCTGGGCGTGTCCGGCGCCGGGTTCTTCGCCGCGGCGCTGGTCACGCCGGCGGTGGTGCGGCGCATCGGCAAGCGGGCGTGGGTGACGGTGCTGTTCGCCGCTGCGGCGGTCATCCTGCTGGCGCTGGGCCTGCCGTTCGCCGTGGCTCCCTGGGCGGCGGCCGCGTTCGCGCTGGGCGTCGTGTCGCAGGGCGTGAAGCTGTGCGTCGACACGACGCTTCAGGAGGGCGTCGACGACGCCTACCGGGGCCGGGTGTTCGCCGTCTACGACATGCTCTTCAACGCGGTGTTCGCCGCTGCCGCGGCGGCGGCCGCGACGTGGCTGCCGGTCGACGGGCGCGCCGGCGGCACCCTCCTCGCGGTGGGCGCCGCGTACGTCGTGGGGGCGGTCGCCTACTGGTCGGCGACGACGCGCAGGCCGGCCGGGGCGCTGCGTTGACGCGGTCCGCTCACAGGGATTCGGCGATGGCGCGGAGCGCGGCGGCGATGTGCAGGACCTCGTCGTCCGTGCAGACGTACGGCGGCATCGTGTAGACGAGTTTGCCGAACGGGCGGAGCCAGACGCCGTGCGCCATGGCGATCTCCTGCGCGGACGCGACGTCCACCGGCTCCCGCGCCTCGACCACGCCAATGGCGCCGAGGACGCGGACGTCGGCGACACCGGGCAGGTCCGCGGCGTCGTGCAGTTCGGCGGTGAGGATCGCCTCGACGGTGTCGACCTCGTCCCGCCAGTCGCGCGACAGCAGCAGGTCGATGGACGCGGAAGCGACGGCGGCGGCGAGGGGGTTGCCCATGTAGGTCGGGCCGTGCATGAGGGCGCCCGCCTCCCCCGACGTGATGCCGTGCGCGACCCGGTCGGTGCACATCGTGGCGGCCATGGTGAGGTAACCGCCGGTCAGGGCCTTGCCGAGGCACATGATGTCGGGGACGACCTCGGCGTGGTCGCAGCCCCACAGCTCTCCCGTCCGGCCGAAACCGGTCGCAATCTCGTCCAGGATGAGAAGGATGCCGTGCTCGTCGGCGATGTCGCGGAGGTGCCGCAGGTACTCGGGCGCGTAGAAGCGCATGCCGCCCGCGCCCTGGACGACCGGCTCCACGATGATCCCGGCGAGCTCGCCCGCGTGCTCGGCGGCCAGCCGGGACACCTCGTCCAGGTACGCCTGCTCGGGGTCGGCCGCGTAGCCGAGCGGGGGCGCCGGCGCGAACACGTGCTCCGCCAGGACGTCCCGGAACAGGTGGTGCATGCCGTTGACCGGGTCGCACACGGCCATGTCGCCGAACGTGTCGCCGTGGTAGCCGCCGCGGACGGTGAGCAGCCGGTGCCGCTCGGGACGTCCCCGCGACCGCCAGTACTGCAGCGCCATCTTGATCGCGACCTCGACCGCCACGGAGCCGGAGTCGGCGAAGAACACCTTCGTCAGCGGCTCCGGGGTGATCTCGACGAGCCGCTCGGCGAGCCGGACGGCGGGCGGGTGCGTGAGCCCGCCGAACATCACGTGCGCCATCTTGCCGAGCTGCCCGGTGACGGCCGCGTTCAGCTTCGGGTGGTTGTAGCCGTGCACCGCCGCCCACCACGACGACATCCCGTCGATCAGCTCGGTGCCGTCCGCCAGCGTCAGCCGGACCCCGGCCGCGGACACGACGGGCAGGACGGGCGCCGGCGCGGGCATCGGCGCGTACGGGTGCCAGATGTGCTCGCGGTCGAACTCCAGCATGCGCTCGGTCTCCCGCGGGCTCATCCGCCCGAGCTGCAGCGGGATCATTCGCCGCGTCCCTCCGCCGGGACGATGCCCTCGGCGGCGGCCCAGCGGCGCAGCTCCTCCGCCGCCGCCTCCTTGCCGATGACGCCGCGGTCGAGGCGCAGGTCGAGCAGGTACCGGTACGCCTTGCCGACGAGCGGGCCGGGCCTGATCCCGAGGATCTCCTGGATCTCGTTCCCGTCGATCTCGGGGCGGATCGCGGCCAGCTCCTCCTCCTGCGCCAGCCGCTCGATGCGCTCCTCAAGGTCGTCGTAGGTGCGGCGCAGCCGCTCGGCCTTGCGCCGGTTGCGCGTCGTGCAGTCGGCCCGGGTCAGCTTGTGCAGCCGGGACAGCAGCGGCCCGGCGTCGCGGACGTACCGGCGGACGGCCGAGTCGGTCCACTCGCCGGTGCCGTAGCCGTGGAACCGCAGGTGCAGCTCCACCAGCCGGGACACGTCGGCGATGACGTCCTTGGGGTAGCGCAGGGCCGTCAGCCGCTTGCGGGTCATCTTCGCGCCGACGACCTCGTGGTGGTGGAACGAGACCCGTCCGCCCGGCTCGAACCGGCGGGTGCGCGGCTTGCCGATGTCGTGCAGGAGGGCCGCGAGCCGCAGCACGAGGTCGGGCCCGTCCTCCTCCTGCGCGATGGCCTGCTCCAGGACGATCAGCGAGTGCTCGTAGACGTCCTTGTGCCGGTGGTGCTCGTCGATCTCCAGCCGCAGCTTCGGCAGCTCGGGCAGGACGTGCGCGGCGAGGCCCGTGTCCACCAGGAGCGCGAGGCCCTGCCGGGGGTACCGGCCGCAGACGAGCTTCGACAGCTCGTCGCGGACCCGCTCGGCGGAGACGATCTCGATGCGGGCGGCCATGTCCGTCATGGCGCGGACGACGTCCGGCGCGACGGTGAAGCCGAGCTGCGAGGCGAACCGGGCGGCGCGCATCATCCGCAGCGGGTCGTCGCCGAACGAGTCCTCGGGTTTGCCGGGCGTCCGCAGGACCTTGTCCCGCAGGTCGGTGAGCCCGCCGAACGGGTCGACGAACTCGTGCCCGGGCAGCCGCGCCGCCATGGCGTTGACCGCGAAGTCGCGGCGGCGGAGGTCCTCCTCGAGGGACGTCCCGTACGACACGACCGGCTTGCGCGACTTCGGGTCGTAGGACTCGCTGCGGTAGGTGGTGATCTCCAGCTCGACGCCGTCCTTGCGGAGGCCGACGGTGCCGAACTCGATGCCGATCGTCCAGTGCGCGTCCGCCCAGCCGCGGATGATCTCCAGGGTGCGCTCGGGCGGGGCGTCGGTGGTGAGGTCGACGTCCTTGGTCGGGCGGCGCAGCAGCGCGTCCCGGACGGGACCGCCGACCAGGGCCAGCTCGTGCCCGGCCGCCGCGAACCGGGCCCCGAGTTCGTCGGCGACGGGCGCGATCGGACGCAGCAGCTCGGCGATCGCGGTGCGCCGCGAGGACTCGGGTGTCACGTTCTGGTTGGGCACGGCCATCGAGCGTATTTCCTTGCGAGACGGGCTGACAAAGGACTTTCCGATGATCGGCGGGGCCCGCGCGCGAATCCTTGCGGGGCCGAAGGAGGACGGGACCCTTCACATGCCGCGATCCCCGGGTTACGTTCTGGACACCCCGATGACGCCATCGCGACCGCCGGTGAGCCCTCCGCACGACAACGGTAGCGGGACACGACAGGGCCACGGTCCGCCGCGTGTGCGGCTGAGGCGCATCGCGGCTGTTTTTGCACGACGTATGGCGAGGGTTAAACCGGACGTCTCGGGTATGTGGGGATATCCCTCGCAGAATGCCATGCAGGGGGCCACAGGGATCACCAGGCACGGGGGTGAGCGGGGCGACCCCCGCGGGATGGAGCCGAAGATGAAGGACGCTCTGACCATCCACCGCGCGCTGCTCGAATGGGAGGCCGTCCACGAGATCGTGCGGCTGCCCTTCGCACTCGCCCACGCAGACGAACTCCCCAGGGCGCTCGGCCTGCCCCCCGAACGGTGCCTGGTCACGCGCGTCTACTCCTGCGACGGACCCTTCGGCGCCCGGCGCTTCCTGACCGGCGTGATCGTCCCCGCGGAAGGCCGCCCGTCCGCCGACGCGGTCCGCGCCGCCGTCGGAGCCAAGACCCTCCGCCCGGCCCACCCGGACATCGTCAACGCCGTGACCCAGTACGCGGCCAACCTCGTCTGCCCCCTGCTCCTCCCGGACGACATGCCGGTGCTCATCGACCAGCGCGTCATGGACGCCCTCCCGTCCGACGACGTCGTCTACACCGCGACGGGCGAAGCCTCCATCGCCCTGGGCATCCGCGCCCGCACCCTCTACGCCCTGACCCACGCCGAGCCGGCCGACCTCACCGCCCCCAAGACCCCCCACTCCGTCTCCTGACCCGCCAGGACGCACCGGCAGAAATCGCACCGGCCGCCGAGCGCACACCAGAGGACCTCTAGGGCCTGACCGCCAAGGGCGATGGAATAAACTCCCCCCGTGGTGCGGGATACGGATGCCCGCCGGTCCGAGGCGGCCAGGTGCGTGGCCGGTGCGGCTTGTGGAGTCGGCCCGGCGCTCGGCGGCGCCTGGGCGGATGCGGCGTGAGACGCGTCGGACGTGCGGTAGCGCTCGCCGCCCTGCTGCCCTGCTTCGCGCTGGCGGCACCGGCGCCCCTGACGCCCCCGGCCACGGCCGCGCCCCCCGCGACGGCGCAGGCGAAGAAGCGGGCGCAGGTCGGGATCGGGCTCACGAAGGTGGGCCCGAAGACCGTCCGCGCCGACTCCAAGATCGAGATCTCGGGGCTGGCGAAGAACCGGACCGGGGACCAGCTCGCCGGCCTCACGCTGCGGCTGCGCTACAGCGCCCAGCCTGTCCTCAGCCGCAGCCAGCTCGACCAGTTCGCGACCGGCCAGCCGAACCTGCTGCCCAACGTGGGCCCCCAGCAGCCGCTCGCGAGCGTCGCCTCCCCGGGCGCGACACAGGAATGGACGTTCCGCACCACCGCCAAGGCGCTGCGGCTGAACATCCCCACCGGCGCCCCGGGCGTGTACCCGGTGGGCGTCGAGGTGCTGAACCCGGCGCAGCAGGTGGTCGGCGGGCTCACGACGTTCCTGACGGCCATGCCGAAGCAGCGGCACTTCAAGCCCGTCGCGGTCAGCTGGGTGTGGCCGCTCGTCGACCGGATGCACCGCACGGGCGACCGGGCGTTCTTCGACGACGCGCTCACGGGCGACATGTCGCCCGACGGGCGGCTCGGCTCCCTCGTCGACGCCGCCGCCGCGACCGACACCCCCGTCACGTGGGGGATCGACCCGGCGCTGCTCGACGACGCGCAGCGCATGGCGTCCGGGAAGTACGCCGTGCAGCCGTTCGGCGCCCCGAAGGCGACGCAGAAGGAGAAGAGCACGGTCGCGGCGTCGTGGCTGGCGGCGCTGAAGAACGCGTCCAAGGGCGACCCGTACTTCACCCTGCCGTACGGCGACCCCGACGTCGTCGCCCTCATCCGCCACAAGATGCCCCGCGACATCGGCCTCGCGTTCGCCGAGCGCAACACCGGCGTCGCGACACAGGTCCTCGGCCGGGCGGCCGACGCCGGCGTCGCCTGGCCGGTGTACGGCGCGGGCGGCCCTGGAACGCTTGAACAGCTCGCCGGGCACGCGCTGAAGGACGGCGGGTCGTTCCTCATGAGCAGCTCGCAGTTCCAGCCGCCGCAGACGGGGGAGCTGCCGAACGCGACCACGCGGGTGCGGACGCGGGCGGGCGAGCGGAGCGCCCTGCTGTTCGACGAGAAGCTCAACAAGATCGTCAGCGAGGGTTCGGAGACGTCCTACGGCGCGCAGCTGACCGAGCAGCGGTTCCTCGCCGAGACCGCGATGATCGCGGCGGAGGCGCCGAACCAGCAGCGGAGCGTGGTCGTCGCGCCCGACCGGCACTGGAACCCGGCGCCGGGCCTCGCGGAGAAGCTGCTGAAGTACACCGGGGACGCCGCCTGGCTCCGCGACCTGCCGCTGGACGACATCGAGTCCGCCGCCCCGCAGGCCAGGGCGTTCAACGGCTACCCCGACTCGTTCGAGCGCTTCGAGCTGGGCGACGCGCACCTCGCGCAGATCCGCACGACGGCCCGCCGCGCGGCGACGTTCCGGGAGGTGATGACGAACGACATCAACATCTCCTACGAGCGCGCCCTGCTGCGCCTGACGTCGGTGTCGTGGCGGGCGATGCCCGGACGCGCGAAGCAGGCCCGCAACGCGCTCACGCTCCAGCTCGACGACGACATGAGCCAGGTCCGCATCGTCACCACCAAGAACAAGCGGGTGCTGATGGGGGGCAGCTCCGGCAAGCTGCCGGTGCTCGTGGAGAACACGCTGCACGACCAGTCGGTGAAGGTGCGGCTCGTCGCGACGTCCGAGAACACCGCGAAACTCCAGCTCGCGCAGCTGGAGCCGGAGGAGGCGGTCATCGAGCTGCGGCCCGGCGAGCGGGCGCAGCGGTGGATCCCGGCGCAGGCGGCGGGCAACGGGAACTTCCGCGTCCGCCTCGACCTGGCGATCCCGGACTCCGGCGGCCGGACGCTCGGGGACGGCGAGACCATCACGGTCGTCACGACCGGATACGGGCGCATCGCACTGCTCATCACCGGCGGCGGACTTGCCGTACTCTTCGTGGGCGTCGGAGTGCGGGCCATCAGAGCAAGGCGCCGCCGGAAAGCGGAGGCAGCCGGTGACGGAGCGGGACCAGCAGGGACGCCCCCCGGGACGGGAGAGCAGGGGTACGGGTTCCCCGGCGCCGGGCTCGCCGGGCCCGGCCTACCCACCCCCGGGCTCTCCGGGACAGGGCTACCCGGCACCGGGCCATCCACCACCGGGCCACCCACCACAGGCCCATCCACCACAGGCCCATCCACCACAGGGCGCCCCCCAGGTTCCCCCGCCGACCCCGCCGGGAACGGGGCACCCGGGACAGGCACCGCAGCCGATGGGGACGGGATATCCGAACCCGAGCCCGAGCCCGCAGCCGATGGGAACTCCCCCGGCCGCCGCACCACCGGCGGCGGGGACCCCTCCGGCGGAGACCGCGATTGACCTACCCCTCCCCGGCGGAGGGAAGGGCGGCGAACCGCCGGCAGGCGCGCCCCCCGGCGACGCCCCGGGGGAGCCCGCCAAGGGCGGCGGCCTGCTGCGCTCCGGCGCGATCATGGCGGTGGGCACGCTCGCGTCCCGCGTCACCGGGTTCCTGCGGACGGCGGTCATCGTCGCCGCGCTCGGCACCGGGATGCTCGCCAACGCCTACAACACCGCCAACACGGTCCCCAACCAGATCTACGACCTGCTGCTCGGCGGCATCCTCGTCAGCGTCATCGTCCCGCTGCTGGTGCGGGCCAAGGAACGCGACCCCGAGTACGGCGAGCAGTACGAGCAGCGGGTGTTCACCCTCGCGGTGATCGGCCTCGCCGTCCTCACCGTGGTCGCGGTGCTGTGCGCGCCGCTGTTCATCGACATCCTGGCGGGCAGCTTCACCGGCGACCAGCGGGCCGTCGCGATCCTGTTCGCGCGGTTCTTCCTGCCGCAGCTGTTCTTCTACGGCGTCGGCGCGTTCGCCGGGGCGATCCTCAACACCCGCGGCAGCTTCGGTGCCCCGATGTGGGCGCCCGTGCTGAACAACATCGTCGTGATCGGCGTCGGCGGCGCGTTCCTGGCGATCACCGCGGGGCCGGTCACCCCGTCCAGCCTCACCGACGGCCAGATGCTGCTGCTGTCCCTGGGCACCACCGGCGGGATCGTGCTGCAGACGGTCGCGCTGTGGCCGTCGCTGCGCCGGGTCGGGTTCCGGTGGCGGCCGCGGCTGAACTTCCAGCGCGGCGAGATCGGGGAGGTCGGGCGGCTGGCCGGCTGGACGCTCGTGTACGTCGTCGCCACCCAGGCCGCGCTCGCCGTCGTGACGGCCCTGTCGAACAGCGCCGGGAACCGCGCCGTGGACGCCGGCGCCGGCGAGGGCTACGGATACACCCCGTACTTCAACGCCTACCAGCTCTTCCAGCTGCCGTACGCGATCGTCGGCGTCTCGGTGATCACCGCGCTGCTGCCGCGGATGAGCCGGTTCGCCGCCGAGGGCAAGACCGCCGACGTGCGCGCCGCGTTCTCCACCGGGCTGCGGCTCTCCTCGCTGATCATCATGCCGGCGGCGGCGCTGATGCTGGTGCTCGGGCCGGAGATCACCACCGTGCTGTTCGCGCACGGGAACACCTCGGCCGACGACGCGCTGGTCATCGCGCGGGTGATGCAGATGTTCGCGATCGCGCTGGTGCCGTTCTCGGTCTACCAGCTGATGCTGCGGGTCTTCTACGCCCACCGCGACACCCGGACGCCCGCGCTGATCGGCATGGTCACCGTCACGACCAACATCATCATGGCGTTCACCGCCTACAGCGTCCTGGACGTCGAGTGGATCGTGGTCGGCATCGCCGGCGGGTTCGCGATCACCAACGTCGTCGGCACCCTGACCTCCTGGCTGGTCCTGCGCCGCAAGCTGGGCGGCATCGACGGGCGCCGCATCGTCGGCGGCCACCTGAAGCTCCTCGTCGCGCTCTGGCCGCTGATCGGGTTCGCGTACGCCGCGCACACCGTCGCCGACGCCCTCGCCGACACCTCCACCCTGCTTCCCGCGCTCGTCACGCTCGTCGTCGGCTCCGCCGGCGGCGGCGTGCTGTACCTCGTCTTCGCGAAGCTCCTGCGGGTCGAGGAGGTCCAGATGGCGGTCTCCACCTTCGCCCGGAAACTGCCCGGCCGCTG
Source organism: Actinomadura sp. GC306 (assembly GCF_004348665.1). Taxonomy (GTDB): domain Bacteria; phylum Actinomycetota; class Actinomycetes; order Streptosporangiales; family Streptosporangiaceae; genus Spirillospora. The sequence goes on along the minus strand of NZ_SMKM01000204.1, from coordinate 3,352 downwards.
ACCTCCGCGCCCGCGAAGCGAGGCAAAGTAAAAAGGACGCGCGGCGATAAGGCGGGCCACTCGTGCGAGTAGCCACTACCATGTGGGGGACTACGGCTTGCGGGGCGACACCCTGGGGAACGCAAAGAGGAGGGTCGGAGGCGTAAGCTGCCACGCCACTAACATGGGATCTGACCACCTGTGCAGGACGCTGCCGTGAGCACGTCAATCATCGAGCCCGGCACACGTCTCGCCGGCCGCTACCGGCTTGAGGAGCGCATCAGCGACTCAGGCGGATCGTGCCTCTGGAAGGCCATCGACGAGATCCTCGCCCGGGCCGTCGCCGTCCGCACCTTCGACCCCGAGTTCCCCCGGATCGGCGAGGTGGTCACCTCCGCCCGCGCCGCCAGCCGGCTCACCGACCCGCGGCTCACCCAGGTGTTCGACGCCGACGACAGCGGCGAGAGCGCCTACGTCGTCTCCGAGTGGGTCGCCGGCGAGACCCTGGAGGGGATGCTCGCCAAGGCGCCGCTGGAGCCCGGCCGCGCCGCGACGCTGCTGTACGAGGCGGCCGAGGCCATCGCCGCCGCACACGCCGCCGGGCTGTCGCACCTGTGCCTCACCCCCCGCGACCTCGTCTGGACGACCGGCGGCACCGTGAAGCTCCTCGGTGTCGCGACCAACGCCGTCCTCGGCGACATGCACTCCGACGACCCCGGCGGCGACGACGTCCGCGGCCTCGGCCGGATGCTGTACGCGGCGCTCACCGCGCACTGGCCCGGCCCCGAGAAGGGGTCCGCGCTGCCCGCCGCGCCCGCGGCCGACGGCGTCCCGCTCGCGCCCCGGCGCGTCCAGGCCGGGATCTCGCACGCGGTCGACGCGATCGTGTGCCGCTGCCTCGGCATCGGCCCCGCCGAGCCCCTCGCGACCCCCGCCGACCTGGCCAAGGCGCTGCGCGGCGTCCCGCGGACCCCGCTGCCGCTGTTCGCCGGGCTCGGCAGCGCGCAGCCGCCGACCCCGCGGCCCGCGCCCCGCCGTCCGGCGTCGACGACGACCCGGCCCGACCAGCCGTCCGCGTCCGAGCGGACGGCGCACGCGTCGCACGTCCCGCCGCCGCGGACCCGCGCCCAGCACGCCGACTACGCGCCGCCCGGCTCGTCGTCCACCCGCACGACACCGGCGCGGCGCCGCGGCGCGCACGGCGGCGGCAGCGGCGCCGGGCCGCTCGGCAACCGCGCCCTCATCGGCGTCGCCGCGGCGGCGCTCACCGTCATCGTCGGCATCGGCGTCTGGGCGCTGTCCAGCGGCGGCGGCGAACCGAACGACGGCGGCCAGACCGACCAGGCCCAGCAGAGCACGCAGCCGAAGCCGTCCGTGGTGAAGCTGAAGGCGCAGAACGCGACCCCCTTCCAGGACTCGCTCCCCACCAACCAGGACACCGCCATCGGCAACGACATCGAGACCGTCATCGACGGCCGGCCGAGCGGCGAGTGGGCGACCCAGCGGTACGCCGACGCCAACTTCGGCAACTACTCCAAAGGCCTCGGCGTGCTGCTCGACATGGGCAAGCCGGTCGACATCGCCAACGTCAAGATCCACTCGCCGGTCACCGGCGGGACGCTGCAGGTCAGGGTCGGCGACTCGCAGTCGCTGAGCGGCCTGAAGGCGGTCGGGCAGCAGACCCCCAACGGCGACGAGGTCACCATCACCGCCAGCCCGCACGTCACCGGGCAGTACGTCCTCGTGTGGTTCACCAAGCTGCCCTCGTCGCCCGCCAAGGGCAGGCTGGGCGAGGTCACCGTCTACGGCGCGGCGGGCTGATCTCCGTTCGCACCGTGCCCCTGAGCTGTGACGGGGAGCGGCGCATGTCTGTATCGTGCCTGTGAGCAGATTGTCCCCTCGCGCTCTCCAGGAACCTGTGGTGCATTCCCCAGCAGCCGGTCGTGGACGCCCCGCGCCGACCGGGCGTCCAGAACACGAAAGCGGCCGCCCATGACATCGGTGAGCACGCGTCGCGTCGACGAGGTCCCCGACAAGGAGCTCCTCGCCCGCCACGCCCAGGGGGACCCGCACGCGTTCGCCGAACTCGTGCACCGCCACCGCGACCGCATGTGGGCCGTCGCCCTGCGGACCATCGGCGACCCGGAGGAGGCGGCGGACGCGCTGCAGGACGCCTGCCTTTCGGCTTTCCGCGCCGCCGGACGGTTCCGCGGCGACGCCGCCGTCACCACCTGGCTGCACCGGATCGTCGTGAACGCCTGCCTGGACCGCATCAGGCGCAAGTCCGTCCGCCCGGCGACGCCGATGGGCGACGACGCCACGTTCGACGCCGTCGCGCCGAAGATGCCCGACCCGACCGACGCGCACGGCGTGTCCCTGGACGTCAGCAGGGCGCTGCAGCAGCTTCCGTACGAGCAGCGCGCCGCCCTCGTCCTCGTCGACATGATGGGCTACTCCGTCGACGACGCCGCGCAGGTCATGGAGGTCCCACCCGGAACGATCAAGAGCCGGTGCGCGCGGGGCCGCGCCAGGCTCGCGCCGCTTCTCGTTCACCACCGGAACCGACGGGAACACAAAAACGTCGGAGGTGTGGAAGGAGGTGGCATGCCCAAGTGAACCCCGCACATTGTGACTACGACGTCCTGGCCGACCTGGCCGAGGGACTGCTCGAAGACGACGAAGCCGCCTCCGTCAGCGCGCACCTCGACACCTGCGCCGAATGCCGTGACCTGTCCGCCGACCTTGCGGACGTGTCCCGGATCCTGGCGGAGGCACCCGTGCCGTCCATGCCCGCCGAACTGGCCGAGCGCATCGACACCGCGATCGCCGCGGAGTCGCTGAACACGGCCACCGTGGTGAGCATGGAGCAGCGGCGCGGAAGGCGGCATTGGCGGATCCTGTCGGCCGCCGCGGCGGCGGTGGTCGTGGTCGGCGGCGGAGCGGTGGTCGGTTCGATCGCCCTGGACGGGGCGGACGGCGAGGACGGCACGGCGGCGACCCCACCGCAGGACAACTCCGCCTCGGCGGACCTGCAGCCGAAGGCGGCCGCCCCATCGGCGGCCCCGGCCTTCGAGGTCGCCCGCAGCGGCACCGACTACCGGGCCGGCGAGCTCGGCTCCCAGGTCACCGAACTCCTGGACAGCGGGCGGCTGAGCCGCGCGGCGGACCCGGCCGATCCACGGCTCAGGGGCTGCGTCTCCGCCGTCACCCAGGGGCAGGCCCCGGAGCTCGTCGACCAGGCGTCCTACGAGGGCAGGCCCGCGTACGTCATCGCGGCCCGCGGCGACGAGTCCGGCAAGTGGAACGTCTGGGTCGTAGGCCCGGACTGCACCGCCGGAGACCCGGGCGTCCTGAAGACGCTGAAGAACACCTG
>NZ_SMKM01000203.1 GCF_004348665.1 Actinomadura sp. GC306 | reverse complement strand
CAGCCCCACCCTCCGTACGGTCACGGCCCACCACCGGGCTACCGGCCACCGGTGCGGTTCTCGGAAGGCGTGCACAGGCTTCACTGGGCGACGGTCCCCCTGCGCGCGTTCATCTTCCTCATCATCTACTTCGTCCTGCTCGGCTTTCCGCTGCTGCTGACGCAGACGGAAGACGGCATCGTTCTGGCGCTGACCCCGGAGGTCGTCGCCAGATTTCTCATCGTGACCGTCCCCATGGGGTTGCTCGCTGTCGGGACCGGGCTTTGGGTGTGGCTCGCCCTGCGCTTCCGTGTCGACGGTGACGACCTCGTCGTCGAGACCGGTCTGCTGCGTAAGAACAAGCGCCGGATCCCGCTTTCGCGCATTCAGGCCATCGACCTCGTCCGCCCCTTGGTGACACGGGTGTTCGCGCTGGCCGAGGTACGGGTCGAACTGGCCGGCGGGGAACGGAGCGAGATTTCGCTTCGTTACCTGGGACGGCACTCCGCCCAGCAGTTGCGCGCCGAACTTCTCGCTCTCGCAGCCGGCCTCCCGGGACAGACACCTGAGGCTCCAGAGCGGCACGTGTGGCGCGTCTCCTTTGGCACGTTGCTAGCGTCCCTGGTCCTGCGCCTACCCGTGCTGGGCACGTCCCTGCTCTTCTTCGCGTCCCTCCTGTTCCTGGTGATGTACGCGGAGGTCGGCATCTTGGCCGTCACCATTCCGGTCATGCTCGCGCTCATCCGGGCCGTGATCGCGCCCCTGGTGATGTACGCCAACTTCACGGTCGCCATGTCGCCGGACGGTGTCCGCCTTCGGTACGGCCTTCTGGAAACACGGATGCAGACGCTTCCTCCGGGACGCGTCCAGGCGGTCAGCATCATCGAACCGGCGATCTGGCGCACTCTCGGCTGGGCCCGGGTCGAGGTCACCGTCGCGGGGTACGCGGGGGAGCGCCAGGCGTTGTCCTCCACGCTCCTGCCCGTCGCGCCCCGGCACATCGCCATGCAACTGGTCTCCCAGGTGTTCCCCGGCACGAACGTCGATGCCGTCTCCCTCATCCCGGCCTCGTCCAAGGGTCTGTCGCTCGACCGGGCGGACGGCGCCGGGACGGACGACGTCGTCTTCGTGTCCCGGCACGGCTGGCCCTGCCGCCGCACCGACGTGATCGCCCACGCTCGGGCGCAGTCCGTCCGGCTCACGGTGAACCCGCTCCAGCGCCTCCTCGGCCTCGCGACCGTCCATGTGGACGCGCCCCCGGGACCGGTGCAGGTCGCCGCAGCCGACCGCGAACTGGGCGAGGCCCGCGCAATCGTCGAATCGACCGCCCGCCGTGCCCTGGCCGCCCGCCGGTCCGGCCGCGGAGACCCGACCCGCTGGGCACGCTGAAAAGTTATCCACAACCTCCCGTTTCTCTTCCCGGCTGTGCCGCGACCCCCGAACATGAAACCCGGGGCGGCCCGCTCATGGGGGGAGCGGGCCGACCCCACCACCGGAAACGCGGGCTTCCTCAAGGGGACCTGATGGGGCGATCACAAAAGGCGAATATCGTCGGATCATGAGTGATCTGGCGTATGACCCCTGGTCCCCCGAGTTCGTCGCGGACCCGTATCCGGTGTTCGAGCGGCTCCGCGCCGAGCGGCCGGTGTTCTTCCACGAGGCCACCGACCAGTGGGTGATCAGCCGGTACGAGGACGTCGACGCGCTGCTGCGGGACCGGCGGCTCGGGCGGTCCTACCTCCACGTCGCGACCCATGAGGAGTTCGGGCGCGAGCCGGAGGCCGACTTCCTCAAGCCGTTCTGGGACCTGGTCCGCGCCGGGATGCTGGACGTCGAGCCGCCCACGCACACGCGGCTGCGGCGCCTGGTGTCCAAGGCGTTCACCGCCCGCATGGTGGAGGGGCTGCGGCCGACGATCAGGCGGCTCGCCGGGGAACTGGCGGGGGAGCTCGCGGCCAAGGGCGGCGGCGACCTGCTCGCCGAGGTCGCCGAACCCCTGCCGGTCAACGTCATCGCGGAGATGCTCGGCGTCCCCGTGGAGGACCGGCACCTCCTGCGCCCCTGGTCGGCCGACATCTGCGGCATGTACGAGTTGAACCCGCCGCTTGAGGTGCAGCGGACGGCCGTCCGCGCCGCCGTCGAGTTCTCCGACTACCTGCGCGGCCTGGCGCGCACCCGGCGGGACGAGCCGCGCGACGACCTCATCACCGCGCTCACCCAGGTCATGGACGAGGGCGACCGCCTCACGGAGGACGAACTGATCGGCACCTGCGTCCTCCTGCTCAACGCCGGCCATGAGGCCACGGTCAACGCGACCGGCAACGGCTGGTGGTCGCTGTTCCGCCATCCCGGTGAGCTGGAGCGCCTCCGCTCAGACCCGTCGCTCATCCCCACGGCCGTTGAGGAGCTACTGCGCTACGACACTCCGGCGCCCATGTTCGAGCGCTGGGTCCTTGAGGACATCACGGTCGCCGGTGTCGACATCCCGCGCGGTGCTGAAGTCGCGCTGCAATTCGCGTCCGCGAACCGTGATCCTGAGGTCTTCACCGACCCGAACAGGTTCGACCTGGCCCGCGACCCGAACCCGCACATCACATTCGGGCTCGGCATCCACTACTGCCTGGGCGCGCCACTGGCCCGCATCGAGCTTGCCGAGTCGTTCGGTGCTGTCTTGCGGCAGGCCCCAGGGCTGCGTTTGGTGACTGAGCCGAAGTGGAAGTCGGGCTATGTCCTGCGTGGCTTGCAGTCTCTCCACGTCGAATGTTGAGGTCGCGCTACGCCAGAGGCGGAGGGATGGGGATGACGACGGTCTGGGCCAGCCAGCCGAAGCCGCCGAGCCCGGAGGGGTCGGTCAGTTCGGCGTCTTCGCCTGCGTGGCAGAGGGCGGCGACGTAGGCGCGGGGGTCGCGGTGGGCCAGGTCCAGTGGGGGGCGGGCTCCGGTGAGGCCGAGGGCGCGCAGCGCGTCGCGCTGGGTCGTCAGCAGGGTGGACGTGGCACCGGCGCGTTCACCGGCAGTGGTGCAGGCGTCCAGGGCGACGTGTGCGGTGACGTCGCAGGAGCCGTCCGGGACGGCGGGGACGGTCGATCCGTCGCGGTAGCCGGCGAGGGTTCCGTACACGGGCCGCGACTCGCGGGAGTGCGAGTAGTCCACGGCGAGCGCCAACCCCGCGGAGAGCCGTCCGACCACTGAGGCCCAGGCGGCGCAGCGGGGATGGCCGATCTCGGCGCGGTCGCCGGGTTCGCGGAGGGGCCACCAGCGGTTCAGCCACGCGCGGTCCTCGTCGGACGGGACGGGCCCGGGCCGTTCGGTGCCGGTGGACGGATCGACCAGGATCGTCCGCACGCCGTCCGGTGTCCGTTCGACGACGTCCAGCGGGATGTTGTCGAGCCACTCGTTCGCCACGGCGAGGCCGGTGATGCGGTCGGGCAGGTCCGGACGCCAGTTGATCCGCGGCGAGATCCCGGCCGGACGCGGGGCGATCTCCACGGCCGTCGGGGCGAGCCGCGGCGCGAGGTCGGGCGGGGCGCAGGCCAGGATGTTGCTCACCAGGTGCCCGGACCCGGCGCCGATGTCGACGACGTCCAGCCGCGCGGGGTGGCCGAGCAGGGTGTCGACCTCGACCAGCAGGCGGGCGATGGCGGCGGCGAAGCGCGGGGAGGCGTGCACCGAGGTGCGGAAGTGCTCGGCGGGACGTTCCCCGCGCCGGTAGAAACCGTTCTCCCCGTACAGCGCCCGGTCCATCGCGGTGCGCCATGTCAGCCATTCGGAAACCAACGCCGCCACGACTGTGACGTTACCGTGCGCGACCCCGCGTGCCAGGTCTTTGGACGGGGTGTCCCGCGCGTGCGACTGGGCGCTGCACAGGAGTCCCTTGGGGGGAGACCGGGTCCGACTTACGGTTGATTTGGGGACGGGTGGGCGTCCGTACCCTGTCCGTATGGTGGCGGACGCGTGGGAGTGGCTGCGGCGTAAGAAGCCGCTGGGCGATGCGTTCTTCGCGCTGCCGCTGCTGGTCCTGGCCATGCCGTCGCTGGTGACCGGCCGTCATGAACTCGGTGATTCCGGGACCATCCTGCTGACGCTCGGGCTGCTGGCGCCTCTCGTCCTGCGCAGGACGTTCCCCCGCACGGTCTTCGCGACGATCGCGCTCACCTCGGCCGTCCAGTGCCTGGTCGGCGTGGAACCACAGCTGGCGAATGTCGCGGTCCTGATGGGGCTCTATACGGTCACGGCCAGGAACTCGTTCCGGTGGGGCGTTGGGGCGGCGCTGGTCGCCGAGCTGGGTGCGCTGATGGTGACCTTCCGGTATCCGAACAGCGCCGACGACCGGAAGTACGTGTTCGCCATGCTCACCGTGGTCGTGGCGGGCGTGTGGCTCCTCGGCCTGCACATGCGGACGCGCCGGGCCTACCTGCGGTCGCTGGAGGAACGCGCCGAACGGCTGGAGCGCGAACGCGACAACGAGGTCAAGGTGGCCATGGCCGCCGAACGGGCGCGGATCGCCCGCGAGCTGCACGACGTGGTGGCGCACAACGTCAGCGTGATCGTCGTGCAGGCGGACGGGGCGGCCTACGCGATCGACACCGATGTCGGACGGGCCAGGCAGGCGCTCGACACGATCTCCGCGACGGGACGGCTGGCGCTGGCGGAGATGCGGCGGCTCCTCGGCGTCCTGCGCGAGAGCGACGACGCGGGGGTGTTCGCGCCGCAGCCGGGGGTGGCGGAGCTGGACGAGCTGGTCGAGCACGTCCGCGCGTCGGGCCTGCCGGTGGCGTTCGAGGTCGACGGGACGCCGGAGCCCATGTCGGAGGGCCGGCAGCTCACCGTCTACCGGATCGTCCAGGAGGCGCTGACCAATACGCTCAAGCACGGCGGTCCGCGGGCGGCGGTGTCGGTGCGGCTCCAGTACATCGGTCACGCCCTGGAGATCCGGGTGGACGACGACGGGCGGGGCGCGGCCGCGCCGGACGACGGGCAGGGCCACGGCATCGCGGGAATGCGGGAGCGCGTCGCCGTGTACGGCGGCTCCGTCTACGCGGCGCCGCGTCCGGGCGGCGGGTTCGGGGTGCTCGCGCGGATCCCGGTCCGCGAGGAGGTGGGCCGTCCCGTGAACGGCGCGGCCCCCCATTCATTCATCTGACGGGGAGTGCGCATGACGGAGGCTGAGGACGCGGCGGCGCCCGTCCGGGTGGTGCTGGTCGACGATCAGGAGCTCGTGCGGGCCGGGTTCAGGATGGTCCTGGACGCGCAGCCCGACATCGAGGTCGTCGGCGAGGCCGGGGACGGGGTGCAGGCGCTGGACCTGCTGCGGACCACGCGCGCGGACGTCGTCCTCATGGACGTGCGGATGCCGCGCATGGACGGGATCGAGGCGACCCGCCGGGTGGTGGCGGCGTCCGGGCCGAAGGTCGTCATCCTGACCACGTTCGACCTCGACGAGTACGCGTTCGCGGCGATCAAGGCCGGGGCGGGCGGGTTCCTGCTGAAGGACGCGGGCCCGCCGCAGCTGATCGAGGCGATCAAGGCGGTGCACTCGGGGGACGCGGTGGTGGCCCCGAGCACGACGAAGCGGCTCCTCGACCGGTTCGCGGTGCATCTGCCGGACGCGGAGCAGAAGGCGGTCGGGGCGCTGGAGAGCCTGACCGACCGGGAGGGGGAGGTGCTCCGGCTCGTCGCGCGCGGGATGTCGAACGCGGAGATCGCGCAGCGGCTGTTCGTGTCGGAGGCGACCGTGAAGACGCACATGGGGCGGATCCTCATGAAGCTGAACCTGCGGGACCGGGTCCAGGCGGTCGTGTTCGCCTACGAGACAGGTCTGGTGAAAAGCGGGCAAACGGACAACTCTATGTAACGGCTTGATCACTCCATGATGACTTCTTGTCTTCGGCCTTACGTAAAGCATTGATCTACCTGAGAGTAGCTGAATAACTACCGTACGCGACGTGACCCGGACGGGTCGCGTCGTCGACTGTCGGATCGGGCCGATTCGGGCCCAAGTACGGGAGGGACTCTCTTGATCAAGAAGCTTGCCGCGACCGGCATCCTCGGTTTCGCCGTCGCCGCCTCGGCGCTGGCCGCCGCCCCCGCGCAGGCCGCCGCCTTCGGCGGCGGGAACGCCGGTGACGGCTCGCACAACACCACCGCCGGCAACATCGGCCTCCTCGCCGGCAACCAGGTGATCGCGCCGATCTCCGCCGCCACCACCGTGTGCGGCAACGCCGTCGCCGTCATCGGCCTCGCGAACGCCCAGTGCAAGGGCGTCGCGGAAGTCGACGACTGAGGACCGCACTCCCCTGAGGCGACGGGTGCGGGGTTCCGCACCGCGCAGGGTGCCGGAGTCACCCCGGCCCTCCGGATAAGAGCGTTTTCACCCGTCGTCTGAGCGCCGGCGACCCACCAGGGTCGCCGGCGCTCGCGCGCGTGGAGAACTCCCGTCTCCACGAGGACCAGACCACGCCCCGGCCGAGCCATGGGCGCCGGTCGCTCGTCACCGGCCGCCCGGTGCGGCCTGACACGGTGCCGCGAACTCGGAGAGATGACGCGTCCGTACGTCTCAGGTCGTATGCGGCGGCGTCGGTCGGCCGCGAGGCTGATGGAAAGCGTGGCCGCCGGGCCGATGGCGGCCGCGCGGCGGCTTCCTAGCGTGGTCCGCGGAAGATCAATCCGCGGACCACGACCCTCAGGGAGCCGCCGTGACCAGCACGTTCACCGATCCGCCCGGAGACTCTGCGGCTGCCGAGGCACCGCCGGCCGTGACGGCCGAGGACGTGTCGAAGGTGTACGGGTCCGGCGACGCGGCCGTGTACGCCCTGCGCGGGGTCAGCACGCGGTTCGCCAAGGGCGCGTTCACCGCGATCATGGGGCCGTCCGGGTCCGGGAAGTCGACGCTGATGCACTGCCTCGCCGGGCTGGACACCGTCAGCGCCGGACGCGTCGTCCTCGGCGACGTGGAGATCACCGGGATGGGCGACCGGCGGCTGACGCTCCTGCGCCGCGACCGCGTCGGGTTCGTGTTCCAGGCGTTCAACCTGCTTCCGACGCTCACCGCCGAGCAGAACATCCTGCTGCCCCTCCAGCTGGCGGGCCGCAGGCCGGACCGCGCGTGGTTCGACCGGGTCGTGGACGTCCTCGGCCTGCGCGACCGGCTGGGGCACCGGCCGGGCGAGCTGTCGGGCGGCCAGCAGCAGCGGGTCGCGTGCGCCCGCGCGATCGTCGCCCGTCCCGAGGTGATCTTCGCGGACGAGCCGACCGGCAACCTCGACTCCCGCGCGGGTGCGGAGGTGCTGGGGTTCCTGCGGTCCTCGGTCCGCGAGATGGGCCAGACGGTCGTGATGGTCACCCACGACCCGGCCGCCGCCTCGTACGCCGACCGGGTCGTGTTCCTGCGGGACGGCGAGATCGTGAGCGAGCTCGCCGAGCCGACGCCCGCGGCCGTCCTCGACCGGCTCAAGAGCCTGGAGGCGTGATGCTGCGGACGACCCTGGCCGGCCTGCGGGCCCACAAGCTGCGGCTGCTGCTCACCGCGGCCGCCATCACGCTCGGCGTCGGGTTCATCGCCGGGACGTTCGTGCTGACCGACAGCATGAACGAGGGCATCGGCAAGACGTTCGCGAGGTCCGCCGACAAGGTCGACTTCGCGGTCGTCCCCAAGAGCGAAGACCCGGACGAGGGCATCGCACCCACCACGTATCAGAAGGTCGGCGCGCTGCCCGGCGTGACCGACGTGCACGGCATCGTCAAGGGCGAGGCCGCCCTGGTGGGCAAGGACGGTAAGGCGGTGGGCGACTTCCCCACGATCGCGATCTCGGTGCCGTCCGGGTCACTGCTGCGCTACGACGTCGACAAGGGACGACCTCCTTCCGGTGGGGACGAGACCGTCCTCGACGGTGCGCTGGCCGAGCGGGAGGGCTACACGGTCGGCAACACAGTGACGATCCTGGACGCGGACAACCGGCCGCACAGTTTCAGCGTCGTCGGCCTGGTCGACTTCGGCATCGACCAGGAGGCCAAGGTCTTCGGCGCGGTCGGCTTCGACACCCCCACCGCGCTCGCGATGACCGGTGAGCGGACCTACCGCGAGATCGACGTCGCGGGCGGCGACCGGCCGTCGATCGAGGCCGCCGCGGGCCCGGACACCCGGGTCCACACCGGGCCGGAGCTCGGCGCGGCGCTGGCGAAGTCCGCGGGCGCCGACACCGAGATCATCCGGGCCGGGCTGCTGATCTTCGCCCTGGTCGCGATGCTGGTGTCCGCCCTTGTCATCTACAACACGTTCGCGATCCTCATCGCGCAGCGGATGCGGGAGACGGCCCTGCTCCGCTGCGTCGGCGCGACCCGCCGGCAGGTGTTCGGCGGTGTCGTCGCCGAGTCCGCGGCGGTCGGGCTCGCGGGATCGCTGCTCGGCATCGCCGTCGGCACCGGCCTCGGCGCCGCCGCGCTCGTCGGGGTCGCCGGGCCGGCCGCGGCGGTGCCGGTGGGCGCACCGTCCCTCACGCCCCGGACGATCGTGGTCGGCCTGGTGGTCGGCGTCGCGGTGACCGTCCTGTCGGCGCTGGCGCCGGCCCGCGCCGCGACCCGGGTCGCGCCCGTCGTCGCGCTGCGCTCGGACCGGGAGCCGGGGAGCGGCCGGTTCCGGCTGGGCCGGGCGCGGACGGCGGTCGCGGTGCTGCTCGGCGCCGCGGGCCTGGCCATCGGCGCGGCCGGCTCGCTCGGCATGGCGAAGGGGCAGGCCGCGATGTACTCGGTCGCGCTCGCCGGCGCCGTGTTCTTCCTCGGGGTGGTCGCGGCGATGCCGGCGCTCGTCCGGCCGCTCGGACGGCTCGCGGGCGCGGTGCCGGCGCGGTTCGGCGGCGTCCCGGGACGGCTCGCGGTCGCGAACGCGCTGCGCGCCCCGCGCCGCACCGCGACCACGACGATCGCGCTGACCGTCGGCGTCGGGCTGATGAGCCTGTTCGCGGTGGTCGCGGCGAGCGGCAAGGCCACCGCGGCGCACCAGCTGGCGGAGCAGTTCCCGGTCGAGTTCCAGCTCAGGACGCAGAACCTGGACGGACGCCTCCCGCAGGCACTGGCGGAGGGGCTGCGCGAACGTCCCGAGGTCGCCGCCGTCGTGGAGATCCGCAGGCAGGACGCGCGCATCGGCGGCGAGGAGGTGGAGGTCGGCACGGTCACCCGGTCGGCGCTCGGCACGGTCGTGAACCCCGAGATGGAGGCGGGCGCGCTCGGCGCCGCCCTTGAACCGGGAACCGCGATGGTGGACCAGGCGACCGCCGAACGGCCAGGCCAGGGCGTCGGGCGGACCGTCCAGGTCGAGACCCCGCGCGGCCCCGTCCCACTGCGGATCGCAGCCGTGTACGGCGGCGGCGCCCGGCTTCAGGGGATCATCGTCCCGGAGGCCGACTTCACCCGCTATTTCGGCGCCGTCGACCCCTCGGAGATCTTCGTGAAGACCCGCGACGGCGTCCCCGCGCCCGCGGCCCGCGCCGCCGTCGACGACGCGGCGAAGCCCTATCCGGCCGCGAAAGTCGTCTCCGCCGCCGAGTTCAAGGAGACGATGACCCGGGCCATCGACACCATCTTGATGATCTTCGCCGGGCTGCTCGGCCTCGCGATCGTCATCGCGCTGTTCGGCATCGCGAACACCCTCACGCTCTCGGTCGTCGAGCGGACCCGGGAGTCGGCCCTCCTGCGGGCGCTCGGCCTCACCAGACGCCAGCTCCGCCGGATGCTCGCCGTCGAAGCGCTGGTCATGGCCGTGATCGGCGCGGTCACCGGGGTCGTCCTCGGCATCGCGTTCGGCTGGGCCGCGACGAACGCGATGGCCGACGACTCCCGCTTCGCGCTGCCGTACCTGCAGGTCACGGGCTACGTCCTGCTGGCGGGCGCCGCGGGGACGGCCGCCGCGGTGCTTCCGGCGCGGCGCGCCGCCCGCGCATCCATCGTGGAGTCCCTGGCGCATGACTGAATGGGACGGGGTGGCGACCGTCACCCACCGGACTGCGCGACCGCGTCCCGCGGGTACCCTGGGTCGCGCACGTCCGGTACCCACCCGAGGACTGGAACGAAACCGATGGACCCTGACGTCACGCCCGCCTCCGCCGCGCCCGGGGATGGGCCGGACCCGGCTGCGGGCACGGCCCCCCGCGCGCCCCGGCCCGAACCGGAGACGCCGGAGGACCGGCCCGCCCGGCTCGCGGTCGGCGTCGTCGGCGCCGGCCGCGTCGGCACGGCGCTCGGCGCCGCGCTGGCCCGCGCGGGCCACCGGGTGACCGCGGCGACCGCCGTGTCCGAGCGGTCGCGGGCCCGCGTCGCGGAACGCCTCCCCGGCGCGGCCGTCGCGGACCCGCCGGACGTCGTCGCGGCCGCCGACCTCGTGCTGCTGACCGTCCCGGACGACGACCTCCCCGAGCTCGCCGCGGGTTTCGTCGCCGCGGGCGTCGACGTCACCGGCAAGCTGATCATGCACACCAGCGGCCGGTACGGCACCGGCGTCCTCGACCCGCTCACCCGCGCCGGCGCGCTGCCGCTCGCCCTGCACCCGGTCATGACGTTCACCGGCCGTCCCGACGACGTGAACCGCCTCACCGGCATCTCGTTCGGCGTCACCTCGCCCGAGCCGCTGCGCCCGGTCGCCGAGGCGCTCGTCCTGGAGATGGGCGGCGAACCCGTCTGGATCACCGAGGGCGCGCGCCCGCTCTACCACGCGGCGCTCGCCGGCGGCGCGAACCACCTGGTCACGCTGGTCGTCGAGGCGATGGACCTGCTCCGCGCCGCCGGCGTCGCCGACCCCGGCCGGATGCTCGGCCCGCTGCTCGGCGCCGCGCTGGACAACGGCCTGCGGCTCGGCATCGATGGGCTCACCGGCCCGGTCGCCCGCGGCGACGCCGGCACCGTGTCCGGCCACGTCGACGAGCTGGCCCGGGTGTCGCCGGAGAGCCGCCGCGCGTACATCGCGCTGGCCCGCCTCACCGCCGACCGGGCCCTCGCCGCCGGGATGCTCAAGCCCGAGGACGCCGAACGCCTCCTCGAAGCACTGGCCGATTGAGGGAGAACACGAATGCGGCCTGCTGAACCGGCGCCGACCCGCCGTCCCGCGCCCGAATCCGGCGGAAGGGGCGTGTCGTGACCCCGGTCGTCGTGCGCACCCGGGAGGAACTGGCCGAGGCCCGCTCCCGGATCGAGGGCACGCTCGCCTTCGTCCCGACCATGGGCGCCCTGCACGAAGGCCACCTCTCCCTGATGCGGCAGGCGCGCCGGTCGGCGGACGCCGTGGCGGTCAGCATCTTCGTCAACCCCCTGCAGTTCGGGCCGGACGAGGACTTCGACCGCTACCCCCGGACGTTCGACACCGATCTCGACGCCTGCGCCGCCGAAGGCGTGGACCTCGTGTTCGCCCCCACCCGCGCGGTCATGTACCCGGGCGAGCCGCAGGTCACGGTCAGCTCGGGGCCGATGGGCGAGATCGTGGAAGGCGCCGCGCGGCCCGGCCACTTCGACGGGATGCTCACCGTCGTGCTGAAGCTGCTGCACCTCGTCCGGCCCGACGTGGCGATCTTCGGGGAGAAGGACGCGCAGCAGCTCGCGATGATCCGCCGGATGGTCGCCGATCTGGACGTGCCCGTCGAGGTGGCGGGCGGGCCGACCGTCCGGGAACCCGACGGCTTGGCCCTCTCCAGCCGCAACCGGTATCTTTCCCCCGCCGAGCGCCGGACGGCAGTCGCCCTGTCCCGCGCCCTGCACGCCGGGGCGGACGCCGCCGCCGAGGGCCCGGAGGCGGTGCTGGACGCCGCCGGCGCCGTCCTCGACAAGGCCGCGGCCGCCGATCCGCCCCTCGTCCTCGACTACCTCGTCCTCGTCGACCCCGCCACGTTCACCACGATCTCGGGCCCCCGCAGCGGCCCGGCCGTCCTCGCCGTCGCGGGCCGGGTCGGCGCCACCCACCTGATCGACAACGTTTCCCTCCAGCTCGGCAAGGAGCACTGATGTTCCGGACGATGTTCAAGTCCAAGATCCACCGCGCCACCGTGACGCAGGCGGACCTCCACTACGTCGGATCGCTGACCATCGACCAGGACCTGATGGACGCCGCGGACCTCCTGCCCGGCGAGCAGGTGCACGTGGTCGACATCGACAACGGCGCCCGCCTGGAGACCTACCTGATCGCGGGCGAGCGCGGCTCCGGCGTGATCGGCATCAACGGCGCCGCCGCCCGCCTGGTGCAGCCCGGCGACCTGGTGATCATCATCAGCTACGCCCAGCTCAGCGACGCCGAGGCCCGCGAGTTCGTCCCCAGCGTCGTCCACGTCGACCGCTCCAACAAGATCATCTCCCTGGACTCCGACCCCGCCGCCCCGGTCCCCGGCACCAACACCACCCGCGGCGACCTCGTCCACCCCTGACGGCCATCGCGAACGCCCGGCCCCGCGTGCCATCGGCGGCGGCCCGGGCGGGACTTCGCGCGCCCGGAA
>NZ_SMKM01000202.1 GCF_004348665.1 Actinomadura sp. GC306 | reverse complement strand
GCCCGGGGGGCGGGCTGGGCACGTCCGCCGGGACGATGGGGATCCCGCCGGTTCCGGCCGACGAGTTCGCGGGGATGGCCGAGGTGGTCATCGGGCAACCTCAAGGTTGTAGGTGGCCTGGTACAGCTGGACGGGGACGGTCTCGTCGGGGATGCCGGCGGAGTCGAGCACCTGCCCGAACCGGATGGCCTCCTCGTCGAACAGCATCCCGATGCGGCTGCGCAGGTCGGCGCGGGCCTTGGCGCCCATGCCGCGCAGCGACTCGGCGCCGAACAGGGCCTTGAGCAGCCGCTGCGGGACGGCGCTGTTGCCGCCCTCGACGGCCACGTCGGACGTGCCGTAGCCGAGCAGGCCGATCATCAGGACGAGGGAGACCGCCTCGGTGTCGAACGAGACGAGCTTGGCGACCGAGCGCTTGGTGACGCCCTCGGTGCGGATCAGCTCCTGGACGTGGTCCTGCCAGGAGCTGACGGCCCGGGTGACGCGGCGCGCCAGCTCCGGGGAGACGTGCGCGAGCTCGGCGTCGGTCCCGGCGAGGACCTGGCGGCCGGACGGGTGGTCGCGCCAGCGGGCGATGACCTGCTCGGCGCCGTGCTCGGCGGACGCCATGATCAGCGATTCGAGGCCGGCGCGCAGCGCGGCCTTGAGGGCGCGGACGCGGGCGGGGCTGCGGCGGTTGCGGCGCACGGCGGCGCGGCCGCGGCGCCCGCGCTGGACGTGCAGGGACTTCAGCAGGTCGCCGGTGCCGGCGAAGTCCTGCCAGCGGGCGAGGACCTCGCCGCGCAGCAGGGAGCCGTTGCGGGTGGCCTCGTCCAGCTCGGCGAGGGCGGTGCCGTAGCCGGCCTCGACCTCCCGGGCGAGCTCGGTGCGCTGCTCCACCTGCGCCTCGACCTGCCGGGCGAGTTCGGGGACGCGGGTGCGGAAGCTGTCCAGGACGGCGGCGAGGGTGTCCTCGATGACGATCTCGCGGTCCTCGGTGTCCTCGGCGACGCCGGTCAGCCAGGCGCGGATGCCGGCGACGGTCTCCTCGGGGAGGCGGCTGTTCTCGATGCGGGTCTCGGGGACGGTGAAGCGGCGGGCGTCGCCGACCTCGTGCTCGTCCAGCATCTCGCCGAAGTGCTCGACGACCTCGGCGCCCTGCGGCCCGGCGCCCTGCGGGACGCGGGACAGCACGACGCCGATGGTGGCGCCGTTCTCCTTGGCCCGCTGGAGCATCTGCCACACCTGGGCGTCGGCGTAGCGGGCGGCGGTGGTGACGCACAGCCACAGGTCGGCCGCGGCCATGAGCTTGGTCGCGAACTCGTAGTGGTCCTCGAAGACGGAGTCGAAGTCGGGGCTGTCGAGCAGCGCGAGGCCGGGCGGGAGGACGTCGCTGCCGATGATGACCAACTGGTCACCCGCGATGGCGTCGGGGGCCGGGCCGCGGACCCGGCCCATGCCGGGCAGCAGCGGCCCCTCCATGAACCAGTCGACGTGGTCGGGGTGGCACACCAGGATCGGGCTGCTGGTGGTGGGCCGCAGCACCCCGGTCGCGCTCACCCGGGAGCCGACGAGGGTGTTGACCAGCGTGGACTTGCCCGCGCCGGTGGATCCGCCGAGCACCACGAGCAGCGGCGCGCCGGCGGCCTGGATGCGCGGGAGGACGTAGTCCTCCAGCTGGGCGCGCAGCTCGTCGCGGGCCTCGCGGACCTCCT
Source organism: Actinomadura sp. GC306 (assembly GCF_004348665.1). Classification (GTDB taxonomy): domain Bacteria; phylum Actinomycetota; class Actinomycetes; order Streptosporangiales; family Streptosporangiaceae; genus Spirillospora. The sequence continues at coordinate 10,953 of NZ_SMKM01000202.1, read as the reverse complement.
GGACGCCGGGGACGTCCAGCAGGAGGTCGAAGGCGTCGAGCTGCTCGCGGAGCGCGGTCAGCGCACGGATCAGCTCGCCCTGGCGCACCGTGCCGGCGCCGGGCTTGACGGTCCGGCGGCGGCCGCGCCGCGCCCTGGCGTCGCCGGCCCCCTTGGCCGCGCCCTCCTCGGCGCCGTCGCCCGGCCCGTTCTCCGGCCCGTTCTCCGGCCCGGTGGCCGGCTCGTCTCCGGCGCCCTTTCCTGACGTCTCCTTCTCGCGCACCTCGTCCTCTTCGCGCGCGTCCTGCCCGCGCGCCTCCTCCTCGGGGGCGGCGTCGCCGCCGGGGACCGCGGAGTTCTCGCCTCCGCGTCCCGGACCGGAGCCGGCCTGCTCGTCGTGGACCGCGCTTCGCTCTGCCGGGGGTGTCACGGATCCCGTCCCATGTCGGCTCGAATCATGTCGATCTCTCGTGCCACGTCGACCACATCGCCCACGACCACGATCGCCGGGGGGCGGATGTCACCGGCGGCCATCGCGTCGGCCACCGTGCCCAGCGTCGCCGTCAGCGACCGCTGGCCGGGGAGGGTGCCATCCTGGATCACGGCGACCGGCGTGCCGGACGACCGACCATAGCGCATGAGGGCCGCCGCGATCAGCGCCATCCGCTCCACCGCCATGAGCAGGACGATCGTGCCGTTCGCGCGCCCCAGCGCCGCCCAGTCGACGGTCGAGTCGGGGTGGCCGGGGGGCACGTGGGCGGAAACGACGTGGAACTCCTGCGCCACGCCCCGGTGGGTGACCGGGATGCCCGCGGCGGACGGCACGGCGACCGCGCTGGTGATGCCGGGGACGACCGTGACCGGGACGCCGTGGCGGGCGCAGTACAGGGCCTCCTCGCCGCCGCGCCCGAACACGAACGGGTCGCCGCCCTTGAGCCGGACGACGAACCTGCCCCGGCGGGCGTGCTCGACCAGGTACTCGTTGATGCGCTCCTGCGCGACCGTCCGCCCGTAGGGGATCTTGGCGGCGTCGATCACCTCGACGTCGGCGGGCAGCTCGTCGAGGAGCCCGCCGGGGGCGAGGCGGTCGGTGACGACGACGTCGGCCATGGCGAGCAGCTGCCGGCCGCGGACCGTGATCAGGCCGGGGTCGCCGGGACCGCCGCCGACCAGGGCGACTCCGGCGGGCTTGCTCCGGGAGTGCCGGGATTCGAGGGAGCCGTCGCGCAGCCCCTCGACCACGGCGTCGCGGATGCCCGCCGCGCGCCGCGGGTCGCCGCCGAGCAGCACGCCCACGGTCGCGTCGCCGGCGTGCCCGCTCGCGGGCGTCCAGGCCGGCGAGGACTCGGCGTCGTCGGCGCGGACGGCCCAGATCCGGGCGGCGTCGGCCTCGGCGACGACGTCGCCGTTGACCTTGGAGTCGTCGGTGACGGCCTGCACCAGCCAGGCGCCGGCGCAGTCGCCGGGCTCGTAGCCGCGCCGGTGCCAGGTGATCCTGCCGCGTTCGGCAAGGCCCTCAAGGGATGGGGTGACCTCGGGTGAGACCAGCACCACCGACGCGCCCGCGTCCAGGAGGGCGGGCACGCGGCGCTGGGCGACCCGCCCCCCGCCGACGACGAGGACGCGTCGCCCGCCGAGTCGCAGGCCGAGCAGGTACGGGGGCACGTGGTGTTTCTCTCGATCGGGTAGGCAGTCGGTTGCGGTACTGGCGGGTGTGCGGTGCTGGCAGGTGTCGCGGTGCTGGTAGGGGACGTGCGGGGGCGGCTTGCGGACGCCGGGGTCGGACACGTGTTTTCAGTGAACAAAGGTACTCGGCTTCACAAGTGCATGGAGAGGGCCTCCGTGCAGTCGATAGCCGAAGGTGACTCATTCCGTGATCATTTAGTTACGGGGCACGGCGTCCTTGCCGCTCACCCCGGCGGAGTCGAACGTGGCGACCTCGTGCAGCACCCGCACCGCGCCCTGGACCAGCGGCAACGCCAGCAGCGCGCCGGTTCCCTCGCCCAGCCGCAGCTCCAGGTCGACCAGCGGCCGCAGTCCGAGCGCGTCGACGGCGGCGGTGTGGCCCGGTTCGGCCGACCGGTGCCCGGCGACGCAGGCGCCGAGGACCCGCGGGCACAGCGCGGCGGCCACCAGGGCGGCGGCGCCGGCGATCACGCCGTCCAGGACGACGGGGACCCGCAGCGACGCCGCCCCGAGGACGAATCCGGCGATCGCGGCGTGCTCCAGCCCGCCGACGGCGGCGAGGACGGCGAAGGGGTCGGCGCCGTCCCCGGCGGGCAGGCCGTGCAGGGCGAGGGCCGTCCGGACGACCTCGACCTTGCGGGCGTGGGTGGCGTCGTCGATCCCGGTGCCCCGGCCGGTGACCCGCTCGGCCGGCAGGCCGGTGAACGCGGCGATCAGCGCGGCGGACGCGGTGGTGTTGGCGATCCCCATGTCCCCGGTGACCAGGCACGCCGCGCCGTCCGCGACCAGGTCGCGCGCGATCTCGATCCCGACGCCCATGGCGCGGCGGGCCTCCTCGGCGGTCATCGCCGGGCCGCGCGTCAGGTCGGCGGTGCCGGGGGCGACCTTCCGCCGGATCAGCCCGGGGGCCGCGTCGAGGTCGGCGGCGACGCCGACGTCCACGACGCTGACCGCGGCGCCGACCTGGGCGGCGAACGCGTTGACCACGGCGCCGCCGGCGAGGAAGTTGGCCACCATCTGGGCGGTCACCTCCTGCGGCCACGGCGTGACGCCCTGGGCGTGGACGCCGTGGTCGGCGGCGAACACGGCGACGGCGGCGGGCTCGGGCATCGGCGGCGGGCACCGCCCGGCCAGCCCGGCGAGCCTGACCGGCAGCTCCTCCAGGACGCCGAGGGACCCGGGCGGCTTGGTGAGCCGGGCCTGGTGGTCCCGTGCGTCGCGCATGGCGGCCTCGTCCGGCGGCGCGATGGAGGCGATGGTCTGCTCGATCAGGTCCACGGTGTCCTCTCGGTCGGCGCTTCTCCAGGCCGTCTCTATAGGCCCTTGCTCAGATTCCCAGCTCGCCCAGCACGTTCAGCAGCGCGTCGTTGGCCGGCCGGTCGCGCACCGCGATGCGCAGCCAGTCGGGCCCGAGCCCTGGGAACGTGTCACCGCGCCTGACGGCGTAGCCGCGCTGCCTGAGCAGCGCCCTGATCCCGAGTGCGTCGGGCACGCGCAGGCACAGGAACGAGGCGCGCGCTTCAGGGACGACGTAGAGGCCGCGCGCGTTCAGTTCCGCTGCCAGCCGGTCGCGTTCGGCGGCGAGTTCCACGGCCCACGCCTCTGCCTCGGCGACCGCCTCCGGCGTGGAGCACGCCTCGACGGCGACGAGCGCGGGCGTGGACACGGCCCACAGCGGCTGCGCCTCCGCGAGCCGTCCGATCAGGTGGGGGTCGGCCAGGACGTACCCGGCGCGCAGCCCGGCGAGGCCCCACGTCTTGGTGAGGGAGCGGATGACCACGACCCCCGCGGGGAGCCGGGTGGCGAGGCTCTCCGGCTCGCCGGGGACGCAGTCCATGAACGCCTCGTCGACGACGACCGTCCGGCCGGGCGCGGCCAGCGCGGCGACGGCGCCGGCCGGGTGCAGGACCGAGGTCGGGTTGGTGGGGTTGCCCACCACGACCAGGTCGGCGTCGGCGGGGACGGCGGCGGGATCGAGCGTGAAGTCCTTGGTGAGGATCACCCGTTCCACGGCGTGCCCGGCGGCGCGCAACGCGGCTTCGGGCTCGGTGAACTGCGGATGCACGACGACGGCCCGGCGCGGCGTCAGCACCCGCGCGAGCAGGACGAACGCCTCCGCGGCGCCGGCGGTGAGCAGCACCTCCCCGGCGGCCCGGCCGTGCCGCCGCGCGACCGCGCGGCGCGCCGGGCGCGGATCGGGGTAGCCGGCCAGGTCGGCGACCGACGCCCGGATCCGCTCGGCCAGCCACGGCGGGGGCGTGCCGGTGCGGACGTTCACGGCGAAGTCGGCGAGCCCGCCGCCGACCTCGGCGTCGCCGTGGTGGCGCAGGTCGACCTCGTCCGGGTCGGCGGGGCCGGGGATCACCGGTGCCCCGTCTCGTCCGCGTACAGCAGGGCGTTGAGGGCGGCCGCGGCCACCACCGAGCCGCCCTTCTCGGAGGCGTTGCTGAGCTGCGGCAGCCCGCTGGCGCGCAGCGCCTCCTTCGCCTCGCAGGCGCCGGCGAAGCCGACCGGCACGCCGATGACCAGCGCGGGGCTCACCCGGCGGGCGATGATCTCGGCGATCGCCTCCGGGGACGAGCCGACCACCCAGACCGCGCCCGGCCCGACCTCCGCGTAGGAGAGCCGGACCGCGGCGGCCGAGCGGGTGATGCCGGCGGCGCGCGCCATCCGCGCGGCGGCCGGGTCGGCGATGTGGCAGACCGGCTCCCGGGCGGTGATCCCGGCCGCGACCATGCCCTCGTCGGTCACGATCGGCGCGCCGCCGCGCAGCGCGGCCCAGCCCTGCCTGAGGTACTCCTCCATGGTGACGAGGTCCACCGCGTACTCCAGGTCGGCGGTCGCGTGGATCACCCGCTCGGTGACGGCCCGCCACAGCGGCGGCATCGGGGACAGGTCGACGCGGGACCGCAGGATCTCGTACGACCGGACCTCGATCGGGTGGGGTTGCCGGACGGTCAAGTGCGCCTCCTGCTTCGCTTCCAGGCCGGACATAAGGGTGGCACGGCCTAACGGAGGTTACGCCCCCGTGCCGGGCCCTCCGGGCTCACCGGGCTCACCTGGCAAGGGGGAGAGCGTCTCGATGGCCCGGCCGGTCCGGGCCGGGCGGCGGCCGGGGACGTGGGCGTCCCGGCCGCCCCAGACGACGACCACGGGCTCCTCCGGCGGGCCGTCCGGGTCGAGCGGGCTCGCCTGGAGCCGGACGGCCTCGGCGGTGAAGCCCTGCTCGGCCAGCACGTCCAGGGCGGCACGGGCGTCGTCGACGGAGGCGACGGTGACGAGGCGGGCGGGGCCGAGCGCCGCGCAGGTGCGGACGGCCTCGGCCGCGGCCCGTCCGGTGAGTCCGGGTCCGACGAACACGGCGTCGGGTCTCGGGAGGTGGCCGGCGGTGGGGCGCACGTCGCCGGAGGCCATGGCGACCTTGACACCGTGCAGCCGGACGCTTTCGCGGATCCGCTCGCACGTCGCGTGGTCGCGGTCGACGGCGACCACGGCGGCGCCGAACCGCGCGCATTCGATGGCGACGGAGCCGTCACCGGACTCCACGTCCCACACCATGTCGCCAACCCTGGGTCCGAGCTTGGCCAGGACGAAGGCGCGCACGTCCGGACGCAGGCCCGGCCCCTCGCCGAACGCTTCTGCGGGCAACGCCCACCCGGCAGGGGTCGGGGCAGGCCCGGAGAGCCAGCCCTGCTCCCCCAGCGCGTGCCGGTTGTCCAGGACGAGCACGACCTCGGGGTGGTTCCAGGGACGAGTGGTCGCCTCCGCCGGACGAACGTAGACGACACGTTCCCGAGGCCCGTCCAGGTTCTCGCACACGACGAACGACCGCGGCGTCACCGGGAACAGCGCGCGCGCCAGTTCCGCTGGCCCCGCCCCAGGCCCGGTCAGCACAGCCACCTTGGGGTGGGCCCGGCACGCGTTTACGGCCCGCCGCAGGTGCCCGTCCCTGGCGGAGACGACCAGTGCGTCCTCCCAGGGCAGCCCCGCTTGGGCGAAGGCCCGCGCAACCAAGGGCGCGGCCGGCACGGTGTCTGGCGCTTGCCCCTGTTCGAGCAGTGTTCGCAAGATGCCGAAGTGGCCAGGATCGCCGTTAACGACGAGGACGACGTCCTGGTCCGACACATCGACGCCTTGCAACGCGCCCGGCAGGTCGTCGGTGGCGACCGTGCGCGCACCGGGCGCCAGCGGCAGGCCGTCCAGGAGACCGGGTTCGCCCATCACCAGCGCCGCGTTCTCCACGGCCTCGCGTGCCGCTTCGCTCAGCGGAGACCCGTCGCGGCCGATGACGGTCAGCATCGCCCGCCCGATCGCCTACGCACCGGGAGCCCCGGCAGCACCGGCAGCACCGGCAGCACCGTCCACCTACCGGGCCATCCGCCCGAACATGCCGACCATCCGCTCCCCCGCGGCGTCGACCAGCACCACCTGCGCGGCGACCGGGCTGACCGCCGAGCCGGCGGCCTCGGCGGCGAGGCGCTCCAGCTCCCCGGCGGTGCGGCGGCACAGCTCCCGGCCGCACGGCCCGAGCTTTCCGGCGGCCTCCCAGAGTTCGTAGGCGTCCCGGGGCGTCGCCGCCCCGGCCACCTCGGCGGCGAGGGCGGCTCCGCCGTCCATGTCGAGGGTGATCGATTCGAGGGCCCCGGGGTCGTCGAGGAACGCGACCTGCTCGGCCACGCCGGCGACCAGGACGACCTGCTCAAGCCCGTCCTTGACCGCCGCGCGCAGCGCTGCGGCGCCGACCGGGGCGAAGCACGCGTCCGGCGGCTTCGGCATCATCCGCCGGGCCGCGTCCCGCGCGCCGTCCCCGTACATCACGAGCGTTCGATCATCAGCGGTCACTGGGGCCGTCCCTCCTCGTCCTGGGTGACGAGCCTTGCGGAGACGCCGCCGGAGCGCCGCCACGGCACGCCGGACGCCGCCGATCCCGGCCGCGGATCGGTCGCGATCCGGCTGAAGACGATCATGTCCTGGTTGACTCCGGCGGCGTCGCGCTCGGCGCCGCGTGCGATGCCCTCGCGGGTGTACCCGGCCTTCTCGGCGACGCGGACGGAGGCGTGGTTGGTGACCATGGCGCGCAGCTCGACGCGGAACAGCCCGCACTCGCGCAGCGCCCATTCGGTGACCAGGGACAGGGCCTCGGTGGCGTAGCCGCGCCCCCGCACGTCCCGCCGCATCCCGTAGCCGACCTCGCTCGTCAGGTGGTCCCAGCTGACCTTGAACAGCCCGATGGTGCCGAGCAGGCCGCCGGTGGCGCGGTCCGTCGCGGCCAGGTGGATGCCCAGGCCGAAGCGCTGCACCTTGTGGACGCCCTCCCGCAGGAACCAGGCGATGGGCTCGGCCTCCAGCACGCCCGGGAAGTTGGGCGGGAGGAAGTCCTCCTTCTCGCGGATCGCCGCGATCAGCCCGGGGGCGTCGTCGAGGCCGAACGGGCGCAGCACGAGCCGCTCGCCCTCAAGGCGGACGCTCTTCTCGAAGGCGTTCACGCGCGCTCCCCTCCGCAGGCGTCGGCGAACCTGCTCGCGGCCCGGGACGATTCGCCCCAATGCAAATGAAGGTAGGACGTAACGCACCCGCCCCGCACGAACCCCACCGGACCGGATCCGGCCCACTGCCCCACGCCGGTGTCCGCGCCGGTGTATACGCGGCCCCTTCCGGTGAGCACGGCCGAACAGCATAGGGTGTCGACGGTGAGCTACCAGCGCCTGGCCCCGGATGAGCGGCGCGCCCAGATCCTGAACGTCGCCCGGCGGATGTTCACCGAACTCCCCTACGCCGAGGTCTCCACCGCGGCGATCGCCCGCGAGACCGGGGTCCAGCGGGGCCTGATCCACTACTACTTCGGGACGAAGCGGGAGCTGTTCCTCAAGGTCGTCCAGGGGCTGACGGCGTCGGCCGCGCTGCAGGTGCCGCCGGTGGACGACCGGCGCACGCTGCCCGAGGCGGTCGAGCTGTGCGTGAACCTGTTCCTCGACACGGCGGAGCGCAACGCGACGACGTGGTTCGCGGCGCTGGACGCCGAGGGGTTCGGGCAGGACCCGGAGCTGCTGCGGATCGTCAACCGGTTCCGCGACGAGGCGGTCGAGCACATGCTCGCGGTGCTGCGGGTGCCGGAGCCGTCCGAGACCCTGCGCGCCGTCCTGCGCACCTATTCGGGGCTGGTCGACGCGGCGACCCGGCAGTGGCTCCAGGAGGAGACGCTCGACCGCGAGCAGGTGCACACGCTCCTCGCGCGGTCCCTGCTCTCCCTGGTGAGCGACATTGGTCCTGCGCTGGAAAAGGAATCCGCCCGGAATTAGGGACCGCCCCGGAAATGAGCCGGGCCGCCCCGGCGAAATCCGGCCGGGCGGCAGGCCGGGCGACAAGGCCGGGGATAAGGCTAGGAAAGAACCGCCGTGGCGCCGGGAACGGCGAACCAGACGGCCTTGCCGCGGACGGGCGGCCCCAGCCGCGACACCGTCCGCCGCATGCCCCACCGCTCCCCCGACAGCTCGCGGACGATGCTGAGCCCGCGCCCGCAGTCGCCGGACGTCCACGAGTAGCCGGGCAGGGCCGCGTCGGCGTGCGTGTCGAAGACGGCGCAGCGCACCTCGCCCGCCTCGTCGGCGGGGCCGCCCGCCACGTACAGCCACAGCTCGTGGGGGCCGTACTCGCCGGCGTGCTGGTGCGCGTTGGTCGCGAGCTCGCTCACCATGAGCTGCGCGTCGGCGATCACGTCGCGCGGCACGCCCAGCGAGGCGAGCGCGTCGCGCAGGACGGCGCGGGCGTGGCTCGCGCATCCCGGCCCGCCGGGCAGGGCCCACACCCAGCCCGGCATGGGGCCCGCCGGGGCGCGGGCGTCCCCGGTGGCGGCGTCCCCGGTGGTGGCGGCCACCGCGTCCGCCGTGGTCTGGGGCGTGAGATCGGCTGGCGTGCTCTGCACGGGGGTTCCTCCCACGGTCGGCGTGCCTGACGCGACCGGCCCTGCACATTACGCAGAGTCCGCGACCCGTCACAGAACACAGCGTGTCTTGAGAATCTCACGATCGCAAGTGTCTTCACACAATTGCTTCAGCCTTTCCGCCGGGTTCGTCATTCGCGTTGTGGCGGGCGCCGAGAGTGGTAAGACTCCACTCCCATGACCTACCGCCCCACCGTTCGTGGCCGTCGCCTGGCGCGGGAGCTCCGCAAGCTCCGCGATGAGCAGGGCCTGACCCTGCAGGAGGTGGCCGACCGGCTCGGCTGGTCGCGAGCCACCGTCTCCCGCCTCGAAACGAGCCAGACCCGCCCGAAGCCGGGTGACATCGCCGACATCCTCGACCTCTACGGCGTGCCGAGCCCGGACCGCGACGCGCTCATCACCCTCGCCCGGCATGCCGGCCAGCGCGGCTGGTGGACCGCCTACCAGGACGTCTTCACCGGCAGCTACGTCGCCCTGGAGGACGAGGCGTCGCACATCCGCACGTGGGACCCCCAGCTCGTGCACGGGCTGCTGCAGACCGAGGACTACTCGCGCGCAGTGATCACGGCCGGCCGGCTGCTGCCCGCCCAGGAGGACATCGAGCGCCGGATCTCCGCCCGCAAGATCCGGCAGTCGCTCCTCGACCGGGAGAACGCGCCGCGGCTGCAGGTGATCTTCGACGAGGCGGTCCTGCACCGGCCGATCGGCGGCGGGAAGGTGATGCGCGCGCAACTGGACGCGCTCGCGACCGTCGCGAAAACCCGCCCAACGGTGTCGATACAGGTACTTCCGTATGCGGCGCAGGAGCATGCGGGCCTTGATGGGCGATTCACCATATTGTCGTTTCCAGAGCTCGCGGACCCCGATATCGCCTACGTAGAGGGGACCATGGGCGACGTTTACCTTGAGAGCGCCGAGGCAATAGCAAAGCACAGGGATCGCTTCCAGCGGATCGAGGAGGCGGCCCTGTCCCCCGAGGATTCCGCGCACCTCATCGCCGAGGCAGCAAGGAGCAGCCTGTGACCAACCTGCAGCGCGAACTGACCGACGCCCCCTGGCGCACGTCCTCCCACAGCGGGAGCGGCGACCAGTGCGTCGAGGTGGCGCCACTGTCCGCCGACCTGCGCGCGGTGCGCGACTCCAAGGACCCCGCCGGACCGGCGCTGGTGCTGACGCCGGCCGCCTGGCGGAACCTGGTGAGCGCTCTCAAGGAGAGTTAGCGGTGAGCGGCCGGGGGTCGCGGCGGCCACGCCGCACCCCCCGGCCCTTCCGGGAAAATAGAACCTGTTCTAGTATCGCGGTGCGTCGACAACCGGAGGGTGCTACGTGACCGCGGAACTCAAGCTCGGCATCAACGTCGGCTACTGGCAGCGCGAGGTGGACGACCAGACCGAGACGGTGCTGGCCGCCGAGCGGTGCGGCTACGACTCGGTGTTCACCGCCGAGGCGTACGGCTCGGACGCCTTCACCCCGCTGACCTGGTACGCGGCCCGCACCTCCCGGATCAAGCTCGGTACCGCGGTCGTCCAGCTCTCGGCGCGGACCCCCGCGGCGACCGCGATGCACGCGCTGACGCTGGACGCGCTGTCCGGCGGGCGGCTGATCCTCGGGGTCGGCGCGTCCGGCCCGCAGGTCGTCGAGGGCTGGTACGGGCAGCCGTTCCCCAAGCCGCTCGCCCGCACCCGCGAGTACCTCGACATCGTCCGGCAGGTGTGGCGCCGCGACGCCCCGGTGACCAGCGAGGGCCCGCACTACCCGCTGCCGTACCCGGGCGGCGCGGAGCTCGGCAAGCCGCTGAAGTCGATCGTCCACCCGGTCCGCCCGGAGATCCCCGTCTACCTGGGCGCCGAGGGCCCGAAGAACGTCGCGCTGTCCGCCGAGATCGCGCAGGGCTGGCTGCCGCTGTTCGTCGACCCGCGGCAGATCGACACGGTGTTCGGCGCGTCGCTCGCGGGCCGCCCGGACGACTTCGAGATCGCCGCGACCGTCACCACGATCGTCACCGACGACCTGGAGTCCGCGCTCCAGTTCGCCAAGGTCCCGCTCGCGTTCTACATCGGCGGGATGGGCGCCCGCGACCGCAACTTCCACCTCGACCTGATCGGCCGGCTCGGCTACGCCGAGGAGGCGGCGCGCGTCCAGGACCTCTTCCTCGCCGGCCGCCGCGACGAGGCGATCAAGGCCGTGCCGGACGAGCTGGCCGACTCGATCTCCCTGCTCGGCCCGATCGGGCGGATCAAGGAGCGGCTGCAGCTCTGGCGCGACAGCCCGGTCACCACCCTGCTGATCGCCGGCGTGCGGGACGAGCCCACCCTGCGGGCGATCAAGGAACTCGCCGACTCCTGACC
>NZ_SMKM01000201.1 GCF_004348665.1 Actinomadura sp. GC306 | reverse complement strand
CCCCCGCACACCCGCCCACACCCGGAGGTCCCCGTGACACACCAGTTCAGCGACCAGGCACCGGAGCTCTACGACCGGCCTCTGCTGCCGCCCGACACCGAGGCGCCCCGGCGGGCGGCGCGGCTGCGCGACCTCGGGCTCGGGCAGGCGCGGGAAACCGAGTTCGACGCGTTCGCCCGCGAGCTCGCGGCGGAGGCGCAGCGGCTCACCGGCCTTCCGGCCGCGCCGGTGGCGTTCGTGAACCTCATCGGCGAGGACCAGTTCGTCGCCGGCGCCTTCACCCCGCCGGCCGCCGCCGAACTCGTGGAGGGGGTCCTGGACACGCGGATCCCCCTCAACGCCGGCTACTGCCCGCACGTCGTCGTGCGGCGCAAGGCGCTGATCCTGGACGACGTCCTCGACTACCCGCGGTTCGCGGGCAACCCCATCGTCGACAAGCTCATGGTCCGCAGCTACGCCGGCGCTCCGCTGATCGACCGCACGGGCACGGTCCTCGGCACGGTCTGCGTCGTGGACAGCGAACCGCGCCCGTGGGGCAAGGCCGGCCTGGACCTCATGAAGGGGAAGGCGGCCGACCTGGCGGCCCGGATCAACCTCCGCGAGGGCCTGCCGGGCTGACCGGCGGCGGGGCGGGGCCCGGCCCCGCCCCGTCAGCTCCGTATGGTCAACCCCGTCCGGTCAGCCCCGTCCGGTCAGCCCCGTCCGGTCAGGCCGGTCCGGCGGACGAGCGGCCCGCCCCGGCGCCGACCGGCTCCGCCGCGTCCTCGTCGCCGAGGATGCCGGTGGCCATCAGCCGGAACTCGGCGGCGACGCCGGCGATGTCGTGCTTGAGGAACTCGACGGCCGGCCAGAGCCGCCCGGGGTCGGCGCCGGTCTCCTCGGCCCACGCGAGGAGCCGCGTCACCGCGAAGAGGTAGCCGATGGCGCGGCCCGCGAGGACCTGGTGCGTCTGGTCCAGGGGGCCGTCGAGGAAGCCCAGGTCCGTCTTGATCGTGTCGACGGCGGGCGCCGTGAGCGGCCAGTCGGCCAGGAACTCGCTGAGGGGCCGGCCGCCGCGCCGGGTCAGGCAGTGCGCGGCGAGTTGCTGGCTGAGCATGTCGTTGTTGCCGTCGAAGACGGTGAAGACCCGCGAGTCGAGGAACGCCTGGCCGGCGATGTTGCCGGGCGCCCCGCAGCGGTACCCCTCCCCGCCGGTCAGCTGCTGGTAGTTCTGCGCCGCGCTGACGATCCGCTCCGTGGCGACGGTCTTGAGGGCCTGGACGGCCGGGAACGCGGGGGCCATGTCGCCCTTGATGTCCAATTCCGTCTGCAGGTAATGGCTGAGCGCCTCGCAGATGGTGGCGGACGCGTCGATGGCGGCGAGCCGGTAGCGGACGAAACCGATTCTCGACTGCCGCTTCCGCCCGATGCGGCGGCCGTCCGCGTACGCGTGCGCCTCGCGGCTGATGCGCCGCAGGAATCCGGCCCCCGCCGCCGCGAGCAGCGACCGGGAGGCCAGGAAGAGGTCGGCCGAGGTCATGCCCATTTCCTCGGCGTCGATCCGGCGGTGCCGCGGAACGGTCACGTCGATGTCGTTGACGCCGTAGTCGAGCAGCTTCAGGCCGAGCGCCTCGTAGAGCTGGACGGTCCGGAACCCCTCGTCGCGCCGGACGATGAAGTACCCGTACTCGCGGCGGTGCGCGTGCTTCGCGACGACCAGCCACCAGTGCGCGGAGGAGCTGAGCGCCTGCCAGTGCTTGCGGCCGCGGATCCGGTAGCCGCCCTCGACCTCCTCGAAGACGGTCGTCATGGCGGACAGGGCCGACCCGGCGCCCGGTTCGGTGGCGGCGAGCCCGGCCAGCAGCGGCTCGCCGCCGCTGAACTGCGGCAGCATCTCCGCCTTGGCCTCTTCGCCGGCCCATTTCACGACCGGCAGGAGCGCTAACGCGGTGTTGACGATCACGTACACGCCGAGCGCCAGGTTCCACTCGGCGGCGGTCTCGACGGCCCGGCACATCTCGACGTGGCTGTCCCGGCCGCCGTACCGGGACGGCAGGGTCGGGAGCAGCACCCCGGCCTTGACCAGGCGCGCCCAGTCCTCGGCGGGGAGGTACTGCTGGGGGTAGGCCGCCGCGTCGAATCTCGACGCGGCCTCGTCGATGCCGGTGATGAACTCGTCCGTCGACAGGGACAGCAAACCATCCGTCATGGTGTCCGCTTTCACGGGTCGGCCGTACTAGTGCAAGGGGGAAGTCGATCAGTGCGGTCGATCGAGAGCATTCCGAGGTCGGGGGCACTGCGCAACAGCGGGTCCGGACACCACCTTCCGAATCGTGAGATTCTCAGCACGTAGCGCCATGGTTATTCTGATGATCACTGCACGCAAGGAACAACTTGCTTACTGCGACGGGTATAAGAACACGTTCTACGTCTAATGACCGCTCGCCTGACCGGGCCGTCAGAGTCTAGTGCTTGCCGTAGTCACGTAATCACGCTCCGGCAACGACCGGCCCCGCGACCACCCGCACGGAACCGGTCGGCTCTTTCCCGGAATCTTCCATTGATCACGCGGTGATCGCCCTTTTCCGTCCCCCTGGGCTCGGCAACCATGCGAAACAGCCGCTGTCAACGGCGAACCCCGACTTGCAGCCATACGGGGTTAGTGTGGCTATTCGCCATAGTTGGGGTACTGGGGCGCTGCTTGTCTCTTGAGCGGCCGGATGATCGACCGGCCGACCCTCCACGGGCCACCCGCCCGTCCCCCAGGAGGCAATGGTGCCCAGGACCCGCTGGACCGCCGCGACAGCCATGGCGGTCACTGGAACTCTCCTGACCATCGGGCTGGCGACCCCGGCCCAGGCCGAACGATCCTCCCCCCGCCCCGAACCACCGGGCGAGCACACCGAGCTCGCCGACCGGGACGCGCGCGGCGGCGCGCTCGCCCCCACCACCCGCCAGAAGAGCGCCGCCCGCGACGTGACCGTCCGGTGGAACCGGCTCGGCACCCCGGCCTCGGTGACCGGTTCCGGCCCCCTCGCGGGCGGCCTGCCCGGCGGCCCGGAGAAGGCGGCGCGCGCCTACCTGGCCGGCAACCGGGACCTGTTCGGCCTGGACGCGGCGGCCGTCACCGCGCTGGAGAAGGTCGCGGTCAACCCGATCGGCGACGGCGCCGCCGTGCTGCTGCGCCAGCGCTTCGGCGACCTGCCCGCCGGCCACGACGGGCTCGTCGCGGTCGGCGTGCGCGGCGACGAGGTCGTCTCGGTCACCTCGACCCTGTCCCGGGACGGCGGCGCCCCGCCGCCCGCCACGATCTCCGAGCGGGACGCGGTCGCCGCGGCCGGCCGGGACGCGGGCATCACGGTCTCGGACGCCGGCACCCGCCGGGTCCGGCTCGTCGCGGTGCCGACCGCCGACGGCGTCCGCAGCGCCTACCAGGTCACGCTGATGGACACCTCGGACGCGGAGCCGAAGGCCGTCACGTCCCACGTCGACGCCCGGTCCGGCGCGGTGCTCATCCGGGAGAACCTCGTCGACCACGACAGCGACGACCCGCACTGGTCGGTGTTCCCGGCCGCGCCGCCCGGCGACTACTCGTCCCGCGACACCCGGCGGACGTGGTGCTACACGCCGGAGCCCGGATGCGGCTTCGTCGTCGGCGGCGACCCGTCGAACGGGAACGCCTGGGACGTCGACCCGGCCACCGGGGAGCCGACCCACACCAGCTTGGGGAACGCGGCCCGCACGTACGACAACCGCGCGAGCGACGACCCGTTCACCGTCGGGACCCGCACCAACGCCCCCCGCCCGGACCGCGCGTACACCTACCGCTGGGGCAACCAGTGGTACCGGAGCAAGTGCGACCCGGCGACGCTGGACAGCCCGCAGGAGGCCGACCTGGAGGCGGCGATCTCCAACCTGTTCGTCCAGCACAACCGCATGCACGACTGGTCCTACCGGCTCGGCTTCACCGAGTCGGCGTGGAACATGCAGGTCGACAACGGCGACCGCGGCGGCCTCGGCGGCGACCCCGAGCAGGGCAACGCGCAGGCCGGGGCGAGGTTCCCGAGCATCCGCGACAACGCGAACCAGATCACCTTCCCCGACGGCATCGCCCCGATCACCAACATGTACCTGTGGCAGCCGATCGCGGGCGCGTTCTACTCGCCGTGCGTGGACGGCGACTTCGACATGACCGTCATCGGGCACGAGTACTCCCACGCCATCTCCGGCCGCATGGTCGCCGGCCCGGACGCCGGGTGGAGCGGCCCGCAGGCCGGGGCGATGAACGAGAGCACCTCCGACCTGCTCGCCATGGAGTACCTCAGCGAGTACGGGTTCCGCCCGCCCGGCCGGACGCCCAACGTCATCGGCGCCTACGTCACGGGCGAGCCGAACGCCGGGATCCGCAACTACGACATGAGCCGCAGCCCGCTCAACTACAGCGGCATCGGCTACGACCTCGTCGGCCCGCAGGTCCACGCGGACGGCGAGATCTGGAGCGCCACCCAGTTCGACCTGCGCGAGGCGTTCGTCAAGCGGTACGGCCACGGCAGCCGCTCGCTGCAGCGCAAGTGCGCCGACGGCGAGGTCGAGGTCGCCAAGTGCCCGGGCAACCGGCGGTGGGCGCAGCTGTCGTTCGACGCGCTGCTGCTGATGGCGAGCGGCGCGGTCAGCTTCGTCGACCACCGCGACGCGCTGCTCGCCGCGGACACCATCCGGTTCGGCGGGAAGAACCACGAGCTGATGTGGAAGGTGTTCGCCGAGCACGGGCTCGGGGAGGCGGCGTCCAGCGACGGGCCGGGCGACGCCGACCCGGTGCCGAGCTTCGCGTCCCCGGTGTCGCGGAACGCCCGCGTCACGCTCAAGCCGCGGGGTGACGCGAAGGACGAGGCCGTCCGGCTCTACGTGGGCGACTACGAGGCCCGCTCCGTCCCGGTGGCCGACACCGACCCGGCGACGCCGCTCGGGGCCACGTTCGACATCGTCCCCGGCCGCTACTCCTTCGTGGCGGTGGGCGCAGGCTTCGGGCACAAGAAGTTCACCGCGACGATCGGCAGCCGGCAGCGGTCCCTGCCGGTGACGATGGACCGCAACCTCGCCGCGAGCGCCAACGGCGCGGCCGCCGCCGGTGACGGCCAGTCCCACGGGGCCCTGCTGGACGAGACCGAGGCGACCAACTGGCAGTCGGTCGAGGCCCCGGTCGCGGACCGCCAGGTGACCGTCGACCTGGCGGGCGACCGCCCGGTCAAGGTCGGCCGGGTCCAGGTCAGCGCGATGCTGCGGCCGACGGTGGCCGGTGACCCGGAGGGCGCGAACACCGCCCAGAACCGGTTCACGGCGCTGCGGGCGTTCAAGGTGCTGGCCTGCGACGCCACCCGGGCCGACTGCGCGGACGACGGGGCGTACCGCACCGTCTACACCAGCCCGTCCGACGCGTTCCCGGCGGACCGGCCGCGGCCGACGGCGCCCGACATCAACCTCCGGTCGTTCGACCTGAGGGACGTGAAGGCGACGCACCTGCGGCTGCAGGTCGTCTCCAGCCAATGCACCGGCGCCCCGGCGTACGCGGGTGAGCAGGACAACGACCCGCGGTCCGACACCGACTGCGGCACCGCCGCCCGGTGGGCCGGTCTCGTCCGCGCCGCCGAGTTCCAGGCGTTCGCCCGGTAGCCGGGGCCGCGGTGAGGCGGGGGCGGTTCCGGCCGTCCCCGCCTTCCCGTTGCCGGCCGCACCAACGTTGATCTTGATCGGGACGACGAAGGGCGTGTCGATGGCCGACCCCGCCGACGACCTTCCGACCGGAGACTCCGACGGCCCGGAGTTCCTCGTTCTCGGGGAGCTCGTGGTGCGCTCCCGCGGGCGCCTCGTGCCGCTGCCGGGCCCGAGCGTCCGCGCCCTGCTGAGCGCGCTCCTGCTCACCCCGGGAGACGTCGTCGGCGAGGACCGGCTGCTGACGCTCGCCTGGGGCGCGGACCGGGGCAGCCGCCGCGCCCTCCAATGCGCCGCCACCCGGCTCCGGACATGGCTGCGCACCGCCGTGGGGCCGGACGCCCTGCTGGAGCACGCGGGATCGGGCTACCGGCTCGCGGTGCCGGCCGGGTCGGTCGACATCGCCCGGTTCCGCGCCCGGGTCGCCGCGCACGCCCGCACCGACGATCCGGAACGCTCCATCGCCCTGCTGGCCGGTGCGCTCCGGGAGTGGCGCGGGCCGGTCCTCGGCGGGCACCCGGAGCCCGTCGCCGCCGACCCGGCCGTGCGGGAGGTCGAGCAGGCGCGGATCGACTGCGCGGGCGCGCTGGCCGACCTGGCGCTCCGGCTCGGCCGGCCGGGCACCGCGCTCGCGCTGGTGGAGGACGCCGCCGCCGGCGCCCCCTACGACGAGCCGCTGCAGGCGCGGCTCATCCGGCTGCTGACGGCGTGCGGCCGGAACGCGGCGGCGCTCCGCCAGGTCGAGCGGGTGCGGCGGCGGCTGGCCGACGAGCTGGGCGTGCCGCCGTCCCGCGAGGTGCTGGAGGCGCACGCCGCCGCGCTGGACGGACACGGCGAGCCCGTCCCGGTGCCGCACCAGCTCCCGGCGGCGATCTGCGATTTCGCCGGCCGCCGGGACGAGCTCGCGGTGCTGTGCGCCCCGCTCCTGTCCGGCGGCGACCGCAGCGGGCCGCTGCTCCTGGTCGTCTACGGGACGGCCGGCGTCGGCAAGACGGCGCTGGCCGTCCAGGCGGCCCACCGCGCCGCGCCGCGGTTCGAGCACGGGCAGCTCTACGCGGTGCTGCGCGGCCCCGGTTCCCGCCCGGCCGACCCCGCGGAGGTGCTGGCGGCCTTCCTGCGGGCGCTGGGCGTGGACGACGGCCGTATCCCGCGCTCCCTGCACGAGCGGGCGTCGCTGTTCCGCTCGCGCGCCGCCGGGCGCCGCCTCTTGCTGCTCCTGGACGACGCCATGGACGACGCGCAGCTGCACCCCCTCATCCCCGGGACGCCCGGCTGCGCGGTGCTGGTCACCGCCCGCGCGCCGCTCGCCGGGCCGGCCGGCGCGCGCACGCTCCGGCTGGACGCGCTGCCCGCCGCCGACGCCCTCACCCTCCTCGGCCGCGCCGCCGGACGGGACGCCGTGACCGCCGATCCGGCCGCGGCGGAGATCGTCCGGATGTGCGGCCGGCTGCCGCTGGCGGTGCGCGTCGCCGGGCTGCGGCTCGCGCGGCGGCCGGGGGCGAGCCCGGCCCGGCTCGCCGAGCGGCTGCGGCCGGAGCACCGCCGGATGGACGAGCTGGCCGTCCGCGGCATCGCGGTGCGGCCCCGGCTGCGGGAGAACTACCGGGACCTCGCTCCCGCGCACCGGCGCGCGTTCCGGCTGCTGGGGCTGCTGCGCACGGCGACCTTCCCGGAGTGGGCCGCCTCCGCGGCCCTCGGCACCGGCCCCGACGCGGCGCGCGCCCACCTGGAGGCGCTGGCGGACGCCGCGCTGCTGGACCCGCTGGGCGAGGACGCGGCGGGCCAGGTTCGCTACGGCCTGCCCGCCCTGCTCGCGCTGTTCGCGCGGGAACTGGCGCTGGCCGCCGAACGGCCCGGGACGCGGGAGGCCGCGCTGCGCAGCGCGTACGGCGGCTGGCTGCACCGCGCCGAGCTGGCCGCCCGCGAGCCCGCCGCGTCCTGGGCGGCGGCCTGGTTCGAGGCGGAGGACGAGGCGCTCGCGACGGTCGCCGAGCAGGCCGCGGCGCAGGGCTTCCACGACCTCGGCGAACGGCTCGCGAAGGCCGTGCGCGAGCACCGCGCCCGCCGCCGGATCGGCGCCGCGCACCGGGTGAGAGCGGACTGAGAGCGGACTGAGAGCGGTCATCGGTCACGATGCGTCCGTGATCGAAGGCCCAGGTCCCGGGGACCCCCGCGCGGGAGCGCACGACGAGCACCCGCTGCCGGGCGGCCCGGCGTTCCTCCGCTTCGACCGCCCGGAGATCCAGGAGGGCTCGATGGTGGTGCGGGCCGTCCCGGCGGACGTCCGTGCGCACCGCAGGCAGGCCCGCGGCACGCCGCTCGCCTACCTGTACGAGGTGGTCTCCGAGGGGGAGCCCGAGCACGACCTCGCCTTCACGGCCGGCCACTACGACGAGGCCGGCCTCGTCTGGCGGTTCTCCGGGGAGGTGACCGGCATACCCGGCATCACCGAGCCGTCCGACGCGGTGCCGCCCTGAGCGCACGATTCCGGCGGCGCGTCCCGCCCCTTGAGCTCCGTCGCGGCATCCGCGCCGCGACGGGAGGCCGAAGGTCGCCGCGCACGCGGTGACGAAGGAGGTCAGTCCATGTCCGACACCCTGACCCGGGAGCCGCTGCACACCGCGCTCTCGTTCCTCGAAGGGGTGCACGTCGAGCCGCAGCAGCCGGCCGACCCGCGCCTGCAGCCGCTCGCCTACCTCTACTCGACCGACTGGGAGGGCCAGACCGCCGCCCGGATGCCCGGCCACTACGACGAGAAGACCCAGACGTGGGTCGCGCCCCCCGGCATGCCCACCGCGGGCATCGCCACCTACACCAACACCAGCTGCTATGCGGGGTCGGACCGCTGCCGGGACGACACGTGCGCCTGACCCGATGACGGCATCCGATCCCCGGGTCCTCATCCTGACCCAGGAGTTCGACCCCACGGTCGATCCGGTCATCACGACCCTGTCCGAACGGGGCACCGAGGTCGTGCGCGTGGACCTGAGCTACTTCCCGCGCCGGCTGACGTTCACCACCTCGGACTTCGGCGACGGCGGCCGGCGGATACTGCGCCACAACGACCGGGAGCTGGACCTCGACCGGCTCTCGGGCGTGTGGTACCGCCGCCCGACCGCCTTCGACTTCGGGCCGGACATGCCGGAACCGGAGCGGGTGTTCGCGCGCAAGGAGGCGATGCAGGCCATCGGCGGCATCCTGCGCGCGACCGACTGCCTCTGGGTCAACCGGCCGGACATCGACGCGATCGGGGAGCTCAAGCCGTACCAGCTGGAGCTGGCCAAGCGGCTCGGGTTCCGCGTCCCGCGGACGCTGCTCACCAACGATCCGCAGGAGGTCGCCGACCTGGTGGACCGGGCCGGCGTCCCGATCGTCTACAAGTCGCAGATCGGCGGGGTGATCCACTACCCGGGCGCGTTCCCGGGCGGGCTCCTCACCGCGCTCGTCGGGGACGAGATCAAGGAGAACCTCGACCGCGTGGGCCACACGATGTGCATGTTCCAGGAGTACATCGAGAAGGCGTACGAGGTCCGGCTCACCGTCATCGGGGACACCTACTTCCCGGTGACGATCAATTCGCAGGAGATGGATTCCACCAGGGTGGACTGGCGGGGCGAGGCGGGCGAGGTCGCCGTCCTGCCCTACGGCGAGTACCACCCGCTGCCGGAGGAGGTCGTCAAGCGGACCCAGGCGCTGCTCGCGGAGCTGAACGCGGTGTACGCCGCGGTCGACTTCATCGTCACGCCCGAGGGCGAGCACGTGTTCCTGGAGGTCAACCCGGCCGGCCAGTTCATGTGGATGGAGCATGACCTGGACCTGCCGCTCGCCGCCGAGATGGCCGGCCTGCTGGAGCGGGGCGGGCCGTTCCGGCGCGGGGACGCGGTGCAGGTCGGGTACTGAGTGCATCGGAGAAGGGAGCGGGCGGCGTGGCCGGGGCGATGCCGTACCTGACGATCGGCTGCCAGGCGGTCATCGCGGTCGCGTTCGCCCGCTCCTGCGCCGCGAAGGCCGCCGGCCGGGCGGCCTTCGCGGACTTCCGGCGCTGGCTGTCCGGCGCCCTGCGCGTCCCGGCGCCGCTCGCCGGCCCGGCCGCGGCCGGAGCGGTCGCCGCCGAGGGCGCCGTCGCCGCGGCGCTGCTGTTCCCGCCGCTCGTCCCGGCCGGGTTCGTGGCCGCCGCCGTGCTGCTGGCCGTGTTCACCGCGGCGGTGGCGTCGATGATCCGCCGCCGGGTGCGCATACCGTGCCGGTGCTTCGGTGCCGGCCGCCGGCCGCCCGGCCCCCCGCACATCGCGCGGAACCTGGCGCTGCTGGCCGCCGCGGTCACCGGCCTGCCGACCTCGGTGGCCGGGGACGGGCCGCCGCCGTTCGACGCGGCGGCGGTGCTCGCCGCGGTCGCCGGGGCGGCGGCCGCGCTGCTGCTGATCGAGCTGGAGGAGATCATTGATCTCGTCCGGCCCCTGCCCGCCACCGGCGAGGAGGCCCCATGACGGTGTGCACGGCCGCGATCATGGTCGTCGGCGTGCTGTGCCTGCTCAACATCGCGCTAACGCTCGCGGTGATCAGGCGGCTCAACGAGCAGGCCCGGCTGCTGGCCGAACCGGGCCGGGCCCCCGCCCAGCGCGGCTATCCCCCGCCGCTGGAGATCGCGCCCGGCGAGCGGGTCGGGGACTTCTCCGTCGCGACCGTGGACGGCGAGCCGGTCTCCAGGGCCGCGCTGCCGGAAACCACCCTGGTCGCGTTCATGGCGCCCGGATGCCAGTCGTGCGAGCAGAGCCTGCCGGACTTCCTCGCCCGCGCGGACGCGGCCCCCGGCGGCCGGGACGGCGTCCTGGCGATCGTCCTGGGCAAGGGCCCGGGACGCGACGAGCTGTGCGCCGAGCTGGCACCGGTCGCGCGGGTGCTGACCGAGGACGAGGAGGGCGGCCCGCTCGTCCAGGCGTTCGGCGTCGGCGCGCTACCGGCGTTCGGCGTCCTGGCCGGGGACGTGCTGGTCGCGAGCTACGCGCTCGCCGAGCAGATCCCGCTCGCGGGCGACGCGCCCGCGTGAGCCGGGGACCCGCGTGAACGAGGAGCGGCCGCGGTACGCGGCGGGCTCGCTGCGGGCGGTGGCGGAGCTGGCCTGGTCGTCCGGGCGGGCGCGGCTGCTGCTCCGCCTCGTGCTGACCGTCGCGGCGAGCGCGGTCCCGGTGGCACTGGCCTGGCTGACCAAGACCGTCCTGGACGGGCTGGCCGAGCCGGGGCGCCCGCTGCTGGTGCCCGTCCTGCTGCTAGCCCTGACGGGGGTGGCGGCGGCGGTGCTGCCGCACGCGATCCCCTATGTGGAGGCGGAACTGCAGCGGGCCATCGACCTGCTGTGCCGCCGGCGCCTCTACACGGCGGTGGCGCGCCTGCCCGGCCTGCGGCACCTGGAGAACCCGCGCTTCCAGGACCGGCTCGCCCTCGCCGGGGAGACCGGATCGTCCGGGCCTTCCGAGGTCGTCGGCGGGACGCTCGCGGGCCTCCAGGGCACGCTCATGCTCGGCGGGTTCCTCGGCACCCTCGCCGTCCTGAACGCCTGGATGCTGCTGCCCGTCGGGCTCGCGGGGCTGGTGGCGCTGCACGGGCAGATCCGGCTGAGCCGCTACCGCGCCCGCGTCCACGGACGGCTCGGGCACGCGACCCGGCGCGAGTTCTTCTACGCCCAACTGCTGAACAGCACCAGCGCCGCCAAGGAGGTCCGCCTGTACGGGCTGGGCGGGCTGTTCGGCGCGCGGATGCTGGCGGAGCTGCGCTGGATCAACGCCCAGCGCCGCCGGATGGACCGCCGGGAACTGCTCGTCCAGGGCCTGCACGGCGCGCTGAGCGCGGTAGTCGCCGGAGCGGGCCTGGTATGGGCGGTGGACGCCGCGCGCAACGGCCGCCTGACCATAGGTGACGTGGCGATGTTCGTCGCGGCGGTCGCGGGCGTCCAAGACGGCCTGGCCATCCTCATAAGCAGCGCGGGCCGCACCCACGAGGCGATGCTGCTGTTCGACCACTACCGCCACGTCGTCGAGGCCGAACCCGACCTGGCGCTCCCGCGCGGCCGTCCCCGGACCGTCCGGCCGCTCCGCGAGGGCGTCGAGCTGCGGGACGTCTGGTTCCGCTACGGCGACGACCTGCCGTGGGTGCTGCAAGGCGTGTCACTGACGATCCCCGCAGGCGGGACGGCCGCCCTGGTCGGGGCCAACGGCGCGGGCAAGAGCACGCTGGTCAAGCTGCTGTGCCGCTTCTACGACCCGACCCGGGGCGCGGTGCTGTGGGACGGCGTCGACCTGCGCGAACTCCCGGTCGAGGAACTGCGCCACCGCATCGGCGGGATCTTCCAGGACTACGTCTGCTACGACCTCACCGCCGCCGACAACATCGGCCTCGGCGACCCCGCCGCGCTCGACGACCGGGACCGCATCGAGGCCGCCGCCCGCCGCGCCGGCATCCACGACGCCCTCGCCGCCCTGCCGCGCGGCTACGACACGATGCTCTCCCGCGCCTTCGACACGTCCGCCTACGACGACCCGGGCACCGGGGTGCTGCTCTCCGGCGGCCAGTGGCAGCGCGTCGCGCTCGCCCGCGCCCTCCTGCGCGACCGCACCGACCTGCTGATCCTCGACGAGCCGAGCGCCGGCCTGGACGCCGAGGCCGAGGCCGAACTGCACCGCCTGCTCCGCGAGCACCGCGCCGGCCGCGCGGGCCTGCACATCTCCCACCGCCTCAGCACCGTCCGAGACGCGGACACGATCGTCGTCCTGTCCAACGGCCAGGTGGCCGAACAGGGCCCCCACGAAGCCCTGATGGCCGCAAACGGCCTCTACGCCCACCTCTTCACCCTCCAAGCCTCCGGCTACCAGCCCGCGGAGGGCTGAGCCGACGGCACCACGAAGTGGCGAGGCGGTGGACGTTGCCGGGCGCCGGGCTAGTCGGAGGCGGGGATGGCGTGGGCGTGGGTGGTGAGGATGTGGGTCAGGAG
>NZ_SMKM01000200.1 GCF_004348665.1 Actinomadura sp. GC306 | reverse complement strand
TTCCAAGGGTTCGCCCCCCTGGGAGAAACGACGAGGAGTGGCGGCCCACGCTCTCCGTGGGCACACCACTCCTCACTACTCGTGGAGCTATGGGGATTCGAACCCCAGACCTCCTCCATGCCATGGAGGCGCGCTACCAACTGCGCCATAGCCCCGCCGCTGCGTGGACGTTCATCCCGCAGCGCCTGGCCAGTGTATAGGACGGCGGAGGCAGGTCTCGAATCGTTTCGGGTGTGTCAGGTCCCCGCGTCGGGCCGGTCGTCGCTGAGGACGGGCTCGGGCAGCGTCCCGGCGTTGTGCTCCGTCAGACGCCAGCCGCCGTCGCGCATCTCGATGACGACGGACCAGCAGCAGTTGGACAGGCCGCCGAGGCGTTCCCAGGTCTCCTCGGGCAGGCCGAGGAGGTGGGACATGCCGAGCCGCAGGGCCGCGCCGTGCGAGGCGACGACGAGCTGGCCGGTGGGCGGCAGTTCGTCGAGGGCGCGTTCGAGGGCGGCGCCGACGCGTTTGGCCACCTGGACGCTGGTCTCACCGCCGGGCGGCTGCCAGGCGGCGTGCTCGGCGGGGTAGCGCTCGCGGATCTCGGCGGAGGTGAGGCCCTCCCAGGCGCCGCCGTCCCGCTCGATCAGGTCGTCGTCGTAGCGGACGGGAAGCCCGGTGACGTCGGCGAGGGCCTGGGCGGTCGCGGCGGCCCGGCGGAGCGGGGACGACAGCAGGGCCGTGGGGCGGAGCCCGGCGAGGAGCCGGGCGGCGCGCCGGGCCTGTTCGACACCGGTCTCGTCGAGTGGGATGTCGGTCTTGCCCTGGAAGCGGCGTTCGACGTTCCAGGACGTCTGGCCGTGCCGCCAGAGGACGAGGCGCCGCTTGCCGGGCTCGCGGGCCGGGCGGGCGTCAGTCACTCGGGCTCCCGACGGCGCGGGTCCGCTGGGCGGTGACGCTCTCGGGCAGTTCGAGGGCGGGGCAGTCTTTCCAGAGCCGTTCGAGGGCGTAGAACATGCGGTCCTCTTCGTGCTGGATGTGGACGATGATGTCCGCGTAGTCCAGCAGGATCCAGCGTCCTTCGCGCTCGCCTTCGCGGCGGACGGGCCTCGCGCCGGCCTCTTCGCGGAGGCGCTTTTCGACCTCGTCGACGATGGCGCGGACCTGGCGGTCGCTGGGGGCCGAGCAGAGCACGAACGCGTCGGTGATGACGAGCTGCTCGCTCACGTCGTAGGCAAGAATGTCGTCGGCCAGCTTGTCGCCCGCCGCCTCGGCGGCGATCCGGACGAGCTGCGCCGCCCTCTCGGATGCGGTCACGATGCGCTCGCGATCCTCCCTGTAGGGGTCGTCTCCACCAACACCTTCTCACGGGTACCGGTCGTCGGACCTCTTTGTCGCTGTACGACCGCAATGCCGATGCGGTCCCTGCGCTTCCCAGGGTATGCGCCGGGTGGGACGGGTGTTCATCACTCCGCGGCGTCGCGGTAGAGGTCGCGTTTGCCGATGTACTGGACGATGCCGTCCGGGACCAGGTACCAGATGGGTTCGCCGGAGTGGACCCGTTCGCGGCATTCCGTGGACGAGATGGCCAGCGCGGGGACCTCCATCAGGGAGACCCGCCCGTTGGGGAGTCCGGGGTCGGCCAGCCGGTGGCCGGGGCGGGTGACGCCGACGAAGTGCGCCAGTTCGAACAGTTCGTCGGTGTCGTGCCAGGTCAGCATCTTCTCCAGCGCGTCGGCGCCGGTGATGAAGAACATGTCGGTGTCGGGGCCGTGGATGCCGCGCATGTCGCGCAGGGTGTCGACGGTGTAGGTGGGGCCGGGGCGGTCGATGTCGACACGGCTGACGGAGAAGCGGGGGTTGGACGCGGTGGCGATCACGGCCATGAGGTAGCGGTCCTCGGCGGGGGTGATGCCGTGGTCCCGCTTGTGGGACGAGATGCCGGTGGGCACGAAGACGACCTCGTCGAGGGAGTAGAAGTGCGCCACCTCGCTCGCGGCCACGAGGTGCCCGTGGTGGATCGGGTCGAAGGTGCCGCCCATGATCCCCAGTCGCCGCTTTTGCGTCATGCCGACGAGAATAGCCAGCGGGCCGGGGGCCCGGAACGAGGGGCGGGCGTCAGGCCAGGCCGGGCAGCGGCGGGCCGCCGTCCTCCCAGGAGACGACGCGGACGGCCTTGCCGACCTCGACCCTGGGCACGGTGCCCGCGGGGAGGACGAACACCTCGGCGGTCAGCCCGAGCGCCTCGTGCAGGGCGTGGACGAGCTCGTCCCGGGGATCGCCGTCCGACAGTGCCTCGCACGCGACGAGGAGCCGCACGGACGGCGTGCGGCGGTCGACGACGAGCTGGTAATGCGGCCGGACCTTCCCGGAGCCCAGCAGGACGCGCTCCACCTCGCTCGGGTACACGTTGACGCCCCGGATCACGATCATGTCGTCGACCCGGCCGAGCACCTTGCTCATCCGGGTCAGGGTCCGCCCGCAGGGGCACTCGCCGCGGTCCAGGGACGCGATGTCGCCCGTCCGGTAGCGCAACAGGGGAAGTGCCTGCTTCGTCGGCGTCGTGAACACCAGCTCGCCGGGGGTGCCGTCCTCGACCGGCTCACCCGTCCCGGGGTCGACGGCCTCGACGATGAAGTGGTCCTCGTTGACGTGCAGGCCGTTCTGCTCCAGGCATTCGGTGGCCACTCCCGGGCCGATGACCTCGGACAGCCCGTAGATGTCCATCGCCTTGATCGGCAGGACGTCCTCGATGGCGGTGCGCAGTTCCTCCGACCAGGGCTCCGCGCCGAACAGCCCGGCCTTCAGCGCCGGCGCCTCGACGCCGGCCTCCGCAAGGGCCTCCCCGAGCCGGAGCGCGTAGGCGGGGGTGCAGGTCAGGATGTCGGCCTGCAGGTCGGTGAGCATCCGGACCTGCCGGTCGGTCATCCCGCCCGACATGGGCACCACGGTCGCGCCGAGCGCGACGCCTCCCTGGTGGAGGCCGATCCCGCCCGTGAACAGGCCGTAGCCGTAGGCGTTGTGAACGATGCTCCCGGGCGACGCGCCCGCACACGCGAGGGAACGCGCGCACATGGCCGCCCACAGGTCGAGGTCGGCCTTGGTGTAGGCGACGAGCGTGGGACGCCCGCGCGTGCCGCTGGACCCGTGCACAGCCGCGACCTGGTCGCGGGGCACCGCCAGCATCCCGAACGGGTACCCGTCCCAGAGGTCGCGCTTGGTGGTGAACGGCAGGTTCCGCAGGTCGGCGAGCATCACGTCGGAGCCGCCGGCGACCCCCGCTTCCTTGAGCCGCCGCCCCTGCACGCCGTCCGCCGCGAGCAGCCGGTCGACGAGCCCCCACAGCCGGTGCCGCTGCAGCGCGGCGCGCTCGTCGGGGGACATCGCCTCGGCGCTGGGATCGAACATGGGTCTCCTCCCGGACGGGGCCGGAGCCGGACGGTGAACCCGCGCCGGGGAACCCTGCGGCTCGGCGGTTCGTCGGAACTACCATGCCAGACTTGGCTTCTCCCCTGTTGAAAGGAAATTCCTGCTTCGTCGCCGATCGCCCGCTCGGAAAGAAGTCTCCCCGTTGAGGTCTGACAACGGCTCCACAGGCGTTTCACCTCTCCGCCAACCCGACGGCGAGGAGGTTACGGGCCGCATTCACGTCCCGGTCGTGAACCGCTCCGCACAGGCATGCCCACGTGCGGACCCCCAGCGGCATGGCCTCCTGGACCGCGCCGCACTCCGAGCAGCGCTTCGACGAGGGGAACCAGCGGTCGATCACCACGAGCTCGCGTCCATACCAGGAGCATTTGTACTCCAGCATCGACCGCATTTCTCGCCAGGCCGCGTCCGTGATCGCGCGGGCGAGACGATGGTTGCGGACCATGCCCTTGACATTGAGATCCTCGATCACGACCGCTTGGTTCTCACGGACGAGCCGAGTCGTCAGCTTGTGCAGGAAATCTCGACGCCGATCGGCGACCTTCGCGTGGATGTGTGCAAGCCTGAGCCTGGCCTTGGCATGGTTTGCCGATCCGGGCTGCTTCCGCGACAACGCACGCTGCGCCTTGCGCAGCCTTCGCCGATCGCACCGCTCGTGGCGGGGATTGAACACCTTCTCCCCCGCGGAGGTGGTGACGAGGGCCGTGATACCGGCATCCAGCCCCACCGCCTGCTCCGTCGGCTCCATCGGCCGAATGGTGACCTGGCACAGCAGGCACACGAACCAGCGACCGGCCGCATCGCGCGAGACCGTCACCGTCGACGGCGTCACCCCGTCCGGCAGGGGGCGCGACCACACGATGTGCAGCGGCTCCTTCATCTTGGCCAAGGTGAGCCGGCCCTCGGTGTACGCGAAGGCCGATCGGGTGTACTCGGCGGACGCGCGCGATCGCTTACGCGACTTGAATTTCGGGTGCCCGGCCCGTTTGGCGAGATGGTTGCCGAAGGCGGTCTGCAGGTGACGCAACGCCTGCTGCAGGGGCACGCAGGAGACTTCGTTCAAGAGCGCGAGCTCGCGGTCCCGCTTCCAGCCGGTCAGCATCGCCGACGACTCCTTGTAGGTCATCGGCCGCCCGCCGCGACGGGCTTGGACGCGCGCTTCCAGTGCCATGTTGTAGACCAGCCGGACACAGCCGAAGGTACGGCTCAGGTGCTCGGCCTGGTCCGCTGTCGGGTAGAAGCGGTACCGGAAGGATCGTCGGAAACTGTGTGTCACGACGCTGGCACTGATCGCACATGCGATCGATGGCACGGTATTCGTACGCTTCCGCCCATCCGAAGCCACCGGG
The DNA here is from genome assembly GCF_004348665.1 of Actinomadura sp. GC306. GTDB lineage: Bacteria > Actinomycetota > Actinomycetes > Streptosporangiales > Streptosporangiaceae > Spirillospora. The sequence goes on along the minus strand of NZ_SMKM01000200.1, from coordinate 7,934 downwards.
CCGTGCCGCCGCTACACCGCCCACCTGCCTGCAGTTCACCCTTCTCGGGAGGTCAGACATGACGGAGAACACACCGGATCGAGCACGTACGCGGTTCCCGGGGATCAGTTCCCGGGCCTATGAACATCCGGCGGACCGGTCGGCGCTGGTGGCGCTGCGTTCGCTGTCCGGGTTCGACGTCGTGCTGCGCAAGATGTCGGGCCTGGTCAACGAGCGGTCGCTGCGGCTGATGTTCCTCGGCGGGACGGTCCGCGTGGGCGAGGACCAGTTCCGCAACATCTACGACATGGTGCGGGACGCCTCGTACGTCCTGGACATGCCGGACGTGCCGGAGCTGTACGTCCGGCAGGACCCGACGCCGAACGCGATGGCGCTCGGCTCCGACAAGCCGTTCATCGTGCTGAACACCGGGCTGATCGACCTCATGGACGACGAGGAGCTGCGGTTCGTCGTCGGGCACGAGGTCGGGCACATCCTGTCCGGGCACGCGGTGTACCAGACGATGATGCAGATCCTGCTGCAGCTCGGGTCGCGGCTGGCGTGGCTGCCGCTCGGCAACGTCGGCATCGCGGCGATCATCATCGGGCTGCGCGAGTGGTTCCGGAAGGCGGAGCTGTCGTCGGACCGGGCCGGGCTGCTCGTCGGCCAGGACCTGGACGCGGCGAAGCGCGTGCACATGAAGCTCGCCGGCGGCGTCCGGCTGGGCGAGATGAGCAGCGAGGCGTTCCTGCGGCAGGCCCGCGAGTACGACGAGGCCGGCGACGTGCGCGACGGCGTCCTGAAGTTCCTGAACCTGCTCGGGCAGTCGCACCCGTTCGCGGTGATCCGGTTCGCCGAGATCGACCGGTGGGCGCGCGGCGGCGAGTACCAGCGCATCCTCGCCGGGGACTACCCGCGCCGCGCCGACGACGGCAGCGCGTCGGTCGGCGACGGGGTCAAGGAGGCGGCCCGGTCGTACCGGGAGTCGTGGGAGCGGACGGCCGACCCGTTCGTCGGGAAGGTCCGCGACATGGCGGACGCGGCGGCCGGTGCGGCCGGTGGGCTGTTCGACCGGTTCGCCCGGCGCGACAGCGGGCCGACGACCCGCGGCTGAGCGGACGCGAAGCCGGCAGGGCCGCCGCGGTACGGCCGCGGCGGCCCTTTCGCGTCCGCCTAGAACGGCGCGGGGATGAGGAGTTCGACGTTGCGGTCGGCGGCCTCGCCGCGGCGTTCGGTGTCGCGGTCCTGCCAGTCGTTGCCCGCCAGCTCGCGGGCCAGCGACGCCAGCCGCACGGGGTCGTCGAGGCGTCCGCCGTAGGACGCGGGGCCCGCCGAGTCGAGGATCGTCGTGAAGATCGACAGGGTGCCGTCGCCGTTGTCGGCGAGCTCGACGATGCGACTCTGCTGCGGGAAGTCGATGTGCGCGGCCGTGTTCACCTCCCAGAAGCCCCCGCTCCCCTGCCGGGTGTGCGGGATGACCTCGTTGCGGTGCGTGTGGCCGTTGACCCACAGGATGACGTTCGGGTAGCGCAGCAGCAGCGCCTTGACCTCGTCGCCGAGGACGCGGTCGCCGCCCAGGCCGTTCTCCATCGACCCGATCGGGTGGTGGCTGAACAGGACGAACAGGCGGTCCTTCGCGGCGGTCCTGACGGGTGAGCCGTCCGGCGCGAAGTAGCGGCTGCTGCCCGCCTTGAGCTGGGCCTCGAGCCACGCGAACTGCTTCTTGTCGAGAGACCCCTCGGAGTAGCCGTTCTGGTTGACGGTGTCGAGGACGAGCCCCCGCACGATGCCTTTGTCGAACGCGTAGTACGCCGTCCCGTCGCGGAGGTTCGCCCAGGTGAAGCCGTGGCCGCGCAGCGGCTTGCTGGTCTTGAAGTGCTCGGCGACGACCTCGGCGCGGGACAGCAGTCGCCGGTTCCAGTCGGGCGTGACCTGGCGGAACAGGCCCCCGGAGGCGCCCTGCTCCCGGCTGAGGCGGACGAGTTCGGCGGCGTCGCCCTTGCTGACCATCCGGGCGAGGCGTTCGGCCTGGCCGCCGTCGGCCGGCGCGCCGATCTTGATGCCGCCGGTCGCGAGGCCCGAGATGAGCGGATTGACCGGCAGGTTGCCCTGGATGAGGCCGTCGTGGTTGCCGAACACCGCATACCACGGGGACCGCAGGCCGGTCGCCTGGAACGGCCTGCGCGCGGCGTCGAGCAGGCCGTTCACCCGCGGGAAGCCGTACCGGGCGATCGGGAAGTCGGTGCCTGCGCCGGGCGGTGCGCCGTCGGGGTGCCAGTAGGCGCGGTCGTAGGCCGCCCAGTCCATGACGCCCTCGTACCGGTTCGGATCGCCGGAGTCGGGACGGACGCGCTCGCCGTCCAGCAGGTCGATGATCCAGCGGACCTCGTTGTACTGGGCGTTGTCGGTGGTGTCGCCGGTGTTGATGGTGAACGCCAGCCCGAGGCCGGTGGCGGGGCCGCGGCCGACCCGGTTCATCGCCTGCACCATCGCCTCGCCGACCTGCGTCGACAGGATCTCCTGCGGGCGGTAACCGCCCTCGGGGAACCCGCCGATGATGTCCCGGAAGCGGTCGATGAACTCCACGCGGGCCGGAGACTGCGCGTCCAGGACGTGCACGTCCGTGAGGTGCCCGAACGCCAGGACGCCGCGGCGGGTGGCGGCGCGGCGCGCGGACGCGGCACCGCCCAGGTCGCGCCGCAGCAGGTACGGCTCGCCCGGCGCGGTGATCACGGGCCGGTAGCCGCCGGCGCCCGCCGCGCCGAGCACGTACGTCCGGTCCAGGGTGGTCCCGGTGACGGGGCCGCGCAGCGCGGGCGCGGCCGCTGCCGGGCGCGGCGGGAAAGCGGTAAGTCCGGTGGCGGCGACGCCCGCGCCGAGGGCCGCGCCCTTCAGGACGCGGCGGCGGCTGTACTCACGAGTCACAATTGTGAATCAGACCACACCCCGCAACGTGACATCAATGGCGAAGATGTCACAACTTACCCGCCGCCGCGTCGGCGAAGCTGTCAGCCCCGCAGGTGGCCCTCACCGGTCACCACGTACTTCGTGGACGTCAGCTCCGGCAGTCCCATCGGGCCGCGGGCGTGCAGCTTCTGCGTCGAGATGCCGATCTCCGCGCCGAAACCGAACTCCTCGCCGTCGGTGAAGCGGGTCGAGGCGTTCACCATCACGGCCGCCGAGTCGACCAGCGCGACGAAGCGCTTCGCGGCGGGCTGGGACGCGGTGACGATCGCCTCGGTGTGGCCCGAACCGTACCGGCGGATGTGGTCGACGGCGTCGTCGAGGGAGTCCACGACGCGGGCGGCGATGTCCAGGGACAGGTACTCGGCGGTCCAGTCGTCCTCGGTCGCCTCCACGACGCCCTCGCCGTACGCCCGGATGCGGTCGTCGCCGTGCACCGTGACCCCCGCGCCCTGCAACGCCTCAAGCGCGCGCGGGACGAACCTGTCGGCGATGTCGGCGTGCACCAGGAACGTCTCCGCGGCGTTGCACACCGACGGACGCTGCGTCTTGGCGTTCAGCAGCACGTCCAAGGCCATGTCGATGTCGGCCTCGGCGTCCACGTACACCGCGCAGTTCCCGACACCCGTCTCGATCACGGGGACGGTCGACTCCTCCACCACCGAGTTGATCAGCGAGGCGCCGCCGCGGGGGATCAGCACGTCCACCAGGCCGCGCGCCCGCATCAGGTGCTTCACCGACTCGCGGGACGTCCCGGGGACGAGCTGCACCGCGTCCGCCGGCAGGTCGGTGCCGGCCAGCGCGCCCTGCATCACCTCGACCAGCGCGGTGTTCGAGTCGTACGCCGACGACGAGCCGCGCAGCAGCGCCACGTTCCCGCTCTTCAGGCACAGCGCGGCGGCGTCCACGGTCACGTTCGGGCGGCCCTCGTAGATGATCCCGACGACACCGAGCGGCACCCGCACCTGCCGCAGCTCCAGCCCGTTCGGCAGCACGTTGCCGCGCAGCGTCTCCCCCACCGGGTCCGGCAGCGCGGCGACCTGGCGGACCGCGTCGGCGATCGCGGCGATCCGCTCCACCGACAGGCTCAACCGGTCGATCATGTACTCGGAGATGCCGTTGTCGCGGGCCCGCGCGACATCGGACTCGTTCGCCTTGACGATCTCCGGGGCGGCAGCGACCAGCGCGTCCGCGATCCGGTGCAGCGCGGCGTCCTTCGCCGCACGCGACAGCGGCGCCAGCCCCGCCGCGGCCTCCCGGGCGCGCCGCGCCACCCGCAGGAACTCCTCGCGCTCGCTCATCACAGCTCCTCAGTCTCAGTCGGCCAGGACCACCAGGTGGTCACGGTGGATTATCTCGCGCTCGTACTCGACGCCCAGTTCACGGGACAGCCACCGGGTCGAGCGGCCCATCAGCTCGGGGATCTCCGACGCGTCGTAGTTCACCAGCCCCCGCGCGACCACATGGCCGCCGGTGTCGCACAGGTCGACGGGGTCGCCGGCGGCGAAGTCGCCCTCCACGCCCGTGACGCCCGCGGGGAGCAGCGACTTGCGGCGCCGCACGACCGCCTCGACGGCGCCGGGATCGAGCATGACCCGTCCCTGGCCGGTGGTGGCGTGGGCGAGCCACAGGTCCCGGGTCGACAGGCGGCGCCCCTCCGCCGGGTGGAACAGCGTCCCGACCTCGTCTCCCGCGAGGGCCTGCGCGGCGGACGCGGCGTTCGTCAGCACCACCGGGATGCCGGCGATGCGGGCGGCCTCGACCTTGGTGACCATGCCGCCGGTGCCGACCCGGCCGGACCGGCCGAGCTTGACCTCCCGCAGGTCGTCCGGCCCGCGGACCTCGCCGACGCGGCGGGCGCCGGGCTGGCGCGGGTCGCCGGTGTAGAGGGCGTCCACGTCCGACAGCAGCACCAGCGCGTCCGCGCGGATCAGGTGGGCGACGAGCGCGGCGAGCCGGTCGTTGTCACCGAACCGGATCTCGTCGGTGGCGACGGTGTCGTTCTCGTTCACGATCGGCAGCACGCCGAGGGCGAGGAGCTGCGCGAGCGTGCGCTGCGCGTTGCGGTGGTGCGAGCGGCGCATCATGTCGTCGGCGGTCAGCAGCACCTGCCCGACCGTCAGCGCGTGCCGCGCGAACGACGAGGTGTAGCGGGCGAACAGCTGGCCCTGCCCGACGCTCGCCGCCGCCTGCTGGGTCGCGAGGTCCCGGGGGCGGCGCGTCAGCCCCAGCGGCCCGAGCCCGGCGGCGATCGCGCCGGACGACACGAAGACGATCTCGGTGCCGTCGGCGCGGCGGCCGGCCAGGACGTCCACCAGCGCGTCGATGCGGCCCTCGTCGATCACGCCCTCGGACGTGGTGAGCGACGACGAGCCCGCCTTCACCACGATCCGGCGGGCCTTCGCGATCGCCTCGCGGTCGGTCATGAACGTCTCTCTCCTCGGGGTCCGGCGTTACCCGCCCAGGCGGCGGTCCGTGCCGCGGGGGCCGGCCGCGCCGCCGCCCGCGACGATCTCCGGCTCCCAGTCGAAGACGACGGAGTCGTCGATGGTCCCGATCAGGACCGTGGCGCCCGCGGCCGCGCCCGCCGCGGCGAGCGCGTCCTCCACGCCGAGGCGCGCGAGCCGGTCGGCGAGGTAGCCGACGGCCTCGTCGTTGGTGAAGTCGGTCTGCCGCAGCCAGCGGACCGGCTTCGCGCCCGTGATCAGGTACGTGTTGTCGCCGACCTCCTTGACCTCGAAGTCGGCGCGGCCGGCGACCGGCTCCGGCCGGATGACCAGGCGCGTCGGCTCCGGCGCCGGCAGCGACGCGCGGTACTCCTCCACCATCGCCGCCATCGCGAACGACAGCTCCCGCAGCCCCTCGTGCGTGGCCGCCGACACCTCGAAGACCCGCAGCCCGCGCGCCTCGAACTCGGGCCGCACCATCTCGGCGAGGTCGCGGCCGTCCGGCACGTCCACCTTGTTCAGGACGACGAGGCGGGGCCGGTCCGACAGCGGCCGGTCGCCGAGGACGCGGTCGTACGCCTGCAGCTCGCGTTCGATGACCTCGAAGTCGCTGACCGGGTCGCGCCCCGGCTCCATCGTCGCGCAGTCGAGGACGTGCGCGAGGGTGGACGACCGCTCGATGTGCCGGAGGAAGTCCAGGCCGAGGCCGCGGCCCTCGCTGGCGCCCTCGATGAGGCCGGGCACGTCCGCGACCGTGAACGTCGTGTCGCCCGCGCGCACCACCCCGAGGTTCGGGATCAGCGTCGTGAACGGGTAGTCGGCGATCTTCGGCTTGGCGGCGGACAGCGCCGCGATCAGCGACGACTTGCCCGCGCTGGGGAAGCCGACGAGCGCGACGTCCGCGACGCTCTTCAGCTCCAGGACGACGTCGCGCGCCTCCCCCGGCTCGCCGAGCAGCGCGAACCCCGGCGCCTTGCGCTTCGCGGACGCCAGCGCCGCGTTGCCGAGGCCGCCGTTGCCGCCCCGCGCGATCACGAAACGGGTGCCCTCCCCGACCAGGTCGGCGAGGACCTCGTCGCCTTCCTTCACAACGGTGCCGTCCGGGACCGCCAGGACCACGTCGGCGCCGTCCGCGCCGGTGCGGTGACCGCCCTGCCCCGGCTTGCCGTTGCCGGCCTTGCGGTGCGGACGCCGGTGGTAGTCCAGCAGGCTCGCGGTATTGGAATCGACGACGAGGACGACGTCGCCGCCGCGGCCGCCGTTCGCACCGTCCGGCCCCCCGAGCGGCTTGAACTTCTCCCGGTGGACCGACGCGCAGCCGTTACCGCCGTTGCCCGCGGCGACGTGCAGCACCACCCGGTCGACGAACTGCGCGCCCGATCCCGCTCCAGCGGCCACGGTGAATCTCCTCGATGAAATGGCGAAGGGGCGGACCGAAACCGGTCCGCCCCTTCAAAAACGTCTGGTGCCCAGGCGGACTATTCCGCCGGCGGGACGACGCTCACGGCGTTGCGGCCCCGGTAACGGCGGAACTCCACCGCACCCGCGACCAGCGCGAACAGCGTGTCGTCACCGCCGCGCCCGACGCCCGGGCCGGGGTGGAAGTGGGTGCCGCGCTGCCGGACGATGATCTCGCCCGCGTTGACGACCTGGCCGCCGAACCGCTTCACGCCGAGGCGCTTGGCATTGGAGTCGCGACCGTTACGGCTGGACGATGCGCCCTTCTTGTGTGCCATGTGACCGCTCTCCTTACTTCCCGGACTTGATACCGGTGATCTTGACCTCGGTGTAGGGCTGACGGTGACCCATCCGCCGCTTGTACCCGGTCTTGTTCCGGTAGTGCATGATGTTGATCTTCGGGCCCTTGACCGCGCCGACGATCTCTGCGGTCACCTCGTAGCGGGCGAGGTCGGCCGCCTTGCTGACGACGTCGTCGCCGTCCACGACCAGCAGCGCCTGAAGCTTGACGGTCGAACCGACCTCACCGGCCAGCTTGTCGACGGTCAGCACGTCATCGACGGCGACCTTCTCCTGCCTGCCGCCTGCGCGGACAATCGCGTACACCGCGGAAACCTCTCGTCTGCGCGCGCTTCCGGAGTCAACCGGTCCCACGCGTGGCTTACCAGCCCCCGGGCGGGGGCCTACCCCCGGCACCGGGCCGAGGGCGGCACACCAGAGGAGGACCCCTGGCGCTCTCTGCTTGATCTCACCGGATCGGCGAGGTGAACACCGAACGGACCCGGAGGGGTTCGCGGTGCGAGTTCAGGCGACGCGCCGACGACGCGCCGAAAGTCAAGGGTACCGGATGCCCAGACCCGATGCGACTTCTCCCAGGGGGGCGACCCCCTGGAACCCCCGTTGCGCACGGCGGGCCGTTTCTCGATCCGCTGCGCGTCTCGTGAAACGGCCCGCCGTGCGTCGGGTCGTGCGACCTCCGGCCGCACGACCCGTGGGGTGATCACAGGTGAGCACCACGTGGCCTTTGGCCGGACGGTGGGGCCGCCCGGCCTGTTGGGGGTTAGTCGGCCTCGGCTGGGGTTTGGT
>NZ_SMKM01000001.1 GCF_004348665.1 Actinomadura sp. GC306 | reverse complement strand
CCCCCGGACCGCCCCTCGCCGGCACCGTCGTGGTGAGCTTCGAGCAGGCGGTCTCGGCCCCCTACTGCACGCGGATGCTGGCCGACCTCGGCGCCGAGGTCATCAAGGTGGAGCATCCGCGCGCGGGCGACCTCACCCGCTGGTTCGACGACGCGGCCGACGGCCTGGCGACCTACTTCGTCTGGCTGAACCGCAACAAGCGGTCGCTGGCGCTGGACTGCAAGCGGCCCGAGTCCCGCCCCGTGCTGGACCGGCTGCTCGACCGCGCCGACGTCGTCGTGCAGAACCTCGCGCCGGGCTCGGCGGCCCGCCTCGGGCTGGACGCGGCGACGCTGGTGGAGCGCCGCCCGTCGCTGGTGGCGGTGGACATCTCCGGCTACGGCACCGGCGGGCCGCTCGACCACCGCCGCGCCTACGACCTGCTCGTCCAGGCCGAGAGCGGTTCCTGCGCGGCCACCGGGCGCGCCGACGCGCCGGCCAAGCCGGGCATCCCCATCGCCGACATCGGGACGGCGATGCAGGCGGCGTCCGGCATCATGGCCGCGCTGCTCGGCCGCGCCAGGACCGGCACCGGCGCCGCCCTCCAGGTGAGCATGTTCGACACCGCCGCCGACTTCCTCGGCTTCGCCCTCCTCTACGCCCGCTACACCGGTGAGGAGCGGGCGCCGATCGGCATGTCGTCGCCGATCGTGGCGCCCTACAACGCCTACCCGACCAGGGACGGCAGGACCGTCGTCCTCGGGACGACGAACGACGCCGAATGGCAGCGCCTCGCCCGCGACCTGATCGGCCGCCCCGACCTCGCCGACGACCCGGCGCTGGCCACGACCCCGCAGCGGTGCGAGCAGCGCGACCGGCTGGACGAGGCCGTCGCCGCCTGGACCGCGACGCTCGACCTCCCCGAGATCTGCGCGCGCGCCGACGCCGCCGGCATCGGCAACGCCGAGTTCAACCGCGTCACGGAGGTCGTGGACCACCCGCAGCTGACGGCCCGCGACCGCTGGCAGCGGGTCGGGTCGCCCGTCGGCCCGCTGGCCTCGCTGCTCCCCCCGGTCATCACGCCCGCGTGGGACACGCCCCTGGAGGACGTCCCCGGCCTGGGCGAGCACACCGCGGCGATCCTCACCGAACTGGGCTTCGCCCCGGAGGCGCAGGACGAGCTGCGCCGGGCCGGCGCGCTCTGACAACCCCCGGTGCCGCCCCGCCCGGGGCGGTCCCGCAGAGCCCGGGCCACGCCCGGCGCACCAACGCTCAAGGAGAGACGATGAACGAGGCCGTGATCTGCCAGCCCGTCCGGACCGCGATCGGGCGCTTCGGCGGCGCGCTGCGGACGGTCCCGGTCCAGGACCTCGGCGTGACGGTCGTCCAGGCGCTGATGGAACGCAGCGGCCTGGACGGCGCCCTCGTCGACGACGTGGTGTTCGGGCACTGCTACGGCACCGCCGAGGCGCCCGCGATCGGGCGGGTCATCGCCCTGGACGCGGGGCTGCCGACGTCCGTCCCCGGTGTCCAGGTCGACCGGCGCTGCGGATCGGGCCTGCAGGCCGTCGTGTACGCCGCCGCGATGGTGCGCTCCGGCGCGGCGCAGGCGATCATCGCCGGCGGTGCGGAGAACATGTCGCAGGCGCCGCACTACTCGCTGACCGCGCGCTGGGGCTCGCGCGCCGGCGACATCACGCTCACCGACACCCTCACCCGCGGCCGGTCGACCGCCGGCGGGCGGTTCCACCCGGTGCCGGGCGGCATGCTCGAAACGGCCGAGAACCTGCGGCGGGAGTACGCCATCGGGCGGGAGGAGCAGGACGACCTCGCCTACCAGTCGCAGCGCAGGGCCCTCGACGCGCAGGACCGCGGGGCGTTCGCCGACGAGATCGTCCCCGTCCGGATCAGCACGAAGAAGGGCGAGGTGGTGGTCGACACCGACGAGCACCCGCGCCGCGACATCTCCCGCGAGGCGCTCGCCGCCCTCCGGCCGGTGATGGGCGGGCAGGACCCGGAGGCGACGGTGACCGCGGGCAACGCCAGCGGCCAGAACGACGGCGCCGCCGCGTGCCTGGTGACGACGCCCGAGTTCGCCGAGGCCAACGGGCTGCGGCCCCTCGCGCGGGTGGTGTCCACCGCGCTCGCCGGGGTCGAGCCGGAGCGCATGGGCATCGGGCCGGTGCCGGCGACGCGGCGGGCGCTCGACGCCGCGGGCCTCACGCTGGCCGACATCGACCTCATCGAGCTGAACGAGGCGTTCGCGGCGCAGGCGCTGGCGGTGACGCGGGAGTGGGGCTTCGGCGCCGCCGACTTCGACCGGCTCAACGTCAACGGGTCGGGGATCTCCCTCGGGCACCCGGTGGGGGCGACCGGCGCGCGGATCGTGGCGACGCTGCTGCACGAGATGGAGCGGCGGGAGGCCCGGTACGGGCTGGAGACGCTGTGCGTCGGCGGCGGGCAGGGCATCGCCGCGGTCTTCGAGCGCGTGCCCGCGTAGCGCGGGAGAAGGGGACGGGCCGGCGTCCGGCGGAGCCGCGGCGCCGGCCTCAGGCGGCCCCGGTCCGGGTGCGGGCCTTCTCGTCGGCCTCCGGACTCAGGCCGAGCGCGTTGGCCCACAGCAGGGTCAGCTGCTCGACCGCGCCCTGCATGTCGAACTGCGCGCCGCCGATGAACATCATCTCGGCGAACTTCGCGACCATGCCGCCGAGCGCGGTGGCCGCGTACCGCTTGTCGATCCGCTTGTCGGCGAGCCCCTCCGCCTGGAGGCGCTCGATCGCCGACTCCAGGCGGGCGGCCAGGTAGTCGTCGCGCTTGGCGCGGACCTTGCGGACGTCGTCGTCGTAGCGGCTGACCTCCTCGATCACCCGCATGATCCGCGCCTCCTTGCGGTACGCGGTGAGGTACGCCTTGTTGGCGGCGCGGATGCGGGCGATGGGGCCGGCGTCCTCGCCGAGGTCCTGCGCGATGTCGTCCATCGAGACGAGTCGGACCTCGACCTCCTCGGCGATCTCGCGGAAGAGGGACTCCTTGGAGTCGAAGTAGTGGTAGAACGACCCGTGGGAGACGCTCGCCTCGGCCGCGATGTCGGTGATCCGCGCCTGGAGGAAGCCGTCGCGCTCGAACACGACCTTGCCGGCCTCGAAGAGGCGGGCCCGTGTCCGGCGGCCCTTCGCCGAGCGCGGTTCTGCGTCCATCCTGTCCTCCAAACCATGAATCCGACGTCGGAAACATAACGCCGGACCCGGCGGACGTCCAACGCCGCCGGGGGCCGCGCCGCCCGCGCTCGCCCGTCGCGGCTCCCCGCCGGTCCGGCGAACGGGAGTCTAGCCGTGATCCGACGTCGATACCGCCGGAGTCCGGCGCACCGGGACGGCGGTCAACGCCGCCCCTTCCCCGCCGCGGACTCTCGTCATACTTTTTTTGATGTCGAAGTCAGTATAGAGTGAAACCGCGCGCGCGGCCCGGCGCGGCACGCCCGGCCGCGGCCGGGGACGGCGTCCCGCCGGCCCGGCGCCCCGCCTCACCCTCCCGCGCAGAGCGGGGATACCAAGGAGAAGAGATGCCGCCGGTCCCCATCGCCGATGATCTGTTCACCTGGCCCGACGACGAACCGCGCCTGATCGGCGGCAGCTGCACCGCGTGCGGCGCGCACGTGTTCCCGCTCCGCAACGGCTGTCCGCGGTGCGGCGCCACCGCCGTCGAGCGCACGCTGCTGGAGCGGACCGGCACCCTCTGGACGTGGACGTCCCAGGGCTTCCTGCCGAAGGCGCCGTTCAACGGGCAGTTCGCGGCCAACGACCCGTTCGAGCCCTGGTTCGTCGGGGTGGTCGAGCTTCCCGGGCAGCTGCGCGTCGAGAGCATCCTCGTCGGCTGCCCCGAGGACGGGCCGTCCATCGGCATGCCGATGCGGCTCGTCACCATGCCGTTCCGCACCGACGAGGACGGCCGCGAGATCGTCACGTTCGCTTTCACCCCCGACGAAGGAGACCAGCCCGTGTCCCTGCGCAGCACCGGCGAGGCCGGCCGTGCCTGACGTCGCGATCATCGGAGTCGGCATCCACCGGTTCGGCCGGTTCCCCGGCAAGCCCGCCCTGGCCATCGCCGCCGAGGCGGCCCGGGACGCCCTGGCCGACGCCGGCCTCAACTGGGCCGACATGCAGTTCGCCGTGGGCGGCAGCTACGAGGTCGACCAGCCGGACGCCGTCGTCGCCGAGCTGGGGCTGACCGGCGTCCAGTTCACCAACGTCTACAACGGGTGCGCGACCGCCGGGAGCGCGCTCGCCCTCGCCCGGCAGACGATCGGGCAGGGCGAGCACGAGCTCGGCCTGATCCTCGGCGTGGACAAGCACGACCCGGGCGCCTTCACGGCCGAGCCCGAGGACTACGCCTGCCCGCCCTGGTACGGCGAGATGGGGCTGTTCCTCACCCCGAAGTTCTTCGGCATGAAGATCAACCGCTACATGCACGACCATGGGATCACCCACGAGACGCTCGCCGCGGTCGCGGAGAAGAACTACCGCAACGGCGCCCTCAACCCCAACGCCCACCGCCGGACGCCGATGCCCGCCGACAAGATCCTCGGCGCGCGGATGGTGAACTACCCGCTGACGCAGTACATGTTCTGCAGCCCGAACGAGGGGGCGGCGGCACTGGTCGTGTGCAGCGCCGACGTGGCGCACCGGTACACCGACAAGCCGGTCTACCTGCGCAGCGTCGCCACCCGGACGCGGCGCTACGGCGCGTTCGAGGTGCACACCCCGTCCGCGTCCACCTCGGCCGACCACGTTCCGGCGCCGACCGTGGACGCCGCGCGGGCCGCGTTCGAGGCGGCGGGGGTCGACCCGGCGGACGTCGCGATCGCCCAGCTCCAGGACACCGACGCCGGTGCCGAGGTCATCCACCTGGCCGAGGTCGGGCTGTGCGCGGACGGCGAGCAGAACGAGCTGATCGCCTCCGGCGCCACGGAGATCGGGGGCCGGCTGCCCGTGAACACCGACGGCGGCCTGATCGCCAACGGCGAGCCGGTCGGCGCGTCGGGCCTGCGGCAGGTCCGGGAGCTGGTGCTGCAGATGCGCGGCCGGGCGGGTGACCGCCAGGTGCCGGGCGAGCCGCGGGTCGGCGTCGCCCAGCTCTACGGGGCGCCCGGCGTCGCCGCGGTCTCCGTCCTGTCCACCTGAGGAAGACCGCGACGACCGCCCGGGGCGGCCGTGGGCGTCAGCCCGCGGCCGCCCCGAGCGTCTGCCGGGCGATGATCAGCTGCTGGATCTGGCTGGTGCCCTCGTAGATGCGGAACAGCCGCGCGTCGCGGTAGAACCGCTCGACCGCGACCGAGCGCATGTACCCGGCGCCGCCGTGCACCTGGACGGCGCGGTCGGCGACCCGCCCGACGACCTCGCTGCAGAAGTACTTGGCGGCGGCGGGGGCGGTGCGGCGGTCCGAGCCGTCGGCGTAGGAGCGGGCGGCGTCCAGCACGAGGCTGCGGGCCGCCATCGTCTCGGTGACCGACTCCGCGATCATCGCCTGGACCAGCTGGTGGGACGCGATGGGCCGGCCGCCCTGGGTGCGCTCGGACGCGAACCGCACCGACTCGTCCACGAGCCGCTGGGACATCCCCACGCAGGCGGCGGCGAGCAGCAGCCGCCCGTTGGCCAGGCTGCGCATCGCGGTCAGGAACCCGGTGTCGACGCCTCCGTCCCCGCCCACGACGGCGTCGGCCGGGACCCGCACGTCGTCGAGGATCACGTCGGCCGTCCAGGCGCCGAACTGCCCCATCTTGTGGTCGCGCGGCCCGACCGTCAGCCCGGGGGTCCCGGCCGGGACGATGAAGGTGGAGATGCCCCGCGACGACTTCGCGTCCGGGTCGGTCCGGGCGAACACCATGAACACGTCGGCGATCGGCGCGTTGGTGATGTACCGCTTGACGCCGTTGAGGACCCACTCCCCGCCGTCGCGGACGGCGCTCGTCCGCAGGTCGCCCGGGTCGGACCCGGCGTCCGGCTCGGTCAGCGCGAACGACGCGACGGCCTCGCCGGAGGCCAGCTTCGGCAGCCACTCGGCCTTCTGCTCCGGTGTCCCGCCGTCCATGATCACGTGCCCGGCGATGCCCACGTTCGTGCTGAACATCGAGCGCAGCGCGGGAGTGGTGTACCCGATCTCGATCAGCAGCCGGCACTGGTCGACGATGCCGAGCCCGAGCCCGCCGTACTCCTCCGGGATCGTGAAGCCGAACAGCCCCATGTGCTTCGCCGTCTCGCGCAGGACCGCCGGGACCTCGTCCTTCTCGTCGATCTCCGCCTCGCGCGGGATGACCTCCTTGCGGACGAACTCCCGGACCGCCTCCAGCATCGGCTCAAGGTCGTGTTCTTCCATGTCCGCGCACCTTCCGTGTCGGCCTAGTGAGTGAGGTATTACATCGACGTCGATGTCGATAGAGGACGGCCGGCGGATCAGCCGGAGCGCTCGGCGGCGGCCCGCGCCTCCAGCGCGGTCTTGCGCACCTTCCCGCTCTCGGTGAGCGGCAGCTCGTCGATCAGCCGGACCGAGCGCGGGACCTTGTAGTTGGCCATCCGGTCCCGGCACCAGGCGATGACGTCGGCCTCGGCGAGGCCGGGCGCCCGCGGCACGATGAAGGCCATGCCCACCTGGCCGAGGCGCGCGTCGGGGACGCCGATGACCGCCGCCTGCCGGACGCCCGGGTGTTCGAGCAGCATCGCCTCGATCTCCGCGGGGTAGGCGTTGAACCCGCCGACGATGAACATGTCCTTGGAGCGCCCGGCGATGCGCAGGCACCCGCGCTCGTCGAGGCTCCCGAGGTCGCCGGTGCGCAGCCAGCCGTCGGCGGAGAGGACCGCCTCCGTGGCGCCGGGGTCGTCCAGGTAGCCGACCATCGTGGTGGGGCCGCGCAGCACGATCTCGCCGACCTCGCCCCGCGCCGCCTCGGCGCCGGACGCGTCGAGGACGCGGATCTCGAAGCCGGGCCGGGGCCGGCCCACGGTCGTGGCGGTGGTCTCCGGGTCGTCGCCGGGCGCGGTGGAGCTGGCCGTGCCCGCCTCGCTGAGGCCGTAGCCGGTGATGATGGCCGAGAACGGCAGCTCGTCGCGCACCCGCCGGATGAGCTCGACCGGGATGTCGGCCGCCCCGGTCACCGCGACGCGCAGGCTCGCCAGGTCGTACCGCTCCCGGCCGGGGTGCTCCAGGATCGCGTGGTACAGCGCCGGCGGGCCGGGCAGGACGGTGACCTTCTCGGCGGCGACCTGCCCGAGCACCCGGTCCACGTCCAGCGTCGGCTGCGGGAGCATCGTGGCCCCCGCGGCGACGCAGGCGAGGATGCCGCCCTTGAAGCCGAACATGTGGAAGAAGGGGTTGACCATCACGTAGCGGTCACCGGCCGACAGGCCGGTCATGGCCACCCAGTCGGTGCCCACGCCCATCGTCTGGCGGTGGTTCATCAGCACGCCCTTCGGCGTGCCGGTCGTCCCGGACGTGAACAGCACGTCCGACGGGTCGTCCGGGCCGAGCGCCGCCCTGCGGCGGTCGACCTCCGCCAGGTCTCCGGCGGTGACGCGCGCGAGGAAGTCGTCCCACGGCACGCCGTTCCCGGACGGCCCGCCCCTCGCGATGACGACGGTGTGCAGAGCGGGCAGGGGCTCGCCGGTGCCGTCGAGCATCGCGACGTAGTCGTTGCCGAGGAAGTCCGTCACCGTCACCAGGACCTTGACCTCGGCGCGGCACAGGATGTCGGCGGCCTCCCGCCCTTTGAACCGGGTGTTGACGGGGACCAGCACCGCCCCGGCCTGGTACAGCCCGAGCAGCGCGACGATCCACTCGCGGCAGTTGTACGCCCAGATGCCGACGCGGTCGCCCGGTGCGACCCCCGCGGCGACCAGCGCGGCCCCGAACCCGCGGGCCTCCGCGTAGAGCCGCTCGTAGGAGACGCGCTCGGCGCCGTCCACGACCGCGGTGCGGTCCGGGAAGCGCTCCGCGGCCGACGCGGTCATGGCCGCGATGCTCGGCCAGGCCGGCCCGACGCTGTTGTTCATGCGGCAACTCCGCTCTGTCGCCCGCCGGCCCGGTGGCCCGGCGCGCACACCGTGATTGACATCGACGTCAGTATAGACTTTTATCTAGAAGTGTAAATCGCTCGCAACGTCCGCGCCGGCGGCCTGGTCACCGGTCCCGGCGCGTCTTCTTCCGAGGTTGCCGGTACATGATCGAAATGACCGAACCCACCGCGGACGCCCCCGCCGCGGCCGCGCCGCCGCGGCCGCCGGGCCGGGGCCGCTCCGCCCTCCCCCTGCGATGTGACCGCTGATGGACGTCCGTCTCTCCCCGGAGCAGCAGGCGCTGCGCGACGCCGCCGCCCGGCTCGCCGGCGACCTCGGCCCGAAGTCGGTCGCCGAGCTCGGCGACACCGCGCGGGCCGCCAAGCTGGACACCGCGCTCGCGGCCACCGGCTGGCGCGAGCTGCGCACCCCCGGCGACGGGGACCGGCCGCTCGCGTCCGCGGTCGAGACCGCGATCGTGGCGGAGGAACTCGGCCGCGGCCTCGCCGACGCCCCGTTCCTCGGCCCGACGCTGGCCGCCGAGCTGCGCCGGCTGGCGGCCGCGCCGCCCGCCGCGGAGCCCGAGACCGTGCTGCTCACCCCCGACCTGTCCGGCCTCGCCGTCACCGCGGGCGCGGGCGCGCCCTGCTCGGGCACCGCGGTCGACGTCCACGGCGGCGTGTCCGCCCTGGCGCTCGCGGTGGCCGATGGCGGCCACGCGCTGGTCACCGTCCCGGTGGACGGCGCGACGCCGGCGCGCGACCTCACCCGCCCGGCCGCCGGGATCGCCGGGCCGCCGGCCCTTCGCCCGTCCGGTGTCCAGACCCCCCTCACCCCCGCGGACATCGAGGGCTGGACGGCCTTCGTCGTCGCGCTCACCTGCGCCGACCTCGTCGGGACGATGCGCGGCGCGGTCGAGCTGGCGTGCTCGTACGCGAGCGTCCGGGAGCAGTACGGCACGGCGATCGGCTCGTTCCAGAGCGTCCAGCACATGCTCGCCGACGCGCACGTCTCGGTGGAGGGCTCGCGGAGCGTCGCGCTGCACGCCGCCTGGGCGGCCGACACCCTCCCGCCGGGTGAGGCGCTGGACGCGGCGGCGATCGCGAAGGCGTACTGCGCCCGCGCCGCCCGCGCGGTGTGCGAGACCGCCATCCAGGTACACGGCGGCATCGGCAACACCTGGGAGTGCCTCGCGCACGTCTACCTGCGGCGAGCGCTCTTCTCGACCCAACTGCTCGGCGGCGTCGGCGCGCACCTGGACCGGGTCGCCGCCCGCCGCAAGATCGGAGGCGTGCCCGGTGGACTTCGCTGACTCCCCGGAGGAGGCCGCGTTCCGCACGCGGCTGCGGGCCTGGCTCGCCGAGAACAACCCGGGTCTCCCGGCGTCCTCGACGTCCGACGCGTACTGGGACGGGCAGGCGCCCTGGCACCAGGCCCTCTACGACGCCGGCTTCTTCGCGCTGTCCTGGCCGGAGGAGATCGGCGGCCAGGGGCTGCCGAGCGTGTACGAGGCGATCGTCGACGAGGAGCTGGCCGCGGCCGGCGCTCCCCCGCGCCCGAGCCTCGGCTACCTGGTGCAGGGACTGCTGCGGCACGGGAACGACGACGTCAGGCGCCGGTTCCTGCCCGGCATCGTCAACGGGCGCGACCGCTGGTGCCAGGGGTTCAGCGAACCGGACGCCGGGTCGGACCTCGCGTCGCTGCGCACCCGCGCGGAGCGCCGCGGCGACGAGTACGTGATCACCGGGCACAAGGTCTGGACGAGCTACTCCGACAGCGCGGCCTGGTGCCTGGTGCTGGCGCGGACCGACCCGGACGCGCCCAAGCACCGCGGGCTGTCGGCGTTCGCCGTCCCGATGGACCAGCCGGGCGTCGAGCAGCGGCCGCTCAAGATGGTCAACGGGATCACCCGGGAGTTCGGCGAGGTCGTCTTCGACGGCGCGGTCGCCCGCGCGGCCGACATGATCGGCGAGCCGGGCGAGGGCTGGCGGCTCGCGATGACCGTGGTCAGCCACGAGCGCGAGCCGGGCGAGCTGGGTTACGTCGCGCGGTACGGCAAGGCCGTGAACGAGCTGGTGGAGCGGCTGCGCGCGGAGCCGGAGCGCTACTCCAGCGAGAACGTCCGCGACGTCGCGTGGGCGGTCGTCGAGGCGGAGATGCTGCGGCTGCACGTGTGCCGCCGGCTCTCCGACCGGCTCGACGGCGTCTCGCACGGCCCCGAGGGCTCGGTGGACAAGCTGCTGATGACATGGGTCGAACAGGCCGTCGGGCACGCCGCGCTGGGCGTCAGCGAGCGGACCGCCGGGATCGAGGAGGACACGTGGCTGAAGATGTATCTCTACAGCCGGGCGCAGAGCGTCATGGGCGGGACGTCGCAGATCCAGCGCAACCTGGTGGCGACCCGCATCCTCGGGCTGCCGGCGTCATGACCGGCCCCGACGGTCGCTACGACCTGCCCGAGGAGATCACCGTCACCGCCGACGGGCCGATCCGGATCGTGACGCTGAACCGCCCCGAGCGGCTCAACGCGACGAACCACGCCCTGCACGAGGGCCTCGGGGCGCTGTTCCCGCAGCTCGACGCGGACGACGACGCCCGCGCGGTCGTGCTCACCGGCGCCGGGCGGGCGTTCTCGGCCGGCGGCGACTTCGGCTACATCGACGAGCTCACCAAGGACGACGGCCTGCGGCGGCAGACGCTCGCCGACGCGCGCCGCATCGTCACCGGGATGGTGCAGTGCCGGCTGCCGATCGTCGCCGCGGTCAACGGCCCGGCGGTCGGCCTCGGCTGCAGCCTGGTGGCGCTGTCCGACATCGTGTTCATGGCCGAGAGCGCCCACCTCGCCGACCCGCACGTCATGGTCGGGCTCGTCGCCGCGGACGGGGGGCCGGTGACCTGGCCGCTGCTGACCAGCCTGCAGCTGGCGAAGGAGTACGCGCTGACCGGTGAGCGGATCAGTGCGCGCCGGGCGGCGGAGATCGGGCTGGCCAACCACGTCCGCCCCGGCGACGAGGTGATGCCCGCGGCCCTGGAGTGCGCGCGCAAGCTCGCCGCGATGCCGCGCCGGGCGCTGGAGGACACCAAGCGGATCCTGAACCTCCATCTGGAGCGCGCGGTGCTCGCCACCCTCGACTTCGCGATCGCCGCGGAGGACCGCTCGTTCCTGTCGCCGGAGCTGCGCAAGACCCTGGACAGGCAGCTGTCCAAGCGCGACGACGCCTGACGGGTTCCAATGCCGATGGCCTCCCGCCCATGTGGACGGGAGGCCATCGGCGTTTCGGCCCGTGTTACAGCACCCGTGTCACAGGGGCGGCACCGCCGGCAGCCGGCGGCCGCGCAGCATCTCCTCGCCGAGCTCGCGGGTCAGGGTCCGGGCGTCGCCGAGGAGCCCGTCGAGCGCGAGGACGCGGCGGAAGTGGTGGTGGAAGTCGTGCTCGCCGGTGAATCCCACGCCGGCGAGCACCTGCTGGCAGTGCCGCGCCACCGTGCGCGCGTGCCGCCCGGCGAGCGCCTTCGCGATCGCGGCCGGCACCGGGGGCACCTGTGCGGGCCACCGCCCGTCCGCCATCTCGACGGCGGCGGCGAGGGCCGCTTCGGCGCTCTCGATCGCCACGAGGCACTCGGCGAGCCGGTGCCGGACGGCCTGGAACGAGCCGATCGGCCGGCCGAACTGGACGCGGGTCACGGCGTGCTCCCGGGCGAGCCGGAGCATCGTGCGGCTCGCGCCGGCCGCCTCGGCGGCCAGTGCCAGCCGGCCCGCGGCCAGTGCCTCCGCCCACCCGGCCTCGGTGGCCTGCTCGGCGTCAACGGGAAGGCCGGTGGCCTCGACCCTGACCAGGCCGAGCCGCGGATCGATGCCCTCGACCGGCCGCACCCGCAGGCCCGCCGCCTCCACGACGACCGCCCGGTGCTCCTCGGTGACCACCACCGCCCGGCCGGCCGCCGCCATCCGGACGGTGCCGAGGCCGCGCACCGCGAGGGCGCCGTCCCGGACCGAGCCGGGCGCCGTCCCGCCGCCGAACTCCGGCAGGACGAACGCCGTGTCCCTGCCGGGCGGGAGCCCGAGCATGGCCGTCAGCAGGTCGTCCAGCGCGCCGGAGGCCGCGTTCGCGGCCCCCTGCTCGGCGAACAGCAGCGGCACGACGGAGACGCCCTCGGCCGCCAGTGCCTCGCACCAGCCGACCTCGTCCAGCGCGGCGTCGGCCGGCGCTGCGGCGCCCTTCTCGAAGGCGCGGCGCAGGCTCTCCCCCAGCAGTTCGGCGGTCTCGGCGTCGATCATCGGTCCACTCCCAGGTCGAGCAGGCGGCGCGCGATGATGTTGCGCTGGATCTCGGCGCTGCCGCCGTAGATCGTGGCCGCGCGCGAGTACAGGAACTCGGTGCGCCAGCGCGTCCCGTCCGGGTCGTCGCCCAGCGCGATGGCCTCCGCCGCGGCGTCCGCGACCAGGTCGTACACCGCCTGCTCGGTGGTCGCGAGCAGGACCTTGTCGACCGAGGTCTCCGCGCCGAGCCGCTCGCCGCCCGCCATCCGGTACTGCGTGGACCGGGACCGGGCGTGGAACGCGAACGCCAGCTGGGCCGCCTCGCCGAGGGCGTCGGGGTCGAGCGCCGCACCGGACGGGGAGGCGAGCAGGTGCTCCAGCCGCTGCCGCAGGAACGCGCCGCGGTGCCACAGCGAGGTGCTCCGCTCGTAGGGCAGCAGGTCCATCGCGACGGCCCAGCCGCCGTCGACCTCGCCCAGCCTGCGGTCGCCCGGGACGCGCACCTCGTCGAAGAACACCTCGCAGAACTCGTCCCGCCCGTGCATCGCCTCGATGGGGCGGACCGTGATCCCGGGCGAGTCCATGTCGACGAACAGGGCGGTGATGCCCCGGTGGCCCGACTCCGGGGAGCCGGTCCGGGTCAGCAGGACGCAGCGCTGGGCGTACTGCGCCAGGCTCGTCCACACCTTCTGGCCGCTGACGAGCCAGTCGTCACCGTCCGGGCGGGCGCGGCACGCCAGCGAGCCCAGGTTGCTGCCGGTGCTCGGCTCGGAGAACCCCTGGCACCACGTCTCGTCGCCGCGCAGCAGCCGCGGGACCATCTCCGCCGCCAGCTCCGGGCGCGCGAACTCGATCATGGTCGGCGCGAGCACCTCCGTCATGGAGTAGATGCCCGGCTCGATCAGGTCGCGGGACGCCAGTGCCTCACCGAGGTAGGCCCGCATGAGCGTGGAGCCCCCGAGCCCTCCCACGCGCTCCGGCCAGCCCCAGCGCATCCAGCCCGCGTCGTACGCCAGGCGCTTGACCTTGGCGAGGTGCTCCATCTCCGTGTCGAGCGTGACGTCCGGGCCGTGCGGGAGGACGAGCCCGGCCCCGTGCTCGTCGAGCCAGCGGTCCAGGCCGGCGCGGAACTCCTGCAGGTCCATGCTCAGTTCGCGGACGTCTGCCCGGGCGCCGGGCGCCGGGGGTCGTGCGGGCGGCCGGAGTCGCGGGAGCCGTCGCGGCGCAGGAACGTCATGGCCCGGGTGTGCAGCCGCCACCCGTCCGGCGTCCGCCGGTAGGCGTCGGTGTAGTAGCCGATCCGCATCGAGTGGTCGGCCTGGGCGACGAAGCAGAGGGGCTGCACGCCCGTCGCGGAGTCGTCGCCGTCGAACTCGATCGCCGGGGTGCTCACGGAGAACACCCCCTTGGGCGCGGCGGCCATGAGCGAGGGGAAGTCGGCGGTCCCGTACTTCTCCCCGAAGGCGCTGTAGGTGCCGCCCGGCGCGAACACGGCGAGGACCGCGTCCACGTCGTCCATCGTCATGCCGGCCGCGTACCGCGCGAGCAGCTGTTCGATCTCGATGATGTCGGCGATGCGTGCACCGTCCACGCTCGACCCCCTCGGCAGTAGTCGGGATGCGCGCCGCAACGGCCCGCCCGCACGCGGCCGTTCCGCCCGCGCGCCCCTCGATCCTAACTCGACTTCGACGTCGAAACCACCTAACGCCCCCGGCGCGGGGCGGGACGGGCCGGTTGGTAAGTTGGCACTTTCTCCGGTGGCCCCGGGCCGGATGGGAGTGAGGGCGAGCGATGGGCACGACGGACGGCGCCGCCCCTAGCGAGCACGCCGGCCCCGCGACACCGGAGGCTCGGGCCTGGGCCGAGGTCGTGGACGCGATGTCGGCCGCCGGGCGGCACCTCGACGACCCCCGCCTGTCCGAGGACGAGCGCGCCGACGGCTACCGCGCGCTGCTGCGCGGCCTGCACAACCAGCTGGCCCGCTTCGAGGTCGACCGCGAGCTGCCCGAGCTGGTCCCGTTCAACGGCTGGCGGCAGAAGTTCTTCATGGACAACCCCGACACCCGCTACTGGGTCGCCGACGTGCGGGGCGACCGGCAGTACCGGATCACCGGCCACTCCGGGGACGCCGTCTACACCTCGATCACCGCCTACACCGCGTCCGGCGGCGGGGCGGAGGCCGCGTCCCGCATCGACGGCGACGAGCTCCCGACCGATTCCGCCGGCGAGTTCTCCCTGCTCGTCGGCGGGGAACGGCCGCCGGCGGGGCCGTGGCTGCCGCTGCCCGAGGGCAACGGGCAGCTGTGGGTCCGCAACTTCCACGACGACGTCGCCCGCGACCGCCCCGGCCGGTGCGCGATCGAGCCGGTCACGCCGCCCGAAGCCCCGCCGCCGATCGACGCGGCGCGGTTCCGGCACCGGCTGCGGCGGCTCGCGGGGACCGTCCAGGCGATGCCCGCCGTGTTCGCGGCGGTCGACGGCCAGGTCGAACCCAACGCCGTGCACCACTGGGCGGAGATGGCCGGCGGCGCCGCCTACACCGAGCCCGGCATCCACTACCAGCGCGGCGCCTGGCGGCTCGGCCCGGACGAGGCGCTCGTCGTCGAGGGCGAGACCGTCCCGTGCCGCCACTGGAACGCCCTGCTCTACAGCAGGCACCTCAACTCCCTCGACCACCGGCACCGGCCGGTGTCGCGGACCGGCGGCAACGCCGCCCTCCGCGACGGCCGCTACCGGCTCGTCCTGGCCGCGCGGCGGCCGGACGCCCTGCCGCCCGGCGGCGACTGGCTCGACACCGAGGGCCGTCCGTCCGGGCTGATCGTGCTGCGCTGGCTCCACGCCGAGCACGCGCCGCCGCTGCCGCGCGTCCACGTCCGGCGAATCGACCAGGTGGGGAGCGACTCGTGACGACCTGGCGCCCTGCCCCGCGCACCCCGCAGGCCGAGGCGGTCTACGCCGCGGCCGAGGCCGACCGCGCGGCCAACCCTGACGCCTACGTCCTCGACCCCGACGCCGTCGTCACCGCGGCGCTGCGCGGCGGCGACCCGGCGGGGCTCGGGGACCCCGCGTCCTGGCGCACCGGGCTCGGCCACTACCTGGCCTCGGCGCGCGAGGACGGCCGCCTCAACGCCGTCGGCACCCGCATGGTCCGCGGCACCGCCGTCGCCGGGCTGCGCGCCCGCCTCGCGATGAACCGCCTCCCGCGCGCCGGCCGGCCGCTCGGCCGGCCGCCCCTCGTCATCACCGGGGGCTGGCGCACCGGGACGACCTTCCTGTTCCGGCTGCTGGCCTCCGACCCCCGGCTGCGCGCCCCGCTGCCCGCCGAGCTCGCGATGCCCTGGAAGTTCGCCGGGGCCTCCGCGGAGCGGCGCGAGGAGCTCATCGAGGCGGGCGCGGCGGCCAGCGACCTGCTGGACCTGCTCAACCCGGGCCTGGCCGCCGTCCACGACCACGGCCCGCGCCTGCCCGAGGAGTGCGTCGTCGCGATGAACTCCGGGTTCCGCAACTGGGGCGCGAGCGCCACCGTCCGCCTGGACGGCTACAGCCGGTGGCTCGCCGGGCAGGACCTCACCGGCACCTACCTGGACTACCGGCACGTCCTGGACACCCTCGACGCCGCCGACGGCCGCCGCTGGGTCCTCAAGGCCCCCGCCCACACCGCCGAGCTGCCGAGCCTCGCCGCGGCCTTCCCGGGTGCCGTCGTCATCTTCCTGCACCGCGACATCGTCCAGACGGTCGCCTCGGGCGCCAGCCTCTTCTCCGTGTTCCGCTCGACCTACAGCGACGACGTGGACCCCGCCGACGTCGGCCGCTTCCAGGCCGGCCAGACCGAGCTGTGGCTCCGCCGCGCGCACGCCTTCCGCCACTCCCCCGAGGCCGGCTCGGTCACGCTCCTGGACGTCGCCTACGACGACCTCGTCCGGGACACGCCCGCCGTCCTGCGGCGCATCTACGACGCCGCCGGCCTGTCCCCCGGCGATCCCGCCGCGCTCACCGAGCGGTACCACGCGGCCCATCCCCGCACCGCCAAGGGCACGCACCGGTACACCGCCGCCGCCTTCTCCCTCGACGATGCGGAGCTCCGCGGCCGCCTCGCCCCCTGGCTGCAGCCCGTGCCCTGAGCCCTCGGTCAGCGGATGGTGCGCACGGTCAGCTCGCGGATGAGGTGCACGTCGGTGAACGGCCCCGTGGACGCGGCGAACCCGAACTTGACCGTGTCCGGAAGGGGCCGCGGGACGTGGAACCGCAGCACCCGCTGGAAGCCCTTCCCGTTCCGGAAGTCGATGTCGACCGTCGCCTCCGCGCCGGACCCGGGCGGGACCGAGACGCGGACGACCCGCTTCACCGGCTCCAGCAGGGTCTCGGCCCGCCGCGCCGACACGCCGGCGGGCATCTCGCGCAGGTCCCCGTTGAGCGACCCGGGAAGCGTCGACGACCAGCGGCCGCCGTTCGCGCGGTCGCCCGTCGTGGCGGCGAGGAAGCAGTACCCCTCGATGCCGTCGCCCGGCCCGCGGGCGGTCACGACGTTGGGGCCGGGGACGGGGGCCGGCCAGCGCGTCCCGGCCGGGGAGCGCCGCGCGCAGCCGTTCCCGCGCCTTTCCCCGTCGCCGAAGTAGTTGCCCAGCACGTCGAGGCCGATACCGAGGTAGCCGCCGTCGACTCCCGGGATGATCTGGCCGTCCGCCCTGCCGTCCGGCGATTTCTGGGCGTAGCCGAGGCTTCCCCCGAATGCGCCGGGCGTGGTGAGCCGCCGGGCCCCGTCGGTGAGGAAGAAGGAGATCCCGTCCGCCGCGGTCCGCGTGGTGTTGCCGTACTGCCACTGCTCGAAGGTCACCCGCACGCCGTTCGCCGCCGGGATCGGCGTGTCGAACATGACGGCGCCGGTCTCCTCGTCGTGGGCGTCGGTGAGCTGGAGGTATCCGTGGGGTGCCGCGCCGGTCGGCGGCACGGGCCCGGCCGGGTCGGGGTGGCATCCGCCGAGCGGATGGTTGGCGGCCTCCTGGACGGGGCCCCCGCGCCGCGCGCCGGTCAGGCACGCCGCCCCGTACCCGATCAGCCGCGAGTCCGCGGTGGCCCTGGTGAACGACTCCTCGAACAGGACCGATCCCGGCGCCCGGTGGGCCGCCGAGACGCTTCCGGCCGACGCGACGGCCGCTACGGCCCCCAGGACCGCCATGACACCGGTCAACCCACGTCTCATCTTCAATTCGTCCCTTTCGGCTCGACGCGCTCTCCCTGCTGAATTCATAGGAACACGCGGCCACGGCGAGCACCATACTTTTTCGGGCTGATAGCGGCTTTCACGCCAGATCATTACAACAATGCGTGGCACACCATTGTTTGGTCAGCACGACACCACGTCAGGGCGTTCTGGCGACCCTGGGCCACATTAACCAGAAATCGCACTTTCTCCACAGAAACGGCCTTTTACGAAGCAGGGTCGTCCGCGGGTCGAGCAAGGCTGGACCGGGTGGAGAGCGGCCGCCGCGATGCTGATGCCCTTCGAGCACCGGCCTTCAAGCACCGGCCTTCAAGCACCGAGGGGACGGCCATGACATCCGAGCCGAGCACGCAGAAGCTCTCCGTCTTCCTGATGTTCCACGGGAACGCCGAGGAGGCGATGAACTACTACACGTCCCTGTTCGAGGACGGTGAGGTCCTCCAGGTCATCCGCGCCCGCGCCGAGGACGCCGGGTGGGACGAGGGCGCCCTGCAGTACGGGATCTTCCAACTCGCGGGCCAGCGGCTCGTCTGCAGCAACACCCCGCCACCGGACAGCCACCTGCGCGACCTCATGCCCTGGCACGAGTTCCGCTTCAC
Organism: Actinomadura sp. GC306; assembly: GCF_004348665.1. GTDB lineage: Bacteria > Actinomycetota > Actinomycetes > Streptosporangiales > Streptosporangiaceae > Spirillospora. The sequence goes on along the minus strand of NZ_SMKM01000001.1, from coordinate 109,500 downwards.
CCCCGCCATGACGATCTACGTACAGCGCGACTCGGTGGAGGACTTCGACAGGCTCTACGCGGCCCTCACCGAAGGCGGCGAGGTGCACCTGCCGGCCCGCGACTACGGCTTCAGCCCGAGGTTCGCGTGGGTGACCGACCGCTACGGCGTCTCCTGGCGCATCGACCTCTCCGCGGAGTCGGCGGCCGCCTGAACCCCGGTCGCGGTCAGTTCCAGTCGGCCGAGCGCAGGACGATCGCGGAGTTGAACCCGCCCTGCCCGCGCGCGAGGACGACGGCCGTGCCCACCGGCGCGGGCCGCGGCTCCGCGGTCACCAGGTCGATGTCGTACTCGGGCGAGAGGGTGACGTTCGCCGTCGGCGGTATCAGTCCCTCGCGCATGGACAGGAAGGCCGTGGCGACGTCCAGCGGAGCCGCCCCCGAGCCGAGCCGCCCCGTCATGGTCTTGGGCGCGGTGACCGGGACCCCGCGGGCTCCGAACACGCCGGTGATCGCCGCCGCCTCGGCGCGGTCGAGTTCTGGGACGGCGGCGGCGTCGGCGAACACGACGTCGACGCCGCCCGGGGCCACGCCGGCGTCGTCCAGCGCGATCTCGATCGCCTTGCGCAGCGTCGGCGGGCGTCCGCTGCCCGGCCTCGGGTCGAACGTGGACCCGTATCCGCAGATCTCCCCGTACACCCGGGTGACGCCGCGCCGCCGCGCGGCGTCGGCGTTCTCGACGGCCAGCAGGCCGCCGCCCTCGCCCGGCACGTGCCCGGCGGCATCGGCGTCGAACGGCAGGTAGGCGCGTTCCGGCCGGCGGGCGGTGCTCAGCCGTCCCCCGGCGAGCTGCGCCGCCCACCCCCACGAGCAGAGCGGGGCGTCGAACCCGCCGGACAGGATCAGGCCGGTGCCGCCGCGGACGTGGCGGCGGGCGTGCGCGATGGCGTCCAGGCCGCCCGCCTGGTCGCCGACCAGCACGCCGCCGGGGCCCCGCATGCCGTGCCGGATCGAGATCTGGCCCGTGTTGACCGCGTAGAACCACGCGAAGGACTGGTACGCGCTGACGTACTCGCCGCCCTTGCTCCAGAGGTTCTGCAGCTCCCGCTGGCCGAACTCGAAACCGCCGCAGGTGCTCGCGGTCACCACGCCCGCGTCGAACTCCGGCAGGCCGGCCGCGTCGACCCCGGCGCCGGCGAGCGCGTGCTCCGCGCCCACGAGGGCGAGCTGCGTCATGCGGTCGGTCTGCGGGATGAGCCTGCTCGGGATGTGCTCCCCGGGGTCGAACCCGGAGACCTCCCCGGCGAGCTGCGCCGGATACTTCCGCGGGTCGAACCGCGTGATGCGGCCGATGCCGCTCCGCCCCCGGCAGGTGGCGGTCCAGTAGTCGGCCGCTCCGAACCCGTTGGGCGCCACGACGCCGATGCCCGTCACCACCGCCCGCGCCGTCATGCCGTGCTCCGGCCGGGACGGGCGAGGACCATCGCGCTCTGGAAGCCGCCGAACCCGCTGCCGACCGTCAGCACCGTGTCGGTCCGCCAGTCGCGCGCGGTGAGCGGCACGTAGTCGAGGTCGCATTCCGGGTCGGGCTCGTGCAGGTTGGCCGTCGGCGGCACCGCGTCGTTCTCCATGGCCAGGACCGACGCCGCGATCTCGATCGAGCCGATCGCGCCGAGCGAATGGCCGACCATCGACTTGATCGAGCTGACGGGCGTGCGGCGGGCGTGCTCCCCGAGGCCGCGCTTGAACGCGGCCGTTTCGTGCCGGTCGTTCTGCTTGGTCCCGGAGCCGTGGGCGTTGATGTAGTCGACGTCCTCGGGGTTGGTCCGCGCGTCGGCCAGCGCCGCCCGGATGGCCTCCGCCATCTCCCTGCCGTCCGGCCGCAGCCCGGTCATGTGGAAGGCGTTGCAGCGGGAGGCGTAGCCGGCGATCTCGGCGTACAGGCGGGCGCCGCGGCGGCGCGCCGCGGCCAGCTCCTCCAGCACGAAGACCGCGGCGCCCTCGCCGAGCACGAAGCCGTTGCGGGTGCGGTCGAAGGGCCGGGACGCGTGCGCGGGGTCGTCGTTGCGCGGCGACGTCGCCTTGATCGCGTCGAAGCACGCGACCGTGATCGGCGAGATGGGCGCGTCCGTGGCGCCGGTGATCATCACGTCGGCGGAGCCGTCGCGGATCAGCCCGGCCGCGTAGGCGACCGAGTCCAGCCCGGAGGTGCAGCCGGTCGAGACCACGGTGGCGGGGCCCTCGGCGCCGGCCGACCAGGCGACCTCCGCCGCGAAGGAGCTCGGCACGAAGTAGTCGTACAGGTGCGGGACGGCGTACTCATGGTCGACGAGGTCGAGCCGGCCGCCGTCGCTGACCACCCGGTACTCCTCGTCGAGGGCCATGGTGGCGCCCACGGCGGTGCCGATGGCGACACCTATGCGGTGCGGCTCGGCGGACCCGGGGTCGAGGCCGCTGTCGGCCATCGCCTCCCGGGCCGCGACGACGGCGAACTGCGCCGCCCGGTCCATGCGCCGCGTCTCCTGCGGGCCGAGGCCGTGCAGCCAGGGGTCGAAGTCCGCCTCGGCCGCGATCCGGGAACGGAACGCCGACGGGTCGAAGAAGGTGATCCCCCTGGTCGCCGTCCGGCCCGTGCTGAGCAGGTCCCAGAAGTTCTTCACCCCTATTCCGCCCGGCGCCAGCACCCCCATTCCCGTGATCACTACTCGTCGGCCGGTCATGCGGACTCCCAGCGGTAGAGATTCATCGTCACAGCCCTTCCGTCCTGCGCGGATCGTTCTCCGGGTTCTCGCCGTAGTACTCGTCCCAGACGAAAGGCCAGTACATCCAGCCGACCCAGATCAGTTCACGGTCGAGACGACGCAGAACCGATCGCACGGCGGACATCAACCACGCCCGTTTCACCCTGGCGTTCCCTTCTCCGGCATCGGTCCGGCCGCTAGGCCGTCTCCTGCCGGTTCCTGAGCTGCTGGGCGAACAGGCTCCATTCCTGGCTGATCGCCTCCGCCATGGGGGCGATGACCGTCTGCCAGTGCGCCGGCACGGTATTGAGGAATTCCCGCCACCGCTGGGGATCGGCCGCGTGCAGCGACATCCAGCGGAGGAATTCCTTGCCGCTGTCGGTGTAGCGGACGGCCGGGTCGTTGGCCATCTTGGCGACGACCTGCGGCCAGGAGGGCGGCAGGTCGGTGTGGTTCCTGCGGCGCAGTGGCGTGCTGTTGTCGGGCGTGCTGTTGTCGGGCGTGCCGTCGCCACACGCGCCGGCTCCGGGCGGTTCCGCTGCGGCGTCCTCGACGGCGACCCGGCCGACGGCGCGGGGGCCGGGCCTGGGCGCGGGCGGCGCGGCGGGGGGCCGGTGGCCGTTGCGCTCCGGGTGCACGCCCCGGCGCAGCCGCGCCCGGACGTCGTGGACCGTTCCGAGCGACACGTCGGTCTCCCGCGCGACCTGCCGGAGCGGGGCGTCGGGGTGGGCGCTGATGTACTCGGCGGCGCGGAGCCTGCCCTCCCCGGGGGTGACCGGCCGCCGCTTCCCGTCGCGGCCGAGGCGCTTGTCGCCGGGCCCGGCGCCGGCCGCCGACCGGCCGCGCAGCGACGCGATCGTCTTCGCGCTCAGCCCGGTGATGGTGGCGATGGCCCGGTCGGACCAGTCGGGGTGGGCGGCCAGGACGTTCTCGGCGCCGAAGACGCGGTCGGCCTTCGACAGCGGCAGCCCGTGCGCGCTGTTGGCCTTCATCGCCAGGACGAGCGCCTCGGAGTCGGTGCAGTCGACGAAGCGGGCCTTGACGCTGCCGTCGCCGCGCAGCTTGGCGGCCTCCAGCCGGTGCAGGCCGTCGATGACCCGCCAGCCGTCCTGCTGCACCAGCAGGGGCGGCAGTTCCGCGGCGCCGGACGCGTCGGCCAGGAGGTGGACGTGCGCGGGGTCCGTCCCGCTCCGGCGGAGGCCCGGCCCCGGCGACAACGCGCCGACCGACACCTCGCAGGCGGGAAGCCTCTCGAAGTTCCGCAGATTCAGGCCGTCCGCCTGCGCGGTGTCGGCGGCCGGGTCGCCGGCCCCGGGCCCGGCGAACCCGGCACCGCCCGCGGCCAGGAGAGCCTGTCCATTGCCACCAGCCATGCCCGGTGCTCCTCCCTGCTGCTGCCGTACCCGGACGACTCTGGCAAGGCGGCCTTTAGGCGCGGTCGACGGCGGATGGACGCTCCCTGGACCGGCGATGCACTACCGCTGGTGCGCGTTCATCCGCGCGTTCTCCTCGGTTGAACCACCGGGCCCGGGCAGGCGTGTTCTGTTCGTCCGCGGCACGAGCGTGCTTTCGTTCGGTGGCATTCCTCGATGACGGTCATCCGGGAAGGTGCGAAAGGACGGGGCCGGCCATGGACAGAACGCTCGACCGAATGCGCCTGGTGATCGGGATCTGCGCCCGGACGGCCCCGGTCACGCTGCAGGGCGGTGAGATGACCGTCAGCCTGGCGTTCCAGCCGCATGTGGAACGGCTCGCCGCCGCGGGCTGCACCCCCGTGCTGGTCCCGCCGCTGCCGGGTACCGGGCACGTCCTCGACCGCCTCGACGGCCTGCTGGTCCCGGGCGGCCCGGACGTGGACCCGTCGCTGTACGGGGGCGGCCCGCATCCCATGACCCGGGGAGCCGACCCGGCCGTCGACGCGGCCGAGCTGGCACTGGTCGACAGGGCGCTCGGCGCCGGGCTGCCCGTCCTCGCCATCTGCCGCGGCATGCAGCTGCTCAACGTGCTCCGCGGAGGGACGCTGCACCAGCACCTCCCCGAGGTCACCGGCAACGACGGCCACTGCCCGGAGACCGGGGCGTTCGGCCTCGGCCGGCACCGCCTGGAACTGGAGCCCGGGAGCCGGATCGCCGGAATCCTCGGTGCGGGCCCGGCCGAGATCGTCTGCCACCACCATCAGGCGATCGACCGGATCGGCACGGGCCTCGTCCCGACCGCGTGGGCACCGGACGGAGTGATCGAAGCGGTGGAGGTCGCGGGCCGGGCGTTCGCGGTCGGCGTGCAATGGGAGGCCGGGCACACCGAAGACGACCGGCTCTACCGCGCCCTCGCCGATGCCGCCGCACGCGCTTCCGTGTGACCGCCGCCGCTCCCTTGAACACCGCCGGAACATTGCGGCCGGAACCATTCCGGACGCAGGGTGCTGTGCCATGCGGTTCGCGCCATCGACGACCGAAGGGAAATCGACGCGATGAAACTCTTCAATGCCGGCCTGGGCCGGACCGGTACGACGTCGCTGAAAGTGGCCTTGGAGCGACTGGGTTACGGGCCGTGCTTCCATATGTTCGACGTCACCGGCGACGAAGCGCGCCTCGCGCAGTGGGAAAAGGTCGTCTGCGAGGGGCAGCGCCCTGATTGGAACGCGCTTTTCGACGGCTACACATCGGCCGTGGACGGCCCCCCGGCCGTCTACTACCGGGAAATGGCCGAGGCGTTCCCCGAGGCGAAGATGATCCTCACGGTGCGGGACGCCGAGCGCTGGTACCAGAGCACCTACGACACGCTCTACCAGTTCGTCCTCATGAACGAGTCGAAGCGGCCGGACCCGCGCTCCATGCCCGCCCGGATCTACCGCGTGACGAGCACCATGGTCTGGGACGGCCTTTTCGGCGGACGCTTCTCCGACAAGGACCACGCCATCGAGGTCTTCCACCGGCACAACCAGGACGTCGTGGAGGGCTTCGACACGGGCAGGCTTCTCGTCTACGACGTGAAGCAGGGCTGGGAACCGCTGTGCGAGTTCCTGGGCACCGACGTCCCCGAGACCCCCTTCCCGCACGCCAACGACACCGCGGCCATGCGCGAGCGGCTCGCGCAGGCGGCCGGCGGAGCCCGGTGAGACCCGCAATGGCGGAGAAGGGGACGGGCACGGACGCGGTCGAGGTCCCGGTCCTGATCGTCGGCGGCGGGGGGTGCGGCCTGGCCGCGTCCGTCTTCTGCTCCGACCACGGCGTCGGCCACCTGCTGGTGGAACGGCACGCGGGCACGTCGGCGATCCCGAAGGCGCACTACCACAACCAGCGCACCATGGAGATCCTGCGCCAGCACGGGCTCTACGAGGCGGTGGCCGAGCAGGCGGCGCCGGTCGAGTCGTTCGCCAAGGTGCGCTGGCTGACCTCGCTGGCCGGCGACCGGCCGCTGGACGGCCGGATGATCCACGAGATGGACGGCTTCGGCGGCGGCGTGCTGCGCGAGCGCTACGCGGCGGCCGGGCCCGTCCTGCCGGCCAGGCTGCCGCAGAGCCGGCTGGAGCCGATCCTGCGCCGCCACGCGGAGCGGCGCAATCCCGGGCGCGTCCTGTTCGGTCGCGAGCTCGCCGGCCTCACGGACGAGGGCGGCCGCGTCGTCGCCACCGTCCGCGACACCGCGACCGGCGCGACCACCGAGGTGACGGCCCGGTACGTCATCGCGGCCGACGGCGGCCGCACGCTCGGCCCCGCGCTCGGCGTGGAGATGCGGGGCCGTCCCGCGCTGCGGCGGATCACCACCGTGTACTTCGCCGCGGACCTGTCGCCGTGGTGGCGCGAGGGCGCGCACATGACCCACTTCCTCAACCCCTACGACCCGGGGCTGTTCAGCAACCTCTTCGAGATGGGGCCGACCTGGGGGAAGCGCTGCGAGGAGTGGGTCATGCACTTCCACCTCCCCCCGGACGAGGCGGCCGGCCCGGACGAGGACGCGATCGTCTCCAGGATCCGCGAGGTGCTCGGCCTGCCGGACCTGGACCCGGAGCTGCTGGGCGTGACGTCCTGGACCGTCCAGGGGCTCCTCGCCGACGGCTACCGCCGGGGGCGCGTGCTGTTCGCCGGGGACGCCGCGCACCGCCAGCCGCCGACCGTCGGCCTCGGCCTGAACAGCGGCGTCCAGGACGCGCACAACCTCGCCTGGAAGCTGGCCGCGGTGCTCAGCGGACGCGCACCCGACGGCCTGCTCGACTCCTACGAGGCGGAGCGGCGGCCGGTGGGCGCGCACAACATCGACTGGGCGCTGTCCGCGGCCGCCCACAACCAGGCGATCCTCGGTGCCATCGGCCTCGGCGCGACCACCCCGCCCGAGCGCCGCGAGCGGATGTTCGCCGCGTACTTCGACCCGTCGCCCCTCGGTGCGGCCGAGCGGGCGCGGGCCGCGGAGATGTTCGCCACCGCCCGCGGCGGCTACCAGGCGCACGACCTGGAGATCGGCTTCGCCTACGAGGACGGGGCGGTCGGCCCGGACGGCGTCCCGCCCCCGGCCCGCGAGCCGCTGCGCGACGTGTACCGGCCCACGACCCGCCCCGGGCACCGGCTGCCGCACGCCTGGCTCGACCACGGCGGGCGGCGGCTGTCGACCCACGACCTGGCCGGGCCCGGCTGCGGCTTCGCGCTGCTCACCGGCCCGGCGGGGTCGCCGTGGTGCGAGGCGGCGGCCCAGGTGGCGGAGAAGTTCTCCATACCGATCTCCACGGCCCGCATCGGGGACGGCGCCGAATACGCCGACGTCGACGGGCGGTGGGCGGCCGTCCGGCAGATGAGCGACGAAGGAGCCGTGCTGGTGCGCCCCGACAACCACGTGGCCTGGCGCTGCACGGACGGCAGCGAGGACCCGTCCGGCGTTCTGGCGGACGCGCTGTCCCGCGTCCTGCACCACGACCACGCACCTCGGTAGCGACCCGCCGGAAATTCGGACACGGACACCACCATTCGCCACGAGGAGGCGTCATGCGCAAGGTCGTTTCACGGGACGGCACGACGATCGCCTACGAGAAGTCGGGGCACGGCCCGCCGATCGTGCTGCTCAACGGAGCGTTCCGCGACCACACGATCTTCGATTCGCTGGTGCCCGAGCTGGCACCGCACTGCACCGTCCACGTCTACGACCGCCGGGGGCGCGGCGAGAGCGGGGACGCGCCCGGCTACGCCGTCGAGCGGGAGATCGAGGACCTGGCGGCGGTCATCGACGAGGCCGGCGGCGAGGCGGTGGTGTTCGCCGGGTCCTGCGGGGCGAACCTGGCGATCGAGGCGGCGCTGGCCGGCGTCCCGATCACCAAGCTCGGGCTGCACGAGCCGTTCTACCGGGTCGGCGGGCACCCGAAGCCGCCGGCCGGCTTCATGGAGGCCCTCCGCACGCTGGTGGAGGACGGCAGGCGCGGGGAGGCCGCGGAGTACTTCCTCACCGAGATGATGGGGCTGAGCCCGGAGATGATCGCGGACTGGCGGCGGACGCCGCTGTGGGCGACCAACGAGGCCAACGCCCACACGCTCCTCTACGACACGGCCATCTGCGGCGACTTCGAGGTCCCGGTGCGGCGGCTGGCCGCCCTGCGGACGCCCGCGCTCGTCGTCAACAGCGAGAACACCGGCGACTGGCTGCGCGCGGCGGCGCGGGAGACCGCGGAGGCGCTGCCCTGCGGCTGGGGGATGCAGCTCCCCGGTTCGTGGCACCGGATCGAGATGGACATCCTCGGCCGGGTCCTGGCCGGGTTCGCCACGACCTGATCCGCGCCCGGACGAGAGGTGACCCGCGGGCGCCGCGCGCGCCCGCGGGTCACGTCGTGCCCGCTTCCGCGGCCGTCAGCCGTCCGGCTCCCAGTGGTAGAACCGGGTCGCCATGGCGTCGGCCGGCGAGCGCCAGGTCAGCGGGTCGTAGGGCTCGACGCGGCCCTTCAGGTCGTCGCTGATCCTGATGAAGCGGGGGTCGTTCCGCGCCTGGAGGATCCGGTCGCCGCCGTGCTCGTCGTCGAAGTCCTGCAGGTGGAAGTACAGGCCCTGGTAGGTGAACAGTTCCCGGCGCCGGGTGCCCATGCGGTGCGGCATGTCGGTCCGGTCGAACGCGCCGAACAACTGCGCGACGTCCGGCTGCCACCGCGGTTCCATCCGCGCGACGATCAGGGTGCTCCGCATATGCGTTCTACCGCCTTACTGGGGAGTCGAGGGATGCGGCCTCAGTAGTTCCCGAGTCCGCCGCAGACGTTGATCGCCTGCGCCGTCACAGGCGCGGCGGCGTCGCCGACCAGGTATTCCACGAGGCCGGCGACCTCTTCGGGGGTGCTGTAGCGGCCGAGCGGGATCTTCGCCTCGAAACGCTCCAGGATCTCCTTCTCGGTGGTGTCGAAGTGCGCGGCGTACCCCTGCCGCACCCGCTCCGCCATCGGCGTCTCGACGTAGCCGGGGCAGACGGCGTTGACGGTGACGCCGGTCTTGGCGAGTTCGAGGCCGAGCGCCTTGGTGAAGCCGATGACGCCGTGCTTGGAGGCGGAGTAGGGGGCGCCGAGCACCACGCCCTGCTTGCCGCCGGTGGACGCGATGTTGATGATCCGGCCCCGGCCGCGTTCGAGCAGCCCCCCCGACCGGAGCACCTCCCGCGTCATGAGGAAGACGCTGTTCAGGTTGGTGTCGATGACGTCGTACCAGAGCTCGTCGGCGATGTCCGCCGTGACGCCGCCGCCGCTGCGGCCGGCGTTGTTCACCAGGACGTCGATGTGCCCGTACCGCTCCACGGCGGCGCCGACGAGGCGCGCGGCGTCCTCGGGCCGCCGGACGTCCGCGGCCGCACCGGCGGCCTCGTGGCCGTTCGACCGGAGCTTGCCGACCGTCTCGTCGACGTCCGCCGCGGTGCGCGCGCCGATGAAGACCTTGCAGCCGCGGGCCGCGAGGTTCTCGGCGACCGCCAGGCCGATCCCGCTGGTCCCGCCGGTGATCAGCGCGACCCGATGTCCATTGTCCGCCATTCCGCGTATCCCTTCGTAGAACTTTTGCCACGGCAGCGTCGCATGGTGCCCACTAATCTCGGTCGAGCGTGGATTGATTTGCTCCCAGTTCAACTGGAACCATTCTTCCGGTTGAACGCACCCCGGTTGAACACGGCCCGAAGAATGTTGCGGCCATAAAAAACGCGAACCTATCGTCGGGTGGCAGAGGCTACCGATCCAGGAGGCGAACATGTCCGCATTGCCCACGGTGCGGGACCAATCCGCCGCGTACTCGCTGCTCGACCTGATCCAGGGCGCGGTGGTCACCCAGGCGCTCTCGGCCGCGGCGAAGCTCGGCATCGCCGACGTCCTCGGCGACGGACCGCTGACCGCTGCGGAGATAGCCGGGCGGGTGGGCAGCGATCCCGAGGCGACGCACCGGCTGCTGCGCATGCTGTCGGGCCACTCGGTGTTCGCCGTCGAGCCCGGCGGCCGGTTCGCGCTCACCCCCATGGCCGAGGCGCTGCGCGAGGACGCGCCCGACTCGATGCGCGGCATGGCCGTCCTGATGGGCCATCCGCTGCTCTGGGAGGACTGGGGGCACCTGCTCGCCTCCGTGCGCTCGGGCGAGGCCAACCTGCCGAAGCTGCGGGGCATGGGCGCCTACGAGTTCCTCGGCTCCCACCCCGAGTACGCCGCCGTGTTCTTCCAGGGCATGGGCAGCATCTCCGCCTCGGAGACCGAGCCGGTGCTGGCGGCCTACGACTTCTCGCGGTTCCGCACGATCGTGGACGTCAACGGCGGGCGCGGCGGCCTGCTCGCCGGGATCCTCGCGCAGGCGCCGGGGTCCCGGGGCGTGCTGGTCGAGTCCGAGGCGGCGTCCGCGGACGCCGCGGCGGTGTTCGAGGCCGCCGGCGTCGCGGACCGGGCCGCCATCGAGCACGGCAGCGGCTTCGGCGCGCTGCCGGCGGGCGCCGACGCCTACGTGCTCAAGCACGTCCTGCACGACTTCCCGGAGCCCGAGTGCCTCGCGGTCCTGCGGAACGTGCGGGACGCCATCGCCCCCGGCGGCAGGCTCCTGCTGGTCGAGTACGTGCTCGGCGACGGCAACGAGCGGCACATCGGCAACGTCATCGACCTGTGGCTGCTGCTCCTGCTCGGCGCGAAGGAGCGGACGCTGCCGCAGTACGGCGAGCTGTTCGCCAAGGCCGGCCTGGAGGTCACCGGGGTCGTCCCCACCACGTGCCCGGTCTCGATCGTCGAGGCCGTCCCCGCCTGAAGGCCGGCGCAAGCGGCCGGCACGCCCACTCGAAGCTGAGGACGGACAATGCAAACCGACGTGATCGTTGTCGGCGCCGGGCCCACCGGGTTGACGCTCGCCGGCGAACTCCGCCTCGGCGGCGCCGAGGTCGTCGTCGTCGAGCGGGAGACCGAGCGGGGCTGGCAGTCGCGCGGCATCGGCTTCACCGCGCGCGCCACCGAGATGTTCCACCAGCGCGGGCTCCTCGGCCGGCTGGAGAACCCCGAGATCACCAGGCGGGGGCACTTCGGCGGCGTCCCGATCGACTACGGGCTGCTGGAGGGCGCGCACTTCGGCGTCCGCAACGCGCCCCAGTACAAGATCGAGGAGATGCTCGAAGGGTGGGCGCGGGAGCTGGGCGCGGACGTGCGCCGCGGCCGCGAGCTCACCGGGCTGGACGCCGCGGAGGACGGCGTGACCGCGACCGTCCGGGGGCCGGACGGCCCCGAGGAGTGCTCCGCCCGGTACCTGGTGGGCTGCGACGGCGGGCGGAGCACCGTCCGGCGGCTCGCGGGCTTCGACTTCGCCGGGGCCGACGCGACCCGCGAGATGTTCCTCGCGGACGTCAGGGGCTGCGACATCAGGCCCCGGCGGATCGGCGAGCTGCTGCCGGACGGCATGGTGATGGCGGCGCCGCTGGAGCACGGCTACACCCGCGTCATCGTGTGCGAGAACGAGAGCCCGCCGGACGAGGGCGACCAGGTGACGTTCACCGGCCGCCAGGTCGGGTTCACCGAGCTCGCCGACGCGTGGCGGCGGCTGACCGGCGAGTCGATCCACCACGGCGAGGCGCGCTGGGTGAGCAGCTTCACCGACGCCACCCGCCAGGTCACCGAGTACCGCCGCGGCCGGGTGCTGCTGGCCGGGGACGCCGCGCACATCCACCTGCCCGCGGGCGGGCAGGGGCTCAGCGTCGGCGCGCAGGACGCCTTCAACCTCGGCTGGAAGCTCGCCGCGACCGTCACCGGCCGGGCCCCCGAGGGGCTGCTGGACACCTACCACGCCGAACGCCACCCGGTGGGCGCGCGGGTCCTGCTCAACACCCTCGCCCAAGGGACGCTCAACCTGAACGACGACAAGGTCGAGCCGCTGCGCAACGTCATGGGAGAACTCAGCACGATCCCCGAGGTGGCGCGGCACCTGATCGGCATGGTGAGCGGATTCGACGTCCGCTACGACATGGGCGTGCCGGGGCGGCACCCGCTGCTGGGCGGGCGGATGCCCGACCGGGAGCTGCGGCTCGCCGGCGGGGGCCGCGACCGGATCGCCCGGCTGCTGCACCCGGCGCGCGGCGTCCTGATCACCGCGGACGCCTCGGGCGGGACCGCCCGGACCGCGGCCCGCTGGGCGGACCGCGTCGACGTGGCCGAGGTGCGGGACTTCCCGGCCGGGCCGGAGGAGGGCGGCGCGCCGACCGAGTCGGTGCTCCTGCGCGCCGACGGATACGTCGCCTGGGCCGCGCCGGACGGGGGCGACCTCGCCGGCGCCCTGCGGCGCTGGTTCGGCGCGGCCCGCAAGGACCACGACGTCCGAGTGCCGGCGTCCGCCCGCTAGGCGCCCCCGCCGCGACCGGACGCTTCCGAACCCAGAGGAGAACGAACGTGACCACGAGCACGATGCGTGAGACGGAACACGAGGTCCAGATCGCCGCTCCGGCCGGGCAGGTGTACGCGATGATCGCGGACGTCGGCGGCTGGCCGCAGATCTTCCCGCCGACCGTGCACGCCGAATGCGTGGAGCGGGACGGGAACTCGGAGCTGATCCGGCTCTGGGCGACCGCGAACGGCACCGCCAAGACGTGGACGTCCCGGCGCGAGCACGACCCGGAGCGCATGAGCGTCTCGTTCCGCCAGGAGCGGTCCCAGCCCCCGGTGGGCGGCATGGGCGGCGAATGGGTGGTGGAGCCCGTGTCCGGGACCGCCTGCCGGGTGCGCCTGCTCCACGACTTCTTCGCGGCGAGCGGCGAGACCGCCGACCTCGACTGGATCAGCCGGGCGGTCGACCGCAACAGCGAGTCGGAGCTGCGCGCGCTCAGGGAGAGCGCGGAGGCCACCGGGCCGGACGGCCTCGTCACCTTCGACGACACGGTGACCGTCGACGGCCGTGTCGAGGACGTCTACGACTTCCTCAACGAGGCCCGGCTCTGGACGCGGCGCCTCCCCCACGTCGCCAGGGTGTCGCTGGAGGAGGACACCCCCGGGCTGCAGATCCTCGAAATGGACACGCGGACCAAGGACGGGCAGGTGCACACCACGCGGTCCGTGCGGGTGTGCCGGCCGTACACGGGCATCGCGTACAAGCAGACCGTCCTGCCCGCGCTGCTCGCCCTGCACACGGGGCGCTGGATCATCGAGCGGCACGACGGCGGGGTGTCGGTGACATCGCGGCACACCGTGCGGATCAACACCGAGCGCATCCCCGAGGTGCTCGGCGACGACGCGGACGTGGGGGCCGCGCAGGAGTTCGTCCGGAACGCCCTGAGCGGCAACAGCACGGCCACCCTGCGGCTCGCCAAGGAGTACGCCGAGGGCGCCGGAAGGCGGGCGGCCTCGTGACGCGACCGGAACGCCAGAGCGCACGGAAGGTGGACGGAGACATGGAGGGCTTCGACGCGGACGTCGTCATCGTGGGGGCGGGCCCCGCCGGGCTGATGCTGGCCGGGGAACTGCGCCTGGCGGGCGTCCGGACGGTCGTCCTGGAGCTGCTGGCCGAGCCGATGCGGCAGTCACGCGCGCTCGGTTTCTCGGCCCGCGCCATCGAGGAGTTCGACCAGCGGGGGCTGCTGTCCCGATTCGGCGACGTGCAGACCATCCCGTTCGGCCATTTCGGCGGGCTGCCCATCGACTTCCAGGTGGTCGAGGGCGGTTCCTACGGGGCGCGGGGCATCCCCCAGTCGCGCACCGAGGAGGTGCTCGCGGAGTGGGCCACCGGGCTCGGCGCCGAGATCCGGCGGGAGCACGAGGTCGTCGGGCTCACCGCGGACGACGGCGGCGTCACCGTGGACGTGGCGACACCGGCCGGCCCCGATCGCCTCCGCGCCCGCTACGCGGCGGGCTGCGACGGGGCGCGCAGCACCGTCCGCAAGCTCACCGGCATCGGCTTCCCCGGCACCGACCCGACCGTGGAGCTGTGGTTCGCCGACGTGACGGACTGCCCGCTGCGGCCCCGGTTCGCCGGGGAGCGCGTCCCCGGCGGGATGGTGATGGTGCTGCCGCTGGGACCGGAGGCCCGCCGCGTCATCCTGTACGAGCGCGGGATGGAGCGGCAGGGCGACGGCCCCCCGGGCTTCGGCGAGATCGCCGCCGCCTGGCAGCGGCTGACCGGCGAGGACATCGGCGGCGCCCGTCCGCTGTGGACGAGCTACACGACCGATTCGAGCCGCCAGGCGGCGGAGTACCGCCGGGGGCGGGTGTTCCTGCTCGGCGACGCCGCGCACATCCACCTGCCGATCGGCGCCCAGGGGATGAGCGCGGGCATCGGCGACGCCATGAACCTCGGCTGGAAGCTCGGCGCCGTCCTCAACGGCCACGCGCCCGGCGACCTGCTCGACACCTACCACTCCGAACGGCATCCCGTGGCCGCCGGCATCCTTAACAACACCCTCGCCCAGCGCACCCTGTACCTCGGGGCCGACGACATGAACCCCATGCGGGAGGTGCTCACCGAGCTGCTGGAGTACGAGGAGGTGCAGCGGCGGCTGGTCGGCATGGTCACCGGCCTGGACATCCGCTACGACGTCGGGCAGGACGACCATCCGCTCGCCGGGCGGCGGCTGCCGGACGTGCGGCTCGCGGGCGGCTCCGGACCGGCCGGGACGGAGAGCGCCTTCCGGCTCCTGCACAAGGGCCGCGGCATCCTCCTCGACCTGCGCGACGACGGCGAGCTACGCGCCGCGGCCGAGCCGTGGACGGACCGGACCGACGTCGTCACCGCAGCCGTGCCCTCCGAGGGCGCGCTCGCCGGCGTCGAGGCCGCGCTGGTCCGGCCGGACGGTCACCTCGCCTGGATCGGCTCCGGCGGCTCCCGGGCGGCCGGCCTGCCGGACGCCCTCACCCGCTGGTTCGGCCGGCCGCAGGAGGGCCGCCGGGCCGCGGCGCCCGCAGCGGCAGGCGCCCGGCCGTAGCAACCGCAACCGAGAACGTGAGGTCGAACATGCCATTCATCAATTCCGAGGACGGGTACCTGACGGTCGTCAACCTGTTCCGGACGGAGACGCACGCGCAGGTGGACCGGCTGGTCAGCGAGATGCGCGCGATCGTCGACACGGCGGCGTTCCCCGGCTGGATCTCCAGCACCGTGCACCGCGGCGAGGACCAGCCGGGCACCGCGAACTTCATCCAGTGGCGCGGCAAGGAGGACCTGGAGTCGCGCTACGCCGGGGCCGAGTTCAAGCACCGCACGGTGCCGGTCTTCGAGGAGATCACCACCTATGTCCGGCTGATGCAGACCGAGGTCGAGCTGAGCCGGCGCCACCCGTCCCAGGGCGACGTCACCGAGGTCTCCCCCGGCCGCGCGGACTACACGGTCCTCGAAGTCCTCGGTGTGGACCCCGCCGACCAGGACGAGCTGATCGCCGTGGTCGGGTCGTCCCACGACTGGCTGGTGGACACGCCCGGCTACCGCTCGCAGAGCGTGCTGCGGGGCATCCGGTCGCGCGGCCTCGACCGCGGCGGCCTCTCGACCGTCGGCAGGGACAACGACTTCGTCGTCGTCTACTCGCAGTGGGACGGCAAGGAGTCCTACGACGCGTTCCGCGCGACGGCCGAGGACGAGCAGCCCGCCGCGCGCCGGAAGACGCAGGAGAAGCGGAACTCGCTGACGACCGAGCACGACTGGAACGGCTACCGCGTCGTCCACAGCCGCTCCGCGTCGGAGCCCGCGATGGCCTGACCCACCGGTGCGCGAACGCTCGCGGCCCCCGCCGATCGGCGGGGGCCGCGAGCGTCTCTCATCCGGCGATGCGGTCCCAGTGCCACCGGCTGTCGAAGGCGGTGACCTCGATGTCCGCGCCGCGCGCGACGAGCTCCGCCGCGAGGCCCGTGGCCTTCGCGATGAAGCCGGAGACGCGGTCGGCGGCCAGCAGGTCCTGCTCCCCGTACGGCAGCCCCTCGCAGCGGAGCAGCCGCAGGTCGACGAACCCGTCGAACGTCCGGTCCAGCACCCGCACCGGCTGCGGGCTGCGGACGGTGAAGCGCACCTTGGCGGCGACGTGGCCGTGGTGGTGCTGGTCGGAGTAGTACGCGACGTCCGGGATCGTGGGCGGGACGAAGTAGTCCCGGGCCGCGACCTCGGGGACCTTCGGGAGGTTGCCGGCGAGGAAGTGCCACGAGTTGTACTGCATCCGCGCGGACATGGCCCACGCGGCGTCGGCCGTGCGCGCGGCCGAGTCCCCGAAGTACCGCCGGGCCTCCGGCGCGGGCACCACGCAGCAGAAGAAGTGCGGCAGATCCCAGGCGGTGATCCCGGGCCAGTCCCCGGCGCGCAGCGCCGCGGTCAGCGCGGTCAGCGACCGCATGCCGCGGCTCATCGCGAAGTCGGCGTCGAACGCCGCCGTCGCCGCGCGGACGGTCTCGTGCACCAGGGACTCGAGGCCCGTCCGGTGGGCGCCGTGCGGCCCGGCCAGCCAGCCGGGCGACGCGTCCAGCGAGGCGCCCAGTTCCGCGAGGGTGCCGCCGGAGACCGGGAGCCGCTCGCGCAGGCGCCCGCAGAGGTCGTCCTCCAGTTCCCGGGCCTCGCCGCCGGGCGGGCCGGCGACCCGCTCGACCTTGTGCATCAGCGGGCCGTGGATCTCGCGGTAGAGCCGGGCCCCCCGCCCGGTGATCTCGCGGCGCCGGCGGGCGATCGCCGCCGCCAGGTCGCCGAGTTCGGCCACCGAGGCCGAGGCGGCGGGCGGCACCGGGCGGCCGCCGGGGACCGCGTTGTACGCCGCGCGCGTCCGCTCCAGGAGGGAGGCGACGTGGTCGACCGTGAGCTGCGTCCCGTTGGCCTCCTCGATCCGGGCGAATCCGGCGGACCGCACCAGCAGCGTGAGGCACGCCACCATCAGGACGTCGCTGTCCGACCACAGCTCCAGCGGAACCGTCGTGAGGCTGCTCAGCGCGCAGTCCGGATGGCCGGGCCACAGCGTCTTGCCCGCCAGCGTGTTCCGGTCGCGGAAGTTCGTGTACCGGCGGTCGCCGGAGTACAGCACGAACGGCGCCGTCCGGAGGGCCGCCTCCTTCAGGTCCTCCAGCATGTCCCGGCGGCCGTCCGGCCCGGCCGCGGCCAGCCACGCGCGGCAGTCGGCGGCCGAGCCGCGCAGCCGCGCGGCGGCGCCGGCGAGCTCGGCCCGGTAGAGCGCGAGGTCGCGGTCGGTCCACGGGACGCGCAGCACACCGCCGACGAGGTCCTCCTCCCCCGCCAGCGGCGGCTTCGAGGGGACGCGCACGACGACGCGGCCGCTGGTGTTCAGCCCGATCTCGCCGAGGAACGCCGCCGGGGCGCCGGGCGCGGGCGCGGCGCCGCGGCCCGGTGCCCGCCACGACCGGCCGGACAGGACCTTCAGCGCGCACTCCTCCGCCGCGGGCAGCGCCCGCAGCTGGACGTCCGCCGGGACGTGCCCGGCGAGCGTGAGCAGCGTGTCCATGGCCGACGACAGGTCCGGTTCGGCGGCCGCCCGCCGCCAGGTCCGCCGCAGGAGCCCGGGGAACCCGGCGTCGTCCGGCAGCGGGTGGTCCGGCCCGGCCGCGGTCCCCGCGCGCCGGCCGAGCCTGCTGGGGCGGCGGCTCTGCCGCGCCTCCGCCAGCGCGGCCTTGCGGGACCGCCTTCCGTCAGGCGTCGCGGGCAGGGTCATCGCTTCCCCCTCCGGCCGTCAGGCCGACGTGGTCCCAGAGCTGTTCCGGGGTGGGCGTCCATTCCTCGTCCACGTAGATGCAGTCGACCGGGCAGACCATCACGCAGACCGGGCAGCCCGAGCACAGTTCCGGGACGATGACGACGTCGAGCCCCCGGTCGAATATCGCCCCGAACTCGGGCGGGCAGTTGCGCCGACACAGGTCGCACGTGATGCATTCCGATGTCTCGATGCGGCGCGGCGGCTTCTTCCAGTTCGCGTCGCGGGACCGCTGCGCGATCCGCTCGGCGCGCCCGGCGTCCGCCACGGCGGTCGTCTCCTTCGCCCATGGCATGTCGTGCTCACCTCGGCTTCCCGGTGGGGTTGCTGCGGTTCGTTCAGTAGGCACCGAAGTATTCGCGGTGCTCCCATTCGGTCACTTCTCCGGTGGCGGGGCGGTGCGCCGCACACCATTCCTCGAATCGCGACACCTCGCTTTCCTTCAGCATCGTCAGGCAGGTCTTGAGCGGCTTGCCGAAAAGGCTCTCCGCGGGGCCGCTCGCGGCGAAGGCGTCCAGGGCCTCGCGCAGCGAGCCCGGCAGGGCGGGATACGCGGCCCGGCCGGGCCGGTCCCCGGCGGCCAGCCCCTCCAGGCCCGCGTGGAGCTGGGCCGCGATGGACAGGTACGGGTTGGCGCACGACTCCCCGATGCGGTTCTCGACGTGCGTCGCGGCGCCGCCGCTGAGCACCCGCACCATCGCGGTGCGGTCCTCGAAGCGCCAGTCGACCGAGGTCGGGGACAGCGAGAACTCCGGCGCCAGCCGCCGGTAGCCGTTCACGGTCGGGACGCTGGGCAGGCACAGGTCGCGGGCGTGCGCCAGCAGGCCCGCGACGTAGGACTCCCCCTCGGGTGAGATCACGTCGAGCGCGCCGGCGCCGGCGGCGAACACGTTGCGGCCGGTCTTGGTGCTCGTGACGGACTGGTGCAGGTGCCAGCCGCTGGAGTCGAAGCCGTCGAGGCGGGGCAGCGTCATGAAGGAGGCGTGCGTGCCGCGCCGCCGGCAGAACCGCTTGACCTGGGTGCGGAAGAGCAGCATCGCGTCGGCCGCGTCCAGGGCCAGCATCGGGCCGAAGGTGGTTTCGAGCTGTCCCGGGCCGGACTCGTGCTCCATCGAGCGCAGCGGGAGGCCGAGCGCGACGAGCAGCGCGGCCAGCGGGTCCGCGACGTCCGCCACCGAGTCGTAGTGGGCGTCCAGGTTGAACTGGTAGCCGGGGTTCACGGCCTCCACCGCCGGGGCGGGCCCCTGCCGGCCGAAGCCGTTGCCCGCGTTGCCGGGCGGCCCGCCCGTCGGCCGGGTGAGGTACCACTCGACCTCCAGCCCGATGACCGCGGCGAGGTCGTGCTCGGCGTACCGGGCGCAGACCCGGCGCAGGACGTCGCGGGAGGCGAGCGGGTGCGGGGAGCCGTCGCGCAGGTACTCGTTCCCGAGCACCCAGGCGGTCCGCGGCCCCGGGCCGGGCAGCACCTGGAACGTGCGGGGGTCCGGGACGAGCACGAAGTCGCCCGCGCCGAGCAGCTCGCCGACCCCCACGCCGGTGTCGGCGAGGATGTCGACGGCGACGGCGTGGCCGGTGTCGAAGACCAGCGGCCCGGCGCTGAAGTCCATGCCGTTGCGCAGCACGGCGCGGAAGACGTTCGCGGGCACGGTCTTGGAGCGGGCGAGCCCGTGCGGGTCGCAGAACGCGACCCGGACGAGGTCGACCTCGTCCAGTTCCGCCTCGACCCGCTCGGCGGCGGCGGCCTGGCGGTCGTCCCAGAGCCCGTGCTCGGCCACGAACGCCGGGGACCCGACGCCGCCCTCCTCGCCGTGCAGGGACCATGGCCTGGATTTCATGATCGTTCCTCCTTCGTTTCCGGGTCGGGCGCCGCGCCGCGGCCGAGTCCCGCCTCGATCCGGGCGGCGGCCGAGAGCACCAGGTCGTCGGCGCCGACCCGGCCCACCAGCTGCAGCCCGGCCGGGAGCCCGCTAGACGTGACGCCGGCGGGCAGGGTCAGGGCGGGCTGGCCGGTGATGTTGAAGGGGTAGGTGGCGGGCGACCAGGCCAGCCAGAGCAGGTCGTCCGGGTCGGCGGCCCAGGCCGGGGCGATCGCGCCGGCGGCGAACGGCTCGGCGGGGACGGTCGCCATGGCCAGGAGGTCGTAGTCCGCCATCACCGAGGCGAGCGCCGCCCGCAGTGCCGTCCGGGTCTCCTCGGCGCGCACGACCGCGGTGCCGCTCAGGGAACGCCCGTACCGGACGAGCGCGGCCCGGCCCTCGTCGCACCACGGCTCGTCCTCCGGCGCGGTGCCGGTCGCCTCGGAGACCGCGAGGACGTCCACGAGCGCCGCGTACGGGTCGGGGAACGGGACTTCGATGCGGTCGACGCGATGCCCCTGCCCGGTGAGCACCGGCAGGGCGCCCTCGGTGACGCGGCGGACCTCGCCGGACGTCCCGGGGAACTCGGTCCAGCCGATCCGCAGCGGGACGGGTGGTGCCGCGAGCCGGGGCGGGCCGGGCACCGAGTCCGGGTCGCGGTGGTCGGGGCCGGCGAGCACCGCGGTGAGCTCGGCGGCGTCGGCCACGCTCCGCGCGAGCGGCCCGACGTGCGCCAGGCGATCGGCGCAGGGCGGCACATAGGGGATCCGGCCGAAGGACGGCTTGAACCCGACCACGCCGCAGAACGCGGCGGGGATGCGGACCGACCCCGCGCCGTCGGTGCCGATCGACGCGGTGCACAGCCCCGCCGCCACCGCGGCGGCGGACCCGCCGCTGGAGCCCCCGGCCGATCTGCTCCGGTCCCAGGGGTTGCGGGTGGGGCCGGCGAGCCGGCCCACCGTGCTCGCGCTCCAGCCGAACTCCGACGTGGCGGTCTTGCCGACCACGATCGCCCCCGCCGCGCGGAGGCGGGCGACGGCGGGGGCGTCCGCGGCGGGGCGGGGGTTCGGCAGCAGCGACCCCCGCCGGGTCGGGAGGTCACGGGTCTGGACGAGGTCCTTCACCGACACCGGCACGCCGAGCAGCGGCCGGCCGCGGAAGGCCGCCGCGCCGCGCTCCGCGATGAGCCGGTCCGCCGCCTCGGCCTCGCGCAGCGCGCCGTCCCCCGCGACCGCGACGAACGCGCCCAGTTCCGCGTCCGTTTCGCGGATGGCGTCGAGGACGCTCTCCACATGCTCGGCGACCGTGGCATGGCCCCGCAGGAACAGCTCCCTCGTCTCGGGAATGCCACGGCATTTCCGCCGATGATTTCTGGTGGCCGTTGAAACTGACACATCACCACTACATGGCACGCGCCAAAGCTCGTGCAAGTAACGGCTCGCCAAGACCGCAGCCCTATGGAGCAATCTCGGAGAAGAATCCGTTCAACTCTGGACGGCGGCGTTCAACTGCTGAAAACAAGCAGCTGAACAAAGGCGTCCGGAAGAATCCGGGGAGGACACTGAAAGCCGCTGTACACGTCCCCGCGGAAGGACGACGGAGATGATAGCCCGCTATTCATTGCCCGAGATGGCGGAGCTCTGGTCGGACCAGGCCCGCTATGAGACCTGGGCCAAGGTGGAGCTCCTGGCGTCCCAGGCGCAGACACTGCTCGGCCGCGTCCCGCCGGAGGCGCTGGCGGACATCCGCGGCGCCCGGGTGCCGGCCGCGGAGCGCGTGGCGGAGATCGAACGCGAGCGCGACCACGAGGTCCTCTCCTTCCTCACGGCCTTCTGCGAGGACATCCCCGACGACTCCGCCCGGTGGGTGCACCTCGGCATGACGAGCTACGACCTCGTCGACACGGCCCTCGGCCACACCCTCGCCCGCGCCTGCGACCTGCTGCTCGACGCGGTGGCGCGGCTCCGCGGGGTGCTGGCGGAGCGGGCGGCCGAGCACTGGGACACGGTGTGCATCGGGCGGACCCACGGGATGCACGCGGAGCCCACGACGTTCGGCCACAAGCTCGCCGGGTTCGCCTTCGCGATCGACCGGGCGATGCGGCGCCTGCGCGCAGCGCGGGACGAGGTCGCGGTGGGCACGATCTCCGGCTCCGTCGGGACCTACGCCCTGATCGACCCCTTCGTCGAGAAGTACGTGTGCGGGGAGCTCGGCCTCGGCGCGGAGTCCGCGCCCAGCCAGGTCGTCGCCCGCGACCGGCACGCGCAGCTGGTGCAGGCGGCGGCGGCGCTCGGCGCCTGCGTCGAGCAGATCGCCACCGAGGTGCGGCTGCTGTCGCGCAGCGAGGTCCGCGAGGTGGAGGAGAGCCGGACGGCCGGTTACCAGGGGTCGAGCGCCATGCCGCACAAGCGCAACCCGACGGGCAGCGAGCGCCTGGTCGGGCTCGCCCGGCTGCTCCGCGGGTACGCGGGCACGATGCTGGAGAACGTCGCGCTCTGGCACGAGCGGGACCTGTCCCACTCGTCGGTGGAGCGGGTCGTCCTGCCGGACGCGATGACCGTCGCCCACTACCAGGCCATCTGCGCCGCGGACCTGGTGGAGGCCCTCGACATCTTCCCGGAGCGGATGCGCGGCGCGATCGACGGGACCGGTGGCCTGGCGTACAGCTCGGCGGTGCTGGCCGGCCTGCTGGCGGCCGGCACCGAGCGGGAGCACGCCTACCGGGCGGTTCAGACGGCCGCGAACGGCGCGCTCGACTCCGGCGAGACGCTCGACGCCCGGCTCAGGGAGCAGGGAATCGACGCCGGGCCGCTGGAGCCGGAGCGCTTCCTCGTCCACCACGACGTCATCCTCAAACGATTGGAGATGCTCCGTGACATGGGACATCCAGCGTGAGAACGGCACCGCACTTGACCTGGATGACGTCCTGGACGTCTACCGGTCCTCGGGCCTCGGCGACCGCCGGCCGGTGGCGGACACCGGGCGCATGGCGGCGATGGTGCGCAACGCCAACCTCGTCGTGACCTGCCGCATCGACGGGGAACTCGTTGGCATCGCACGAAGCGTCTCCGACTTCTCCTACGTGACCTACCTGTCCGATATCGCGGTCCGCCGCGCGCACCAGCGATCCGGTATCGGAAGGGCGCTGATCGACGCGACGCGGAAAGAGGCGCCGCAGGCCAAGATCGTGCTTCTGTCGGCACCCGCCGCGGCGGACTACTACCCGCACATCGGCTTCACCCGGCACGAATCCGCCTGGGTGCTGAACCCCTGACCGGACGGCGCCGGGCCTTTCACGGCGGGGCGGAACAGGCCCCTTGTCCACCAGCGCTCGACCGGCGTTATGGGCGGTGGTGCCACGGTGTGCCGACGCGGTTCCGAGCAATTCGAGGGAGTGTGCGTGATGGTCGATCAGAAAACGGGCACCGGGCGGCGTCCCGCCCGCGACAGAACGTCGGACGTGCCGCACGTCGTGATCGTCGGCGGTGGGATCGCCGGCCTGTCCGCGGCGTTCCTGCTGCGCGACGAGCCGGTGCGGCTGACGCTGTGCGAGGCGTCGTCCCGGCTGGGCGGGCAGCTGTCCGTGTCGGAGGTCGCGGGCGTCGCGGTGGACGAGGGCGCCGAGGCGGTGTGGCGTCCGAAGACCGAATGGCTGATCGGCCGGACGGCGCTGGGCGAGCGGCTCGTGTCCGCCGGCAACACCGCCGTGGCGACCTGGACCCGGGGCGGCATGTGGCCGCTGCCCGGCGGTCACTTCATGAGCGTGCCCTCGGACCTGGACGAGCTCGCCCGGTCGGGCGTGCTGTCGGACGAGGGCGTCGCCCGCGCGCGGAAGGACCGCGAGCTTCCCGCGACGAACCGGAACGGGGACGTGGCGGTCGGCGAGTACGTCGCGGCGCGGTTCGGCCAGGAGGTCGTGGACCGGCTGATCGATCCGTTCGTCCACGAGATGTGCGCCGGCCGCGCGGCGGAGCTGTCGTTCGAGGCCACGCTGCCGCCGCTGGCGATGGCGTCGCGCAAGCGCCCGTCGCTAGCCGACGCGGCGGGCATGCTAGTCCCCTCCCCCGGCTCGAACGTGCCCGAGCTGCACAACGGGCTGGGCACGCTCGTCGGCGGGATGGGCGCGCTGCCCGGCGTGATGGCCGACGCCGTCCTGGCCGCCTCCCCGGGAGCCGCGCTGCGGACCGGGACGAAGGTGACCGGGCTGGCGCGGGACGGGCACGGCTGGCGGCTGACGGCGGACTCGGCCGCTGGGCGGGAGGAGATCGCCGCCGACGCGGTCATCCTCGCGGTTCCGGCGGGCCCCGCGGGCGCCCTGCTGGCCGGGCTCCCTGAAACCGGCGCGGCCTGCACCGGGCTGGCCGGGATCCCGTACGCCGACGCGGTGATGATCACGCTGGCCTACCCGCGCGGGACGTTCCGCGGCGGGCCCGGCGACGGCGGCCTGGCCGGCTACCGGGTACCGGCGGTCGACGGGCGGACGGTCCGGTCCGTCACGTTCTCGTCGGTGAAGTGGCGGCACATGGCCGGCGACGTGGAGATCGTGCGCTGCCAGGCGGGCGGCGTCGACGCGCGGGACCTGCTGGAGCGCGACGACGCCGACCTCGCCGCGCTGGCGGCCGGCGAACTCGCCGAGGCCACCGGGGCGGCCGGTGCGCCCGTGGCCACCCGGGTGAACCGGTGGGAGCGGGCGTTCCCCCAGTACACCGTCGGCCACCCCGCCCGGTCCAAGCAGATCCGCAGCCGGCTCGCCGTGCAGCCGGGGCTCGCGGTCTGCGGCGCCGCGTACGAGGGAGTGGGGATCGGCCAGTGCATGAACACCGGCCGCAAGGCCGCCCAGCAGGTCCTCACCCATCTCGGCAGCGCCGCCGAAGCGCGCGGCGCGTGACCCGCGACACCGGTAGCCGAAAGGCGGGAGGTAGTGAGCATGAGCGCTGGACGAGGCGGCCCTCCGGGCGGCGGAGCGCACACAGGGAACGTGCAGAGGCTGCGGGCGCTGTCCGACCTGATAACGCCGTACGCCATCCGGGTCGCCGCCACGCTGCGGCTGGCCGATCTGATCGACGAGGGCGCCGGGAGCGCGGCCGAGCTCGCCCAGCGGTGCGGGGCCGACCCGGCCGCCCTGGAACGGCTGCTGCGGCACCTCGTCGCCAAGGGTGTGTTCGCGCAGCCGGAACCGGGAGAGTACGCGCTGACCGAGCTGTCCCGCCCGCTGCTCACCGACCCCTCCGGCGGGGGCATGCGGCACTGGCTGGACATGGACGGCGGGCTGGGGCGCTCCGACATGGCGCTGTCGGGGATGCTCCAGGTCGCGCGCACCGGGCGGCCCGTCTACGAGGACATGTTCGGGCGGACGTTCTGGGCCGACCTGGAGGCCGACCCCGAGCGCGGCCGGGCCTTCGACGCGCTGATGGCGGCGCAGGTCTCGCTGGTGGCCGACGAGGTCACCACCGCCTACGACTGGTCGGGCGTGCGCGGCGTCGTGGACGTCGGAGGCGGGACGGGCACGCTCCTGGCCGCCCTGCTCGCCAAGCACCCCGCCCTGCGCGGGACGCTCGTCGATCTGCCGTCCGTCGTCGAGACGGGGCGGCGCGACCTCGAAGCGGCGGGTCTCGCCGACCGCTGCGACTTCTCCTCGGCGAGCTTCTTCGCCACCCTGCCGCCCGGCGGTGACGTCTACGTCCTGTCGCGGGTCCTCCACGACTGGGACGACGAGGACGCCCGGACGATCTTGCGCCGCTGCGCCGAGGCGGCCGAGACCGCGGGCCCGTCGGGCCGGGTGCTGGTCATCGAGCAGCTCGTCGCCGACCAGGGGAACTCGCCGATGACCACCGCCATGGACCTGCGGATGCTGTCCGTCATCGGCGGCCGGGAGCGCTCGCTGGACGAGTACCGCGCGCTCGCGGCCGGCGCGGGGCTCTCGCTGCGCGGCACCATTCCCACCGAGTCGGGACGCTCGATCCTGGAGTTCGCCCGCTGACCCGCGCCGCGGGGCCGCACGAGGCCGCGACGACCGGAAACGGCGTCGCGGCCTTCGTCGGCTCCGGCCGGGCACGGCTGGCCGGCAGGGCCGGCCGGGCAGGGCCGCGTCAGGGGGTCCGGGCGGCGGGCTCGAAGATGTCGACGTCGCGCTCGACCAGCGCCGCGTAGCGGCCGCGGCGGCCGAGCAGCTCGGCGTGGGTGCCGCGCTCGACGATCTCGCCCGCGTCCAGCACGATGATCTCGTCGGCCTCCCGGATCGTGGACAGCCGGTGCGCGATCATGATCGTGGTGCGGCCCGCGCTCACCGCCTCGATGGCCTCCAGGACGGCCCGTTCGGTGTGCGTGTCGAGGGCGCTGGTGGCCTCGTCCAGCACGAGGATGCGCGGGTCGCGCAGCACGGCGCGGGCGATCGCGAGGCGCTGCTTCTCCCCGCCGGACAGCCGGTAGCCGCGCTCCCCGATCACGGCCTCGTAGCCGTGCGGCAGCGACATGATGTGGTCGTGGATCTGCGCGACCTCCGCGGCGGCGACGAGCTCCTCGTCGGTCGCGCCGGGCTTGGCGAAGCGCAGGTTCTCGGCGACCGTCGCGTGGAACAGGTGGATCTCCTGGGACACCACCCCGACCGTGGTGGCGAGCGTGGCGGCGGACATCCGTCGCACGTCCACCCCGTCGATCGTGACGCGCCCCGACGTCGCGTCGTACAGCCTGGGGATGAGGTAGCTGAGCGTGGTCTTGCCGGCCCCGGTCTCGCCGACGATCGCGAGGCTGTGCCCGGCGGGGACGGTCACGTCGATGCCGCTGAGCGTGGGCCGGTCGGCACCGGCGTAGGAGAAGGAGACGTCCCGCAGCCGCAGGTCCCCGCGCGGCGCCGCCGGGGCGACCGGGTGCGCCGGCTCGGGGATGTCGACCGGCAGGTCCAGGTACTCGAAGATGCGGTCGAACAGTTCGAGCGACGCCTGCATCTCGACCCCGACGTCCAGGAGCTGGACCATCGGGCGGAACAGGTTCAGCTGCAGGGTGGTGAACGCCACGACCGTGCCGATGGAGATCGTCGAGCCGGGGCCCGCGAGCCCGGCCGCCCAGTAGGTCAGGGCCGGCATCGAGGACATGACGATCTGGATCCACGACTGGCTCCAGCGTCCCGCCATGCTGGACCGGACCTCCAGGTCGGCCACCTTGCCCGATTCGGCCGCGAAGGTGTCGTTCAGCGACCGTGAGCGGCCCATCGTGTGGCTGAGCAGGATGCCGCTCACCGACAGCGACTCCTGGACGATCGAGGAGACCGCCGCGAGCTGCCGCTGCCGGTCGCGGGTGATGCGGCGGCGCTCGGTCCCGATGCGGCGGCTGAGCCAGCCGAAGAACGGCATCATTGCGAGCGACGCGAGGGCGAGGCGCCAGTCGAGGACGAGCATGGCGGCCACCGTGGCGATCACCGTGGTCAGGTTGGACACCAGCGTGGTCGCGGTGGTCGTCACGGTGGCCTGCATGCCGCCGATGTCGTTGGCGATGCGCGACTGCACCTCGCCGGTGCGGGTCCGGGTGAAGAACGCCAGCGACATGCGCTGCAGGTGCCGGTAGACGGCGGTGCGCAGGTCGTGCATGACGCGCTGGCCGACCTTGGTGGAGATGTAGCTCTGCAGGACGCCGAACACGCTGTTGGCGACCGACACGACGATCATGCCGATCGCCAGCACCGTCAGCAGGCCCGTCCGCCCCTCGGGCAGGGCCACGTCCACGACCTCCCGGATCAGGAACGGGTTGACCAGGGAGACGAGCGACGAGGCGACCACGAGGGCGCCCACGGACAGCAGGTTCAGCCGGTACGGCCGGAACAGTCCGAGGACGCGCCGCAGCGGCACGCGGGCCAGCGGGGTTCCGGTCTCTGGGGAGCTCAAACAGGGCCTCCGGCCGGGTGCGTGTTGAGGACGGCCAGCAGGGTCCGGGCCTGCACGTTGACGTAGTGGCTGTGCCGGGCCAGCCGGTTCAGCTGCCCCGGGGTGACCCACTGGTAGCCGGGCGGGGCCGCGGCGGGGGTCGTCGACTCGTCGGTCTCGGCGATCAGGTAGCGGCTCTCGGCGTCGCGGAACCGGCCGCCCTCCTCCGAGTGGACCGCCGCGTAGCGGATGCGGGCGGGCGGCATGCCGAGCATCAGGTCGAGGAACGGCGGCCGCTCCGCCGGAGGCAGGTGGGCGTAGTTCTCCGGCGTGTACTGCACGGTCGGCCCGAGCTCGGCGGTGTCGAGGAACCCGCCTTCGACGCGGGCGTGCACGAGGACGTGCGGGACGCCGCCGAACCTGCGGTACGCGAACCCGACGATGCCGCGGCCGGCGGGCTCGAAGAGGGGCTGGGTCCAGCTGGACACCTCGCGGGCGGAGCCCTCGACCGCGACGGCGACCACCCGGAAGAACCTGCCGTCCGCGCGGTGGACGGAGTCGGCGTCGCGGTGCCAGCCGGTCGCCTCGCGCAGGGGGATGCGGCGGGCGTCGACGTCCCGGCGGGCCCGCTCTCCGGTGAACCAGGACAGCAGGCCGTCGTCCGGCGTCAGCGCGGTCCGCTCGGGATGCGTCATCGGCGCGCTGCCCAGCACGGTGCGCGCGTCCATGTTCACCAGGTTGTCCTCGTGCAGCAGCGCGCCGAGCTGGCCGAGGGTGAGCCAGCGGAAGTCGTCGTGGTCCGGCACGTCCCCGGCCGCTTCGACGATCATGTTGCGGTTGCGCTTGCGGTGGAACCACGAGCCGTGCTCGGACTGGAGCACGTCGGTGAGCACTTGGTCGGGGTCGGGACGGAGGAAGTGCTCCAGGTAGCGGACCGTCGCCCCGCCGTGCGCCTTGGTGTAGTTGCTCCGGGTGGCCTGCACGGTCGGGGAGAGCTGCACCAGGTTCGGGTTCCCGGGCTCCATCTTGGCCTGCATCAGGAAATGGAGGACTCCGCCGAACTCCTTGGCCAGGATTCCGAGGATGCCGATCTCCGGTTGCACGATGATGGGCTGCCGCCACTCCCCGTCCGGCCGGGTGACGTGCAGGCCCTCGACCGAGAAGAACCGCCCGCTGCGGTGCCGCAGGTCGCCGGTGCCGGCCTCGAACGACCAGCCGTCGAGCTCCGCGAAGGGGATGCGCCGTACCCGGGCAGCGTGCGCCCGCCTGCGGGAGCCGAGCCAGGCGGGCACGTCGCCGGTGACCATGCCGGCGCCCTCCGCGGCGGCGGCGGAGCGGGCCAGCCGGTCAGCGGTCGCCGCACCAGAGCGCGGCCTCAGCAGCAGCCCTGCGGTCATGGCGGATCACCGTTCCTCCTCGGTTCGGGCACCGGCACCAATCATTGGAGTCGCGATGGCGGGTCCGGCCGGGCCGGTTCAGGTTAACGAGACGGGCCGTTTCCGGGCACATTTCATAATGCGCCATGGCGCGCACAGTGGTCGCGGACGTTCGACTGCCGACATGCGCGGTTGAACGCGCCGGGGAAAGGACGAATTCCGTGACGCGACCTTTATGGCGACGGCCGGGGGCTCCCGCATAATCGGACGGGCCACGAGCAGGCCGCTACCCGAGACTTGCGAGGTGCCATGAGGTTCTTGTTCACCCCGGTCGGCAGCCAGGTGACCGTCTACGCCGTCGCGCCGCTCGCCACGGCCGTGCGGAACGCGGGGCACGAGGTCCTCCTGGCCGCCAACGAGCCGCTCATGGAGTTCGCGGCCGCCACGCAGATCCCGGCGGTCTCGATCATGCCTGAGCCGACCCGGCACTTCGTGATGAACGGCCCCGCGCGGAACGCCGCACAGGATCCCGACGATCTGCGGGAGGAGATGCTCGGCACGGGCCGGGGCTTCGCCCGGATGGCGGCCGCCGCGCTCGGCCCGCTGCAGGAGCTGGCCGGCGACTGGCCTCCCGACCTGGTCGTCGGCGGCTCGATGAGCTTCGCGGCGGGGCTGCTCGCCACCCGGCTCAAGGTGCCCTACGTCCGGCACTCCGAGTACCTCGGCGTCCCCACGCGGGAGGTCGACCCGGGCGCCGAGGAGGGGCTCCGGCCCGAGCTGGAGCGGCTGGGGCTGGCGGGGCTGCCGGATCCGGCGCTGTTCGTCGAGGCGTGCCCGCCGTCCCTCCGGCCGCCGGACGCCCCGGACGGGTGGGCGATGCGCTGGATCCCGAGCAACCCGCAGCGCCGCCTGGAGCGGTGGATGTACACCCGTTCCCCCGGCCGCCGGCGCGTGCTGATCACCTCGGGCGGCCACTACCGCATGCTCTCCGCCGCCGCGCTGCGGCTCCTGGTGGCGGAGCTGGCCGCCGACGGCGCGGAGGTGCTCGTCGCGGCGCCCGGGAAGGCGGCCGGGGAGTTCCGCGCCGAGGCCGGCGGGGCCGGCGTCCGCGTCGGCTGGATGCCGCTGGACGCGGTGGCCCCGACCTGCGACCTCGTCGTGAACCACGGGGGCGCCACCACCGCCATGACGGCCCTGGCCGCGGGAGCGCCGCAGCTGATCCACCCGCCGAACACCCACACCAGGGCCATCGCGCGGGCGCTGACCGGTTACGGCGCCGCGCTGACGGTGCCGCCCGCACGGCACGCGTCCGACGCGGACGTGGCCGCGGCGTTCGCCGCCGGGTGCCGGGAGGTCCTGTCCGAGCCGCGGTACGCGCTGCGGGCGCGGGCCCTCGCGGCGGAGAACGCCGCGCTCGCGACGCCCGCCGAGGTGGTCCGCACGATGGAGGCGCTCGCCGCCGCATAGGCATTGTTGAACGCCATCCGATCCTTAAAAAGATCTCCAACTTTCGCGATACGGATGATCTCGCCTATGACCAGCACTTCCGCCGGAGACGATGCCGGGCCGCGGGACGCGAATCGCGCCGCCCGATCAGGATTGGAGAAGCACGGGCCGGTGAACGCACCTAGCATGGGCGGCATGGCTTCCGTCGAATTCGTCACTCTAGAGGTGGCCGACACAGCGGCCGCCGAGCGTTTCTACGCATCCGCCCTCGATATGGACAAATACCTGCGTCTGGAGGCGTCGGACGCGGCGACGAGCGGTTTCCGCGGGTTCACGATGTCGCTCATCGTGTCCCAGCCGGCCGACGCCGACGCCGTCGTCGACGCCTTTCTCAAGGCCGGCGCCACCTCGCTGAAGCCGGCCAAGAAGTCCCTCTGGGGCTACGGCGGCGTCGTCCAGGCCCCCGACGGGACCGTCTGGACCGTCGCGTCCCAGTCCAAGAAGGACTCCGGCCCCGCCTCCCGCGACATCGACGAGACCGTGCTCCAGCTCGGGGTCGAGGACGTGGCAGCGAGCAAGCATTTCTACGTCGACCAGGGCTTCGAGGTCGCCAAGAGCTACGGCCGCAAGTACGTCGAGTTCGCCACGCCCGAAAGCCCGCTCAAGCTCTCGCTCTACAAGCGCCGCGGCCTCGCGAAGGTCGCCGGGATCGACCCCGAGGGCAGCGGCTCGCACCGCATCCGGATCGGCGGCGACGCCGGGCCGTTCACCGACCCGGACGGCTTCGTCTGGGTGTCCGCCAAGTAGCGGCGGCCCCGTTCAACCGGCGAGCCCGCGCACTCGAACACGGGCCGTCCAGCACGGGCGGTCGAACACGGGCGGTCGAACACGGGCGGTCGAACACGGGCGGTCGAGCACGGGCTCGGCATCTCATGAGCCATGGAGGTGGCACGTGCCGGACAAGGTGGATCTCTGGGCGCTGAGCGACTTGGCGACCCCCTGGTGCCTGCGCGTGGCGGTGACCCTGGACGTCGCCGGGCACCTGGCCCGCGGCGTCACGCAGATCGGCGACCTGGCCCGGGAGGCGGGCTGCGACGCCGAGTCGCTGGCCCGCGTGCTGCGCCGCCTCGTGGACAAGGGCGTCTTCGAGGAGCCCGCCGAAGGGGAGTTCGCGCTCAACGAGGCGTCCCGCGCCCTGGTCGGCCCCGGCCCGGTGCGCGGCAACCTTGATCTCGACGGCTGGGGCGGCCGGGTCGCCGGCGTGTGGAGCGGCCTGCTGTCCACCGTCCGCACGGGCAGGCCGAGCTACCAGGAGGTCTTCGGACGCCCGTACTGGGAGGACCTGGACGCCGACCCCGGCCTCTCGGCCAGCTACGACGCGCAGATGAGCAACGGCGGCCGCGACGTCCCGGACCCGGCGGCCCTGGTCGGTGACGGCTGGGCGGACGTCCACCACGTCGTGGACGTCGGCGGCGGGGCCGGCGCGATGCTGGCCCAGACCCTGCAGGCCCATCCCCACGTGCGCGGCACGCTCGTGGACCTGCCCCGCACGGTGGCCCGCTCCGCCGAGATCTTCGCGGCCGCGGGCGTGGCGGACCGCGTCACCGTCAGCGGGCAGAGCTTCTTCGACCCGCTCCCCCGCGGCGCGGACGTCTACCTCCTCACGCGGCTGCTCCTGGACTGGCCCGACGAGGAGGCGGCCGCGCTGCTCGCCCGGTGCGCCGAGGCGGCGGCCCCGCACGGCCGCGTCGTCGTGGACGGCGGCGTCTCCCCCGGCGGAGCACCCCCCAGGGGCGGCCTGATGGTCATGATGCTGACCGGCGGGCGGACACGGAACCTCGACCAGTTCGCCGCGCTCGCGGCGAAGGCGGGCCTGGCGGTCACGGCGTCCGGGGACGCGCCGTCCGGCCGCTACATCGTCGAATGCCGTCCGGCCTGAACCGTCCGGCCTGAACCGTCCGGCCTGAACCGTCCGGCCTGAACCGTCCGGACGACGCCCGGCAGGCGCCCGCGACCCGACGACCGGAGGCGGCGATCCGCATGCGATCCGTGGTGCGCATGGGAGTCCTGGGGTGCGCGGACATCGCGCTACGCAAGGTCATGCCCGCGATGAAGGAGGCCGCGAACATCGAGCTGGCGGCCGTCGCGAGCCGCGATCCGGCCAAGGCGCCCGCCGTCGCCAGGCGGTTCGGCTGCGCCGCGGCCGACGGGTACGACGGCCTGCTCGAACGGGCCGACGTCGACGCGGTGTACATCCCGCTGCCGGCGGCCCTGCACGCGCACTGGACGGCCCGGGCGCTCGCCGCGGGCAAGCACGTCCTCGCGGAGAAGCCCCTCGCCTGCGACCACGCCACCGCCGTCGCGCTGGTCGACCAGGCGAGGACGGCCGGCCTGTGGCTGATGGAGAACTACATGTTCCTGCACCACGGCCAGCACCGGCGGGTCGGCGAACTCGTCGCCGAAGGACGGATCGGCGCGCTACGGGTGTTCACCGCGCGCTTCGGCATCCCCCCGCGGGACGCGTCGGACATCCGGTACAGCCGCGCGCTGGGCGGCGGCGCCCTGCTGGACGTGGGCGGCTACCCCATCCGCGCCGCGTCCCATTTCCTCGGCCCCGAGCTGGACGTCGTCGGCTCGGTGCTGCGCATGGACCCGGCCAGGGGGATCGACGTGGCCGGTCACGCCCTGCTGGCCGCGCCGTCGGGCACCACGGCCGAGCTGTCCTTCGGGTTCGAGCACGCCTACCGGTCCCGGTACTCGCTCTGGGGCGACCGGGGCCTGCTCTCGGTGGACCGCGCGTTCACCCCGCCGCCGGACCAGCGGCCGCTGATCCGGCTCGAATCCGCGGGAGGGACCGAGGAACCGCCCGTTCCGGCGGACCACCAGTTCCGGAACGTCACCGAGTACTTCGCCCGGTCGATCCTCCAGAACGCGGACTGCGCCCCGCACGCCGAGGCGATCACACGTCAGGCCGAACTGGTCGACAAGGTGCGCGCCAAGGCGAGACTCGTCAACGCCTGACGGAGACCTCGGGCACCGGATCCGCCGAGCGACGCTCGCGGTCGGTGACCTGCCGGCCGGAGGCGGTCGCGCACCGCACGATCTCGCAGATGCGGCGGACGTCCGCCGCGTCCACCGCCGGGCCGGTCGGCAGCGCGAGCACCTGCTCGGCCAGCCGCTCGGTGTGCGGCAGCTCGACCGGACGCTCCGAGCGGTACGGCTCGACCTGGTGGCAGGCGGGTGAGAAGTAGCGCTGCGCGACGACGTTCTCGGCCTTGAGCACCCGCATCAGCAGGTCGCGGTGGAGGCCCGCCCCCGCCTCGTCGATCCTGGCGATGACGTACTGGTGGTTGGAGGTCTCCGCCTCGTCGAAGGGGACGATCGAGATGCCGTCCACCCCGCGCAGCTCGGCCCGGTAGAGGGCGTGGTTCTCGCGGTTGTGCGGGACGACCTCGCCGAACGCCTCCAGCGAGGTCAGGCCCATCGCCGCGGCGGCCTCGGTCATCTTGGCGTTGGTTCCCGCGCGCTCGATGCGGCCGCCCGGCCCGGACCCGAAGGTGCGCAGCGACCGGAGGTGCCCCGCGAGGCCGTCGTCGTCGGTGACGACGGCGCCGCCCTCGAAGCTGTTCACCACCTTCGTCGCGTGGAAGCTGAACACCTCCGCGTCCCCGAACCCGCCGACGCGCCGGCCGCGGTAGGTGCAGCCGAGGGCGTGCGCCGCGTCGAAGAGCACCCGCAGGCCGTGCCTTGCCCCGATCTCCTCCAGCTCGGCGACGGGGGCGGGCCTCCCCCACAGGTGGACGCCGACCACGCCCGCGGTGCGGGGGGTCACCGCGGCCTCCGCCTCCCGGGGGTCGAGGCATCCGGTCGCGGGGTCGATGTCGCGGAACACGGGGGTGAGCCCCGCCATCCGGGCGGCGTGCGCGGTGGCCACGTAGGTCATCGAGGGCATGACGACCTCGCCGGACAGCCCCGCGGCCAGGTAGAGGAGCTGCAGCGCCGCGGTCGCGTTGCAGGTGGCAACGCAGTTGCGCACACCGGCCGTTTCCGCCACGCGGTCCTCGAACTCCCGGACCAGCGTCCCGTTGGTGAGCCACATATCGTCCAGCGCGCGGTTCAGCCGTTCCAGGAAACGCGACCGGTCGCCCGTACTGGGCCGGCCCACATAGAGCGGTTCCGGGAATGCGGCGGGCCCGCCGAAAAGGGCGAGGTCGTCGATTCCCCGTTTCACGCCCGGGCTCCTCCGGGCCGTCTCGGCTACCACGGGACGGTCCCGTTCTCCGCGAGGGAGGCCCCCGAGGGGCCGGAGTCGTCGAGCAGCGCCAGCCGGACCGCGATCGCCGCGCCCTCCGCGGGGGTCAGGTGCCCGCGGTGCTGGTTGAGGTCCGTGGCGACCGGCCCGGGGTTGGCGAGGTTGACCTTGACCGGTGTCCCCTCCAGCTCCTTGGCGTACAGCACCGTGAGGGCGTTCAGCGCCGTCTTCGAGGACTGGTAGGCGAGCATGCTGACGTTCGCGACCGGGGAATCCGGGTCGGTGCCGAGGGTCAGCGACCCGACGTGGCTGGACATGTTGACGATCCGCCCGGCCCCCGACCGGCGCAGCAGCGGCAGCATCGCGTTGGTGACGGACACGACGCCGAAGACGTTGGTCTCGTACACCTCCCGCAGGTCGCCGGCGGTCGCGGCGCTGGGCGGCCCGCTGAAGCCCCCGGCGATGCCGGCGTTGTTGACCAGGACGTCCAGGCGGCCGTGGCGCCGCTCGATCCACGCCGCCGCCTCGGTCGCGGAGACCGGGTCGGTGACGTCGATCAGCAGCGGCACGGCGGTGATGCCGCGGTCCGCCAGCGAGCCGGCCGCCGCCTTGCCGCGCACCTCGTCCCTGGCGCCGACGAGCACGGCGGCCCCCTGTTCGCCCAGCTGCCGCGCGATCTCGAATCCGATGCCCTTGTTGGCGCCCGTGATCAGCGCGATCCTTTCGGCAGACACGTCCGGAACCCCTTCCCATTTGCGGCGGTGACAGGCCCGAACGGCCACCCTTCCACGGCCCGGCGGGTCATTCCAGAGACGTTCAACCGCGTACCGGAGTCGCCATTTTGAAGGCGTACGCGGTGCGGCGTAACTTGACGAATCAATTCCTTTGCCACTTCCCGCGGAGGGTCCGGAGAAATGAGCAATGGCGTGATAGTCGCGGGCGCCGGTCCCGTCGGCCTGCTGCTGGCCGGCGAGCTGCGCCTGGGCGGGGTGGACGTCACCGTCCTCGACCGGCTGCCCGGCCCCACCGGGGAGTCCCGCGCGCTCGGCTTCAACCGGCGGGCCGCCGAGTCGCTGGACCAGCGCGGGCTGCTCTCCCGGCTCGGCGACTTCCGGTGGGGGCCGATGGGGCACTTCGGCGGCGTCCGGATCGACCTCGGCATGCTGGACGAGGACCACAGCGGCGTGCTCGGCCTGCCGCAGGCCAGGACCGAGGAGATGCTCGGGGCTCGGCTGGACGAGCTGGGCGTTCCGGTGCGGCGCGGCTGCGAGGTGACCGGCTTCCGCGAGTCACCGGACGGCGTCACGGTGACGTTCGACGGGCCGGGGGGCCGCGGGGAGGTCACCGGCGCGTACCTGGTCGGCTGCGACGGGCCGCGGAGCACCGTCCGTGCGCTCGCCGGCATCCCCGCCCCCGGCTGGGAGGCGACACGCGGGATGTACACCGCGGAGATCGCCGGGGTGGCGCTCCGGCCGCGTCCCATCGGCGAACGCCTTCCGGGCGGCGACATGGTGCTGTGCACCCCGCTGGGGGAAGGGCGCTACCGGATCGTCGTCCACGACAGGACCCTGCCGCCACGCCCGGATCCTCGTGCGCTGACGTTCGCGCAGGTCGCCGATTCGTGGGAGCGGCTCACGGGCGAGTCCGTGCGCCATGCGCGGCCGCTGTGGCTGTGGGCCTCCGACGACTCGGCCGGGCTCGCCGCGGAGTACCGGCGCGGCCGGGTGCTCCTGGCCGGCGACGCCGCGCACCCCATACCGCCGCTGGCCGCGTGGGGGCTCAGCGCGGGGCTCCTGGACGCGGTGAACCTCGGCTGGAAGCTCGCCGCGACGGTCACCGGCCGGGCGCCCGGCGGCCTGCTCGACACCTACCACGCCGAACGCCACCCGATCGGGCGGCAGCTCATGCGCAACGTCCAGGCCGCGACCATGCTCTACCTCGGCGACGACGATCTCGATCCCGTCCGCGAGGTGGTCGGCGAGCTCGCCGCGCACAAGGACGCGGCCGGGCACCTCGCCGGAATGATCAGCGGGCTGGGCATCCGCTACGACATGGGGGCCGGCGACCACCCGCTGCTCGGCAAGCGCATTCCGCCCGACCTGCGCCTCCCCCTGGCCGACGGAACCCGGCCCCGCATCGCCGGCCTGCTCCACACCGCCCGCGGCCTGCTCATCACCACCGAGGGCTCCTTCGCAGACCAGGCCCGCCCCTGGGCCGACCGCATCGACACCATCACCACGACACAGCCAGCCGCACCCGGGCTCGACACGGCCCTCATCCGCCCAGACGGCTACATCGCCTGGACCCGCCCCGGCACCCGCAACGACCTCGCCCACGCACTGAACGCCTGGTTCGGCACCGCCCGGACCATGGCCACCGCCCACGAGCCCGGCCGTTGAGCCGCGGCACCGAGCGAACAGGAGAGTGAGCATGGCAACGGACGTGGTCGTCGTCGGCGCGGGACCCGTCGGGCTGATGACGGCGTGCGAACTCCGCCTGGGCGGCGCGGACGTCGTCGTCTACGAGAGGCTGCCCGCCCCGCCGCGCGAGTCGCGCGGAGCCGGCTTCACCAGGCGCACCGCCGAGTGCTTCGATCAGCGGGGGCTGCTGGCCGGGCTGGGCGAGATGGAGTCCGCCGACGCCCATCTGGGCGGGGTGCGGATCGACCTCGGCATGTTCGAGGAGGACCACTCCGGCGTCCGGGGCGTCTCCCAGTACCGCACGGAGCGGATGCTGGAGGACTGGGCGGCCGAGCTCGGGGTGCCGGTG
The DNA here is from genome assembly GCF_004348665.1 of Actinomadura sp. GC306. Lineage (GTDB taxonomy): Bacteria > Actinomycetota > Actinomycetes > Streptosporangiales > Streptosporangiaceae > Spirillospora. The sequence goes on along the minus strand of NZ_SMKM01000001.1, from coordinate 72,109 downwards.
CGCCGGGGGTACGAGGTGACCGGCCTCGACGAGGCGCCGGACGGCGTGACGGTCTCCTTCGCCGGGCCGGCGGGCCGCGGTTCGGACACCGCCGCGTACCTGGTCGCCTGCGACGGGGGCCGGAGCACCGTCCGCAAGCTGACCGGGATCGCCTTTCCCGGCTCACCGCCCACGCGCGGTTTCTACACGGCGGACGTGACCGGGATCCAGACCCGCCGCCGGCGGATCGTCGAGGACCTCCCGGGCGGCAGCATGGTCCTGGCGATGGACCTGGAGAACGGCGTCACCCGGGTCGTCGTCCACGAGCGCGGTATGGCACCGCGCGACCGGGGCTCGCTCACCTACGCCGAGCTCGCCGACGCGTGGCAGCGGCTCACCGGGGAGTCCATCCACCACGGGCGGTGCCGCTGGCTGAGCTGCTTCACCGACGCGTCCCGGGTCGCCGGCGAGTACCGGCGCGGGCGGGTGTTCCTGGCGGGCGACGCGGCGCACGTGCAGCCGCCCGCCATGGCACAGGGGCTGAGCGTCGGCGTGCAGGACGCGGTGAACCTCGGCTGGAAGCTCGCCGCGACCGTCACCGGCCGGGCGCCCGGCGGCCTGCTCGACACCTACCAGGACGAGCGCCGCCCGATCGGGCGGCAACTGGCCCGCAACGCCGCGGCCGCGATCGAGCTGCGGCTCACCGGCCAGGAGATGGACCCGGTCCGCGACGTGCTAGGAGAGCTGGTGGCCTGCAAGGACGCGGCCGGGCACCTCGCGGGGATGCTCAGCGGGCTGGACATCCGGTACGACATGGGGCCCGGCGACCATCCGCTGCTCGGCAAGCGCATCCCACCCGGTCAGCGCCTCACCCTGGCCGACGGAACCCGGCCGCGCATCGCCGGCCTGCTCCACACCGCCCGCGGCCTGCTCATCACCACCGTCGGTTCCTTCGCAGACCAAGCGCGCCCCTATGCCGACCGCATCGACACCGTCACCACCGCACAGCCACTCGTCCCCGGCCTCGACACGGCCCTCGTCCGCCCAGACGGCTACATCGCCTGGACCCACCCCGGCACCCACGACGACCTCACCCACGCACTGAACCGATGGTTCGGCACCGCCCGGACCGCCGCGGCGAGCGGTTCAGACGGCCGCCTTCGGGTGTGAGCCGATCACGGGGCAGCCGCCTCCGGTGAGGGCGGGCGGCGGTTCCAGGTCGGGCAGGGCGAGCAGGACCGGCGGGTCCACCGGCCGCGGGCGGTGCAGGCGCACCGCGGCACTGGTCACCGCGTCCTCGGACACCGGCACCGCGTCGTTCCTGGCGACGAGCGAGTGCCGCCGGGACGACGGGTCGGGCCCCACCCCGTCCGCCTCCCCCACCGCGTGCAGGTACCAGGTGCCTTCGGGCACGTCCGCCAGGCGGTAGCACGCGGGCCGGCCGCTGGGCACGTCGACGACCATCCACGCGACCGGCGGATGCCGGAGGACCGGGGTCGGGAAGGCGCCCAGGAACACGCGCGCGTTCCCGCGGCCCTCCGGCAGGCCGATCGTCCCCGCGACCGCTCCGGTACCGGTGCGCCCGGCCGGGCGCGCACCGGGCGGCTCGAATCCGCCGGTCCGCGGCAGCCGGCGGAACCGGCCGGGCGGGAGCCCGACGCCGGCCGTGAAGCAGCTCGTGAACGAGCCCGGGCTGCCGTAGCCGACCGCGGACGCCACCTCGGTGACGCTCATCGCGGTGTCCCGGAGCAGGAGCCCGGCCCGGTGGATGCGGACCGCGGCGAGGAACCGGCCGGGGGTCGTTCCGGTCTCGTCCCGGAATCGGCGGGCGAAATGGAAGCGGCTGAGCCCTGCGCAGCTCGCCATCTCCGCGAGCGACAGCGGCTCGTTGTACCGTTCCCACATGCACTCGATCGCCTTTTCGACTGCTTTGTCCATACCCGCCACCGCCTCTCCACCGGCCGTCATGGTGCCCCTCCGGGATCGCACCCCGCTAGAGAAGCACTAGGCCGCGGACTCCCAACAAAGGGGGAATTCTTTACAGAAGTCACCATTCGCCGTCACGATCTTCCGGGATGGGCGCGCACCCCGTCGCAACCTCCCGGTTCCAGGTCAAGTGCGCAGGTCACACGACGAGCATCCCGTTCCCGTCCGCCGGACGTGCCGCGAACCTGGAAGTACGCTGAATGCCTTCTCCAATAGGCGGACCGGTCCAGGGCGGTTTCCAGGAGCGGCTTCGCGCAAGCTCCTTCCAAAGAGCGACCCTTTTGGCCACAATGTCATTTGCGGCCGCCGATCGGCCGGGGCGGTATTGCACGTGCGCCCGCAGCCGGCTCGCGAGCACACCTTTCACGGACTGGTCAGGAGGAGATGCACGCCAGCAAGCCCGGCGATGCCGGACCGGCCTCGCCGCGCATCGGATTGGGCACCCTCGCCCTGACCGGACGCTACGGCCCGGTGGACGACGCGGCGGGCATCGAGACGATCCGCTTCGCGCTGGACATCGGCGTGCCCCTGATCGACGCGGCGGCCGGCGCCGGCGCCGAGCGGGCCGAACGGCTCGCCGGACGCGCCGTCGCCGGCCGCCGGGACGAGGCCGTGATCGCCGCCTGCGGCGGCGTCCGGCGGTCCCCCGGCGGGCGGGAGACGCGGCTCGACGGGACGCCCGAGCACCTCCGGCGGTCCTGCGACGCCTCGCTCGAACGCCTCGGCACCGACCACATCGACGTCTACTACCTCGCCGGAGTCGACCCCCGCGTCCCCGTCGAGGAGAGCATGGGCGCGCTCGCCGGCCTCGTCGCGTCCGGCAAGGTCCGGCGGGTGGGCCTGTCGGGCGTCTCCGCCGAGCAGTTGCGGCGTGCCCACGCCGTGCATCCGGTCGGCGCGCTCGCCGCCGAGTACTCCCTGTGGGAGCGGCGCGTCGAGGCCGAGTGCCTGCCGGCCGCGCGGGAGCGGGGGATCGCGGTCTTCGCCTGCCGCCCGCTGGGCCGCGGCTTCCTCACCGGCCGGGTCCACTCGGCAGGCCGGCTCGCCGAAGGGGACGCCCGCCGCGACGATCCCCGCTTCCGGCCGGAGAACCTCTCCGCCAACCTGCGGCTGCTGCAGGCCGCCGAGGAGGTGGCCGCGCACCGGGACCTCGGCCTCGCCCGGCTCGCGCTGGCGTGGCTGCTGTGCCGGGGCGACGACATCACGCCGGTGCCGAGCACCCGCGACCGGCTGCACCTGGAGATGAACGCGGCCGCGGCCGGGATACGGCTCACCGCCGCCGAGTGCGAGTACCTGGCGGCCCTGTTCCCGCCCGAGTCGATCGCCGGGCGCGGCACCCGCTAGCGGTGCGCCGCCGCCTGGCGCCGCTCCCCCACCTCGATGAGGGCGGCGTCCACCGCCTTGTTGACCGCGTCGATGCGGGAGGCCGCGCCCAGCTTCACGAAGATGTTGCGGAGGTGCCGTTTGACGGTCGCCTCGGTGAGCGAGAGCCGCGCCGCGATCTGCCGGTTGCTCAGCGCCTGGGCGGTGAGCTGCATGACCTCTCGCTCCCGGTCGGAGAGGATCACCGGCGGGTCGTCCGGGCCGCCCGGTCCCCCCGCCGCGCCCACGCCGCCCCGGCCTCCCGCGGCGATGCTCGCGCGGGAGACCGAGACGACGACGCGGTCCTCGTCGAAGCGGACGCTGCGGATCGCCGACACCAGTTCCTGCTTGGTCACGCTCTTCAGCAGGTAGCCCCGCACGCCGACCTCAAGGAGGCTCTGCAGCAGCTGCGGCCCCTCGTACATGCTGAGGATGAGGACGGCGGTCTGCGGCGACCGTTCGCGGATGCGGGCGACCGTGGTGGTGGCGTCGTCACCGGGGATCTCGATGTCGAGCAGGACGACATGGGGGCGCTTCTCCGCGACGAGCTCCACGGCCCCCTCGCTGTCGCCCGCCTCGCCCACGACGACCAGGTCGCCCTGGTAGCCGAGGATCTCCCGCAGGCCCTCCCGGACGAGGGCGTGGTCGTCCACGAGCACGACGGTCGTCCTGGATTCGTCAGGCTGCATCGTTCTCGCTTCCTGGAAGCGGTACGGAAAGTTCCACGTGCGCGCCCTGCCCCGGTGCGCTCGACACCACGAGCGTGCCGCCGACGAGCTCCGCCCGTTCACGCATGCTGGACAGGCCCACACCGGCCGAGGCCGTGGCACGTTCCGGGTCGAAGCCGACCCCGTTGTCGTCGACGTAGACGTGCATCTCGTGCGGCGCGATGTCGATGCGCACCAGGACCAGCTCGGCCATGCCGTGGACCACCGCGTTCCGGACGGCCTCCCGGACGACCAGGAACGACTCGTCCTTGACCGCGGCCGAGGCCCACTTCTCGTCGCCGTTGATCTTCAACTGGACGGTCGCGTCGTCGGTCGCCACCGCCTCGAACGCCGTCAGCAGCGCTTTTTCCAGGCAATTCGACGACTCGCAGAACCGCAGATCGGAGGTGATGTCGCGCAGAATCCGCATCGCCTCCTGGACGGCGCCGTAGGCCGCGGTAAGGCGCTTCTCCGTCTCCGGGCAGGGGCCCTTGGTGTTCTTGTCGAGATCGTAGAGTTCGAGCTGGCGGTAGGCCGCGCTCAGCCACATGCCGACCCGGTCGTGGAGTTCCCGCCCGATGCGGCACCTCTCCTCGACCTGAGCCTCGCGAAGCATGTCGCGCAAGTACCCCTCATGGGCGAGCAGTCCCCCGCTGCACGTAATGCTTTGGTAAAGAGCACGGGAGGCGAGCATCAGGAGGGGCAAGGACTCCTCTCCCGGGTCCAGTCGGCGGACCAGCTCCCGCTGGACGATGTCGAAGAACACCGCCCCCGTCCGCACCGGTTCCGGCGCCGGCGCGCTGGAAACGGCCGCCGGCGGCGCCGCGGGCTCCGGGACGGCGGGCTCCGGCGCCCTCGGCTCGGGGACTCTGGGCTCCGGGACCCTGGCCTTGGAGCCCTCGCCCACCTGGACGGTGCCCGCGCGCAGGCTGCCGATGACGTCGGCGAGGACCCGCTCGGCGTTCGCGACGAGCTCGCCGCGCGCGGCCTTGTCCGCGGCGACCGGACCGCCCAGGTCGTCCAAAACCCGCTCGTACGCGGCCACGATCTCGGCCCGATCGGTCTCCAGCCGCGAAGCCGCGTCCAGGCCGGGGTGCCCCGGCCCCGAGGGAGGTCTCTCCGCCACGATGTCCCCTGGGCAAGAAGTCCGTCTTTGCCTGCACGATAGCCGCTGCACTCCGCCAGCCGCTATGACCGTTATGACCGTTAAGGCTGTTCTCAACCGCACCTTGTGACCTCGTGATCAAGGCCCGGTCACCGCATTCCGCCGCCTTCCGCGCAGGTCAGCGGGACGGCGGCGGGACGGCGCCCATTCCCTCGCATAATGATCATTCCGGCCGTTCTCCCAGGTCAGCGAGAGCGCTTCCAATTGCGCCGGATATATCTTCCGGCCGGCGGGACGAATGGAATTCGGGTTGCCCGCTCAGGAGCGCGCGCCGGCGTCCACGACCGCGGGACGCCGCTTGACTGGCTCCCACCAGGCGCGGTTCGCGGCGTACCAGCGCACCGTCTCGGCGAGCCCCCGCAGGAACGGCACCCGCGGGTGGAAGCCCAGCTCGCCGGCGATCTTCGACCCGTCCACGGCGTACCGCTGGTCGTGGCCCTTGCGGTCGGGGACGAAGCGGACCCGGTCCCAGCCCGCGCCGCAGGCGTCGAGCAGCAGGCGGGTGAGTTCGAGGTTGGACAGCTCAACCCCGCCGCCGACGTTGTAGGTCGCCCCCGGGCGGCCCCGCTCCAGCACCGCCTGCACCGCGCGGCAGTGGTCGTCCACGTGGAGCCACTCGCGGACGTTCCTCCCGTCGCCGTAGAGCGGCACGTCCTCCCCGTCGAGGAGGTTCGTCACGAACAGCGGGATCAGCTTCTCCGGGTGCTGGTAGGGCCCGTAGTTGTTCGAGCAGCGGGTGGTCGACGTCGAGAGCCCGTGGGTCCGGTGGAACGCCCGGACGATCAGGTCGCTGGCCGCCTTGGACGCCGAGTACGGCGAGTTCGGCTCCAGGGGGTGCCCCTCCGGCCACGTCCCCTCGTCGATGGACCCGTACACCTCGTCGGTCGAGACGTGGACGAACCGGCGGACGCCCGCCCGGAGGCACCCTTCGAGGAGGGTGTGCGTCCCCTCGACATTGGTGGTGATGAACCGCGCCGACCCGGAGACGGACCGGTCCACGTGCGACTCCGCGGCGAAGTGGACGACGGCGTCGTGGCCGGGCAGCAGGTCCCCGAGCAGCCCGGCGTCGCAGACGTCGCCGTGGACGAACGTCAGCCGCGGGTCGTCCGCGGGGAGGTTCGCGAGGTTGCCCGCGTAGGTCAGCTTGTCGAGCACGGTCACGTGCGCGTCCCGCAGCGCCGGGTACCGCCCGGCGAGCGCCGACCGTACGTAATGGGACCCGATGAAACCCGCCCCGCCGGTGACTATCAGCCTCACACCGCGAGGCTGCCGGTGCCGGGTCGAAGGTGGATCGAGCACCGGTGATCACGCCATCGAGGCCGGGCTCCGCGCCGGCTCGCCGGCACCGGACTGGACGAGGGACGTGAGCCGCTCCCGCGCGTACATCCGGGCGAGCTTGGGGTACCGGTAGCGGACGGCGCCGCCCTCCTGCGCGCAGCGCATCAGGTGGTGGTTCAGGAAGTGGTCGAGCGTCCGCCGGGCCTCGGCGACGTCCCAGCCCAGCAGGTCGGCGGCGGTGTCGGCGGTGAACTCCGCCGGCAGCATGCTGAGCAGCGCGAACACGCCCCGCTCCCGGTCGCCGAGCCGCGCGTAGCTGGAGTCGAACCTGGACCGCAGGTCCAGGTCGCCGAACCGCAGCTCCGGGAGGCGCTGGGGCGTGCGGGTGAGCTCCTCCGCCATGCGGCCCAGCGGATACCCGGGCATCGCGGCGAGCCGGTCGCCGATGCAGCGCAGCGCCAGCGGCAGCGAGTCGCAGGCGTCCACCAGCAGCTCGGCGCCGGCCCGCTCCCGGCGGATGCGGGGGCCGCCGACGATGCGGGCGAGCAGTTCGATGCCGTCCGCCCGGTTCAGGACGTCGATCTCGATGTTGCGGGCGCCCGCGAGGCCCTCCAGCCTGCGCCGGCTGGTGACGACCGCCGCGCAGCGCGGGCCGCCGGGCAGCAGCGGCCGCACCTGGGCGGCCGACGCGGCGTCGTCCAGCACCATGAGCAGGCCCCGGCCGGCGGCCGCGGCGGAGAGCAGCGCCCCGCGGTCCCGCAGGCCGTCCGGGATCTGGTGCCCGGGGAAGCCGAGCGCACGGAGGAAGGCGTGCAGGACCTCGGCGGGATCGCGTGCCCGGTCGGTCGACCCGCCGAGGTCGGCGTAGAGCTGCCCGTCCGGGAACGCGGAGCGGAGCCGGTGCGCGGCGTGCACCGCCAGCGCCGTCTTCCCCACCCCGGGCATCCCGCTGATCACGGTGAGCCGCCCGGTGCCGCGCGGCTCCGGCGGCGCCGCCGCGACCTGCTCGCAGACCTCCGCCACGTCGGTGCCGCGCCCCGCGATCTCGGGGTCCGCGGGCAGCCGCGCGGGCGCCGGGTCGTCCGCGGGCTCCGCGGCCGGCGCGCGGGCGGGCGCCGGCGCCGTTACGGCGGACGAGGGGGCCGAGGGGGCCGGCGCGTCCGCGGAGAGCAGGCTCTGGTGCAGCTCCCGCGCCTCGCGGCCGGGTTCCAGGCCGAGCTGCTCCACGAGGTTGCCGCGGAGCGTCCGGTAGACGTCGAGCGCCTCGTAGCGGCGGCCGGAGTGGTGCAGGGCCGTCATCAGCGACGTGTGGAAGCCCTCGTGCAGCGGATACCTGACCACCAGGGACTTCAGCTCGCCGATCAGCTCCAGGTGGCGGCCGACCTTGAGGTCGGTCTCGATCCGCAGTTCGAGCGCCCGGAACCTCACCTCCTCCAGCCGCGCCACGTACGCCGACAGCAGGTTGCCCGCGAGCACGTCGACCAGCGCCGGCCCCCGCCACATGGCGAGCGCGTCGGCGAGGATCTCCGCCGCGCGCACCGGGTCGCCGCGGTCCAGGACCGCACGCCCCTCCTTGATCGCCTGCTCGAACCAGTGGAGGTCGACGTCCTCGTCCGGGACGGCGAGCATGTACCCGGCGGGCCGCGTCTGCAGGACCTCGCCCGCGCCGCACCGCTGGAAGATCTTCCGCAGCTTGTAGATGTAGGTCTGCAGGGTGGTCATCGCGCTGACCGGCGGATCGTCCTCCCACAGCTCGTCGATGAGTTCCGAGGTCCGGACGACGGAGTTGCGGCGCAGCGCGAGCAGGGCGGCGACCTGCCGCGGCTTAGGCGCCGTCGGCGCGATGTTCTCCTCCGCCAGCATGATCTCGAAGGACCCTAGGACCCGGAATTCCATCGCATTCTCCCTCGACCGGAGGTAATGGCCGGATCGACCGGCCGTCGACCACTTAGGCACGTTAATCAGCGCCTATTGAGAAGACAAGATCGAATTACCTAAGTTGTGCTTACGGCAGCCGGAAGACGTCCATTCGGAACATCGAATGCGTCCGAAGTTGTACCACTTCCGATCCCCCGGGTGCGCGTAAAGGGGACGGCCGGCCCATCGGCCGGCCGCCCCCTGTCGCGGAGAAGCGCGCGAGGTGCCGTTACGTCATGCGCCGAGTGCCTGCCGGCCGGCGAGCATGCCGTTCACCTTGCCGAGGAAGGTCCGCGGCGTCTCCACCACGTCCGCGTCCTCGTCGCTCAGTTCGACCGCGTACTCGCGCTTGATGACGGCCGTCGCCTCCAGCAGCGCCAGCGAGTCGTAGCCGAGGTCCATGAACGAGGTGTCGAGGATGTCGCCGCCGTGGTCGACCGACTCGTCCTCACCCGCGCACGCGCGCATGATCTGCTTCAGGTCCTCGATCGTCAGCTCTTTCAATGCCGTCTCCTTCCGGTCGGCTCTCTCCGAGCACGCCACGGTCATGACGTGCTGGCCGTATCGCGACGAGGCCAGCCCGGCGCCGAGCCGGTGGCAGGTCTCGGCGTCGATGAACCCCATGCGCAGGGCGATCTCCTCGACACAGGCCACGTGCAGCCCCTGCCGTTCCTCCAGGGTCAGCACGTACTGGCTGGCGGCGAGCAGCGCCTCGGGCGTCCCGGTGTCCAGCCAGGCGAAACCGCGGGCGAGTTCGACGAGCCGCGCCCTGCCCTGCTCCATGTAGGCGCGGTTCACATCGGTGATCTCCAGTTCGCCGCGCGCCGACGGGCGCAGATTCCTGGCGATCTCCACCGCGTCGTTGTCGTAGAGGTAGAGCCCGGTCACCGCCCGGTTCGAGCGGGGCCGGGCGGGCTTCTCCTCGATGGAGAGGAGCCGGCCGCCGGCGTCCGTCTCCGCGATCCCGAAACGCTCGGGGTCCTTGACCGGATAGCCGAAAAGGACGCAGCCGTCGACGTTCCGCGCCTGCTCGCGCAGTATCTCGGAGAGCGGGTCCCCGTAGAAGATGTTGTCGCCGAGGACGAGCGCGACCGGTTCGTTCCCGATGTGGCCGGCCGCGATGACGAGCGCGTCCGCGATGCCCCTGGGCTCGTCCTGCACCGCGTAGGAGAAGCTCATTCCGAGGTCCGATCCGTCGCCGAGCAGCCGCCGGTACCGGGGCACGTCCTCGGCGGTGGAGATGATCAGGACGTCCCGGATCCCGGTGAGCATGAGCACGGAGAGCGGGTAGTAGATCATCGGCTTGTCGCCGACCGGCAGCAGCTGCTTGGAGATGACCCTGGTCATCGGGTACAGCCGGGTGCCGGAGCCGCCCGCGAGAATGATCCCCTTCATCACGCCCGTCACCCCTCCGGCCCTTCCCGGTGCCATTGCCTGCCGTTCTGCCCTGCCGTTCAGTCCTGCCGTTTCAGTTCTGCCGTTCAGCATCCGGGCCCCCGCTCAACCGCGGTTGGAGCGGCGCTCAACGGCCCGCGTCGAGCAGGCCCGCGGCGAAATCCGTGGTGTGCGCCGCGTTCCGGAAGTCGGGATGGTCGAGCGCCCGCAGCAGGAACGGCACCGTCGTGCGGACGCCGGCGCCGTCGATCCGGAACTCGGCGAGCGCCCGCCGCATCCGGGCGATCGCCTCCGGCCTGGTGGGCGCCCACACGACCACCTTGGCGAGCAGCGAGTCGTAGGCCCCCGGGATGCGCATGCCGGGGAAGCAGTGGGTGTCCACCCGCACGAAGGGCCCGCCCGGCGGCAGGAACTCCGTGAGGCGGCCCGGCGCGGGTATGAAGTCCCGCTCCGGGTCCTCCGCGTTGACCCGGCACTCGATCACGGCGCCGCCGGGCCGCACGTCCGGCTGCCCGAAGCCGAGCCGCTCCCCCGCCGCGACGCGGATCTGCTCCCGCACCAGGTCGATGCCGGTCGCCACCTCGGTGACCGGGTGCTCCACCTGGATCCTGTTGTTGACCTCCATGAAGTAGAACCGCCGGTCGCGGTCCACGAGGAACTCGAAGGTGCCCGCGCCCACGTACCGCGCGGCGCGGGCGCCCGTCACCGCGGCCCGGCGTATCTCCCCGACCAGCTCGGGCGGCAGGCCGGGCGCCGGCGTCTCCTCGATGAGCTTCTGGTTCCGGCGCTGGACGGTGCAGTCCCGCTCCCCCAGGCAGACGACCTCGCCGTACGCGTCGCAGAGCACCTGCGCCTCGACGTGCCGCGCGTCCCGGACGAAGCGCTCGGCGTACACGCGCCCGTCCCCGAAGAAGGAGTGGGCGTCCGCGCACGCCTGCCGGAACGCGCCGGGCAGGTCGGCGGGGCCGCGGGCGATCCGCATCCCGCGGCCCCCGCCGCCCATCGCCGCCTTGATGATCAGCGGGTAGCCGATCCGGTCCGCCGTGCGCAGGGCGTCGCCCACGTCCCGCAGCGGGTGCAGGGTGCCCGGCAGCAGCGGGAGGCCGTGGTCCGCCATGAGTTCCCGCGCCCGCGACTTGTCGCCGAGCCGGGCGAGGACGCCGTGCGGCGGCCCGATGAACGTCAGGCCCGCCTTCTCGCAGACCTCGGGGAGGTCGGGGTCCTCGGAGAGGAAGCCGTATCCGGGGTGGATCGCGTCGGCGCCGGACAGCGCGGCGGCCTCCATGATCGCGGGGATGCTCAGGTAGCTGCGCCGCGGGTGCTCGGGCCCGATCCGGACGGCCTCGTCGGCGTGGGCGACCGCGAGCGAGTCCTCGTCGGCCGTCGAGTACACGGCGACGCTCCCGATCCCGAGTTCCCGGCAGGCGCGGATAACCCGGAGCGCGATCTCGCCCCGGTTCGCGACCAGAACCTTGTCGACCATGGCGTCAGCCGGGGGTGGTGAGGGCCTGCGCGGACGTGTCGACGGCGATCAGGCCCGTCCCGAACTCGACGGGCGTGCCGTCGGGGACCAGGACCTCGACCACCCGGCCCGCGCGGTCGGCCGCGACGGGGGTCATCAGCTTCATCACCTCCAGGATCGCGATCTGCTGGCCCGCCCGGACCTCGTCGCCCACCGCGACGAACGGCTCGGCGCCCGGTTCCGGTGCGCTGTAGAACGTCCCGACCATCTCCGCGCAGACGTGGTGGAGCGAGTCCCGCCCGGCCGCCGCGCAGGACTCCGGTTCCGCGAGCGCATACCGCGCGGGGGCGGCGAGCGCGCCCTGCGGGCCGGCGGCGGGGGACGCGGCCGGCGACCATTCCAGCTCGACGGCGATGTCCCCCGTCCGTATCGAGAGCCTGTGCAGCCGCGGGTCGGCCGCCGAGATGAGCCGTGCCGCGTGGCCGCAGACGTCGCCGAGGACGTCGTCGCGCCCGGTCTTCTCGCTGGTCACGATGTCTCCTCACCGAGGGCCTGGAAGCGGCGGAACCGCACGCGGCGCTCCTCCACGAGCCGCGCCGCGTCGAGCGGCGACAGCTCGTCCAGGCTCGCGCGGATCGCCGCCTTGAGGGCCGTCGCCGCCGCGCCGGGGTCGCGCTGGGCGCCGCCCCCGGGTTCCGGGACGACCGCGTCGACGATCCCGAGCTCCAGCAGCGACCGGGCGTCGACGCGGAGTTCGCGGGCCGCCCGCGGAGCTGCGTCCGGGTCGCGCCACAGGATGGCCGCGCACCCCTCCGGGCTGATCACCGAGTAGACGGCGTTCGAGAACGCGAGGACCTTGTTGGCCACCGCGAGCGCCAGGGCGCCGCCGCTGCCGCCCTCCCCGGTGACCACCGAAACGACCGGGACCGGGAGCCCGGTCATGAGCCGCAGGCTGTCGGCGATCGCCCCGGCCTGGCCCTCGGCCTCCGCCTCGATCCCCGGGTAGGCGCCCGGCGTGTCGACCAGGGTGACGACCGGCACGCCCAGCTTCGCGGCAAGACGCATGAGCCGGGCCGCCTTCCGGTACCCGGCCGGCGCCGGCATGCCGAAGTCGGCGTTCGCCAGCTCCTTCGCGGTGTGCCCCTTCCGATGGCCGATGATCACGAGGGGGGCGCCGTCCAGCCGGGCCAGGCCCCCGGTGATCGCCCGGCAGTCGCCGCCGAGGCGGTCGCCGTGCAGCTCGACGAAGTCGTCGGTGATCCGCTGGATGTAGTCCAGGGCCGTCGGCCGGTCCAGCGCCCTCGCCAGGCGCACCGCCTCCCAGGTCTCCCCGGCGGGCAGGTCGCGCGGGTCGGTGACCAGCGGCGTGCCCGGCGGCTCCGCGTCCCGCCCGCCGCCGTCGTGCGGCGGCGCCGCACGACGGGCCCCCGCGGACAGCAGCCGGGACAGCGTGGACCGGAACCCGTGCCGCGGCACGACGGCGTCCACCAGTCCCCGTTCGGCCAGGAACTCCGCCGTCTGGAAGCCGTCCGGAAGGGACTGCCGGATCGTCTGCTCGATCACGCGCGGCCCGGCGAAGCCCATCCGCGCGCCCGGCTCGGCGATGATCACGTCCGCCTGGGTCGCGAACGAGGCCGCGACCCCGCCGTAGGTCGGGTCGGTGACCAGCGAGACGGTGAGCACGCCCGCCTCGTCGAGTTCGCGGAACGCCTGGCTCGTCTTGGCCATCTGCATCAGGGCCAGTGCGCCCTCCTGCATGCGGGCCCCGCCCGACGCCGTCACGACGAGGAGCGGCGTCCGCTCCGCGCGGGCGAGCTCGGCCGTCCGGGTGATCAGCTCCCCGACCGCCGCGCCGAGGCTCCCGCCGAGGAAGCGGAAGTCCATGACGGCGGCGACGACCGGGTTCCCGCCGATCGTGCCGCGGACGCAGGCCACCGCCTCCGGCATGCCGGTGGCGGCCTGCGCCTCGCTCAGCCGGGCCGGGTAGGGCTTCGAGTCGACGAACCCCAGCGGGTCCCCGGTGGCGACGGGGAACCCGAGGTCCTCGGCGGACCCCTCGTCCAGCAGGGTCGCGATCCGCTCGTCCGAGGTCATCCGCTCGTGGTGGCCGCACTCGGGGCACACGAGCAGATCGCGCCTGAACCGGTTGCCGTAGGCCGGCGCGTTGCATCCCGCGCAGATCACCCACTCGGGCAGATCCACCGATCGAGCCGTCAGCACGTCAGTCAACCGCGCCTCCCCAGTCGTCGTTGCGTGGACGACTCTGGACGCCCGCCATCAAGGGCCGATGGAGGGCCGCTAGAGAGCACCGGACGCGGCGCCCGCGGTCTCCCCGCCCTCCGAACGGCTCTCCGAGCGGCTCACCAGCCGGTTCCGAGGACGGCGGCCGACGATCGGCGCGTAGCAGACTGTCCAGCCACGAGGAGCCGTCGATGGCCACCGCATCCCGCCAGCGTCCCGACACCCACGAGATGGTGGTCACCCACCGCGTCTCCCGCCGCGAGTCGCGGGTGCTGGCCGCCCAGGTGCCCGGGGTCCGGCCGGGGGACACCGGCCGGGCCCGGGTGCTCGCCGCCCACCTGAGCGACTACCTGCTCGCCCTGCACCTGCACCATTCGGCCGAGGACGAGCTGCTGTGGCCGCTGCTGCTGGCCCGCGCGGAGCTTGAGGCGGACGTCGTCCGCCGGATGGAGCGGCAGCACGAGCGGATGGCCGCGGGCATGGAGCGCATGGCGGAGGTCGCGCCGGCCTGGGCCGGGCATGCGGACGAGGGGCCGCGCGACGCGCTGAGCGAACTGCTGATGGAGCACGTGGGACTGCTCACCGAGCACCTGGACGACGAGGAGCGGAACATCCTGCCCCTGGTGGAGCGGCATGTGAGCGTGCACGAGTGGGCCAAGCTGTCCGAGCACTTCACGACGCATGCGCCCAGGGACAAGCAGCTGTTCTTCCTGGGCGCGGTCCTGGAGGACGCCGACCCGCGGGAGCGGGCGCACGTCCTCGGAGGGCTCCCGCTTCCGGCACGCCTGATCTGGCACACGGTCGGCCGTGTCCGGTACGCCCGCAGAGTCCGCAGCGTGCGCGGCGCCTGACGCGCATCAGGGCCGCGACCGGCGGCGCTTGGGGAGCGTCGCCGGTCGCGGCCCCGTGTTCGCAGTCCTGTGTTCGCGGTCCTGATTCGCGGGCCTGATTCGCGGGCCGGGGTCGAAGCCCGTGGCTAGAGCGTCGCGCCGGGCTGCTTGCTCGCCTGCTCGATCCAGGAGACGAGCCGCTTCTCGTCCAGCTCGTCGTCCTCGTGGACGTCGAGGTACCGCATGCCCGGGTGCTTGGACTCCTTGGGCGGCACGGGGTCGAGCGAGGTGCCGTTGAGGAACTGGAGCTGGACGTACTGCGTGTAGCACCGGAACGAGAGGAACCACCCGTCGCCTTCGTTGCCGTAGAACGGCTGGTTCCACTTCACGGCCTTGTGCACGTCGGGGACGGTGCGCGAGACCAGGCGGTCGATCCGCTCGCCCACCTGGCTCTTCCAGCCGGGCATGGCCTTGATGTAGTCCTGCACCGGCTTGTCACCCTCCCCCTTGGGGATCTGCGGGTTCCCGCCGGAGAGCAGCTTCGGCCCGGAGCCGGAGCCCTCGTCGGTCTTCTTCTTGCTCGTCGGCATGGCTACTCCGTCGTTCGTGCTCGTCAACGGCCGAGGCGTCGCGCGAAGGCGTGCTGCCGTGGCTCGCGGCCCTGCCTCATACCGAACGCGGCCACTTGGTGAAGTTGACCGATCTGGCCGATCGAAACATGGGCGCGCCCACCCCGGCGGGCCGAAAGCGCGCCCTACCGCCGCCCGCTTCCCTGCGGGTTCGTGATCCGGAAGACCACGTCGTCCTCGGCTATCTCCGCGTTCAGCGCACGGCCGCCGAGCATGGCGGCGGCGGTGTCCTGCAGGAACACCCGCACCCCGCCGGTCTCGATGACCTCGTCCCCGGCGTCCGGGCCGGGCGCGATCGACAGTTCGAGGCCGCCGGCGGAGTCGTGGTGGACGATGCGAAGCCCGGAATCCCGCGGGACGTCCGGCTTGTCGGTCAGGATGCGGATGGCCTCGACTGCGGTGTCGGTCAACGTGAGCACGATCGAACTCCTCGGGCATGGTGATGAGCCGGCCTGTGCGGGCGGAAAAGGCCACGGTAGAACACGCCGAATGCGTTCAACTGAGAAAGCGGCGCAGTCGAACGCCAATTGGCCGCGTTGACTTTCCGCAAGGCCGTCCGGATGCTGGTTTTGCCACGGACATGGCCCCGGAAATGGCGCGGCGTGCCGTGGCCATTCCTGACGCGCTCTGAAAAGGAGAATGCCGTGTCCGAGGCTCGCAGCAGCGATTACGACGCGATTGTGATCGGCGGGGGGCCCAGCGGGTCCTCGTACGCGATGACGCTCGCCCGCAAAGGCCACTCGGTGCTCCTGCTGGAGCGGGAGGAGATGCCGCGCTTCCACATCGGCGAGTCGCTGCTGACCTACACCACGGACGTGCTGGAGCAGATGGGCCTGCTGGACCGGGTGGCCGGCGGCGGCTTCGTGGTCAAGCGGGGCATCGAGCTGACCGGGACCGAGGGCACGTTCCGGCGGCTCGACCTCGGCAAGGTCGGCGAGGGCCGGCGCGGCTGGACCTTCCACGTGGAGCGGGCCCACTTCGACAAGATCCTGCTGGACGCGGCGGCGGAGACGCCGGGCGTGACCATGCTCCAGAAGGCCAAGGTCCGCAAGCTGCTCTTCGCCGGCGAGCGCATCTCCGGCGTCCGGTACACCCGGGACGGCGAGGAGCACGACGTCACGGCGCGCTTCGTCGTCGACGCGAGCGGCCGGACGGGCGTGATCGCCCGCGGGATGGGCCTGCGCAAGACCGACGACGAGCTGAAGATGGCGGCGATCTTCCGGCACTACGAGGGCCTGGACGAGCGCAACAACCCGGCCACCGAGGGCGACATCCAGCTCGGGCTGTACGAGGACGGCTGGTTCTGGGCCATCCCGATCCGCCCCGGCGTCATCAGCGTCGGCTGCCTGGTCCCGGCGGAGATCCTGCGCACGTCCGTGCCCGAGGACGTGTTCGCGCGCAACCTCAAGCGGATCCCGCGGATCTCCCAGCGCATCGAGGGCACGACGGTCGCCCGCGACCTCACCGGCGAGAACAACTTCGAGTACCACTGCGACACCCTCGCCGGGCCGGGCTTCTTCATCGTCGGCGACGCCGGCTGCTTCACCGACCCGGTGTTCTCCGGCGGCGTGCTGCTCGCCCTCACGACCGGCCGGCGGGCGGCCGAGGAGAGCGCCCGGGTGCTGGCCGGAGAAGCCGGCGAAGGCGAGGTGGCGCTGCGCTACCAGAACTTCTTCAAGACCGGCTACGAGACGTACTACCGGCTCATCCGCGCCGTGTACGACAACCGGTACGTGTCGGAGGGCCGGGAACTGCGGGTGACCCCGCGGCACGGCGGCCAGCGGCTCGCCGGGGCCGGGTGGTGGGGCATCCAGGAGCGGCTCCAGGCCACGTCCGGCGGGCCGTTCGACACCAGCGAGTCCATCGAGCACTTCTGGCTCGTGCGCGCGCTGAACGGAGACTTCTGGTCCGGCGACAACCGGTTCTTCCAGCGGCTGCGCGAGGAGAAGGCGTGGCGGCTGTTCGACGACTTCGAGCCGAGCTACGAGTGCCCGGTCCACCCCGCCGCCTGAGCGCCCGGGTGGGGAGCGGAGCGGGTGCGCGGAGGCTCGGATGCTCCTAGCGGCACCTCCGATCGCCCCGATGAGCGCGGACCAGACCCTGGCCCTGCTGCTGCAGCTCGGCCTGCTGCTGGGCTGCGCGGTCGGGCTGGGGCGGCTGGCGCGGCGGCTGGGCATGCCGGCCATCGTCGGGGAGCTGTCGGCCGGGATCCTGCTCGGGCCGTCCGTGCTCGCCCACGCGGCCCCCGGCCTGTACCGGTGGCTGCTGCCCGACACGCCCGGCGGGATGCACCTCCTCGACTCGGTGGGCCAGTTCGGCGTGCTCCTGCTGGTGGGCGTCACCGGCATGAGCGTCGACATGGGGCTGGTGCGGCGCAAGGGCGCCGCGGCGGCCCAGGTGAGCGCCGGCGGGGCGCTCGTCCCGCTGGCGCTCGGGGTGGCCGCCGGCTTCCTGCTGCCCGCCTCGCTGCTCGCGGAGGGCGCCGACCGCGCGGTCTTCGCCTGGTTCGTCGGCGTGGCGATGTGCGTCAGCGCGGTCCCGGTCATCGCCAAGACGCTGCTCGACATGCGGCTGCTGCACCGGGACATCGGCCAGATGATCATCGCGGCGGCGGCGGTGGACGACGTCGTCGGATGGCTGCTGCTGTCGGTGGTGTCGGCGATGGCCACCACCGGGATCAGGGCCGGCGAGGTGACGCTGGCGGTCGGCTGCCTCGCCGGGATCCTGCTGTTCGCCCGGTTCGTCGGCCGTCCCGTCGTGGGGGCGCTGCTGCGGCTGGCCGCCCGGTCGGCCGAACCGGGCGCCGGCGTCGCGGTGGCGGTCCTGATCGTGCTGCTGGCCGCGGCGGGGACCCAGGCGGCGGGCATGGAGGGGGTGCTCGGCGCGTTCTACGCCGGCATCCTCATCGGCTCCTCGAAGTGGGTGGACCGCGAGCGGCTCGCACCGCTGCGGACGTTCACGCTGTCGGTGCTGGCCCCGCTCTTCTTCGCGACGGCCGGGCTGCGGATGGACCTCACCGCGCTGGCCGACCCGGTGGTGCTGGGCGCGGCGGGCCTGCTGCTGGCGGTCGCCGTCGTGGGCAAGCTGGCGGGCGGGTACGCCGGGGCGCGCGCCGCCCGATGCGACCACTGGGACGCGCTCGCCCTCGGCGCCGGGCTGAACGCCCGCGGCGTCATCCAGATGATCATCGCGATGGTGGGGCTGCGGCTCGGCGTGCTGGGCATGGAGATGTACACGGTCATCGTCCTGGTCGCGGTCGGGACGTCGCTCATGGCGCCGCCGATGCTGCGGTACGCGGTGCGCCGCGGGACGGCGGTGAGCGAGGAGGAGGCGCGGCGCGAGAAGACCCTGGCCGTCGACTGAGCCCCCGCCCTTCCGCCCGCACCGCCCGGCACGCTTGAATCGGCCTACTGTGGATCTTCGCCGGGAGGACCGATGACCTACACCACGGTGACCTACGAGGTCGCCGACCACGTCGCCACGATCACGCTGAACCGGCCCGAGGCCATGAACAGCTTCAACGAGGCGATGCTCAACGAGTTCGCCGGGATCTGGACGCGGGTGCGGGAGGACGACGACGTGCACGCCGTCCTGCTGCGCGCCGCGGGCGACCGGGCCTTCAGCTCCGGCGCGGACGTCAAGCAGGGGTTCGAGCGGCCCGACAACGTCTGGACGGAGGAGGACCCGGGCGCCCGGCTGTCGCCCAAGCTCAACCGGGTCTGGAAGCCCGTCGTGTGCTGCGTGCACGGCATCGCGGCGGGCGGGGCGTTCTACTGGATCAACGAGTCCGACATCGTCATCGCCTCCGACGACGCGACGTTCTTCGACCCGCACGTCAGCTACGGGCTCACCGCGGCGCTGGAGCCGATCGGGCTGGCCCGCAAGATCCCGGTCGGCGAGGTGATGCGGATCGCGCTGCTCGGCCTGGACGAGCGGATGTCCGCGCGGCGGGCGCACGAGATCGGGCTGGTCAGCGAGGTGCTGCCGCGCGAGGAGCTGTGGGCCCGGGGCGCGGAGCTCGCGCGGATCATCGCCGCCAAGCCGCCCGCCGCCGTGCAGGGCACCGTCCGGGCCGTGTGGGAGTCGCTGGACTCCGGCAGGACGGAGGCGCTGCGGACGGGGATGCTGTACACGCACATCGGCAACCCGCTCGGAATCGCGCAGGTCGACCGGTCCGCCGTCCCGACCCGGACGTGGAAGCTCCGGTGACCCCGGGTCGTCCGTGACGCATCATCGACCACTAGATTAACCTGGTTAACTTGGTCGGGGGCAGGTGGAGGGAGAGAGCGTGGAGATCAGCGGCAAGAAGGCGATCGTGGTGGGCGGCGCGTCCGGCATGGGCCGGGCCACCGCGGAGCTGATGGCGGCGCGCGGCGCGTCCGTCGCGATCCTGGACCGGGCCGGCTCGGACGGCGAGGAGGTCGCGAAGGCGCTGGGCGGGACGTTCCACGCGGTGGACGTCACCGACTTCGACGGCACCGGGCAGGCCATCGACGCGGCCGTCGCCGGCCTCGGCGCGCTGCACGTCGTCGTCACCACGGCGGGCGGCGGCATCGCGCAGCGCACCCTGGGCAAGCAGGGCCCGCACGACCTGGACGAGTTCCGCCGCGTCCTCGACCTGAACGCCGTCGCCTCGTTCAACATCTCCCGGCTCGCCGCCCAGCACATGAGCCGCAACGAGCCGGAGGACGAGGAGCGCGGGGTCATCATCAACACCTCGTCCATCGCCGCGTTCGAGGGGCAGATCGGCCAGGTCGCCTACAGCGCGGCCAAGGCCGCGATCGCCGGGATGTGCCTGACCATGGCCCGCGACCTCGGTTCGCTGGGCATCCGCGTCCTGGCGATCGCGCCGAGCCTCTTCGCGACCGGCATCACCCAGGGCATCCCCGACGACTTCGCCAAGGCGCTCACGAAGGACGCCGCGTTCCCCAGGCGCATGGGGCGGCCCGAGGAGTACGCGAAGCTCGCCCTGGCCATCGTCGACAACCCCATGCTGAACGGCCAGTGCCTGCGCCTCGACGCGGGCCAGCGGTTCGCCCCGCGCTGACGCGCGGCGCCCGGTGTCCAGTGCCCGGCGCCCGGTACCCGCCGCGGGTGCCGGGCGCCGGGGCGGTCAGCCCGCTTGCGTGCCGCGCAGCTCGTCGCGGAGCACGCGCTTGAGGAGCTTGCCGGTCTCGGTGCGCGGCAGCGCCGCGCGGAACTCGACCACGCGCGGGCACTTGTGGCCGGCCAGCCGCTCCCGGCAGTACCCGATCAGCTCCGCGGCGAGCTCGTCGGACGGGGCGTGGCCGGGCGCGAGCTGCACGAGCGCCCGGACCTGCTCGCCCCACTCGGGGTCCGGCACGCCGACCACCGCGATGTCGAGGACGGCCGGATGGCCGGCGAGGGCGGCCTCGACCTCGGCCGGGTACACGTTCACCCCGCCCGTGATGATCATGTCCTTGATGCGGTCGACGATGAACAGGAAGCCGTCCTCGTCGAGGTGGCCCGCGTCGCCGAGGGTGAACGCCGTCCCGCGGTAGACCTCGGCGGTCTGGCCGGGGTCCCGGTGGTAGCGGAAGCCGCGCCCGCCGCCGTCCAGGTAGACCGCGCCGACCCGGCCGGGCGGCAGCTCGTTGCCGTCGTCGTCAAGGATCTTGACCGTCATGCCCCGGACGGGGCGGCCCACCGTGCCGGGTTTGGCCAGCCAGTGGTGCGGCTTGGCGATGGTCGCGGCGCCCTCGGTGCCGCCGTAGGTCTCCCAGATCACCGGGCCCCACCAGTCCAGCATCCGCTTCTTCAGCTCCGCCGGGCAGGGCGCCGCCGAGTGGACGATGGACTCCAGGGACGACACGTCGTGGCGGGCCCGCACGTCCTCCGGCAGCTTCAGCAGCCGCGCGAACTGCGTCGGCACCATGTAGCCGGTGGTGATCCGGTGCTCCTCGATCAGCCGCAGCGTCTCGGCGGCGTCGAACGCGCCCATGATGACCAGCGGCTGGCCCACGTGCAGCGCCGCCAGGTAGAAGACCTGGCAGCCGCCGTGGAACATGCCGGCCGACACCAGGTGCGCGCCCTCCAGCGGGCGGAACCGGAACGCGTGCGCGAACGACTTCATCGCGTCGGCCATCGCGTCCGGGGCGATGTCCGGCATGTCCCGCCAGATTCCCTTGGGCCGGCCGGTGGTGCCGGAGGTGTACACGAGCGGTGCCCCGGCGCGGCGGTCCGGCGGCGCGGTGTCCGGGTGCCCGCGCAGCAACTCCTCCTGCGGGACGTATCCGTCGATGCGGCCGCCGACGGACACGCGGACCGGCACGCCGGTCACCGCGCCCGCGCGCCCCGCGTACCCGGCGTGGACGACCAGCGCCTTCATGCCGGCGTGCTCGGCGATCGACGCCACCTCGGCGGCGGGCGAGCCGGTGTTCAGCGTGACGTAGCGCCAGCCCGCCTCCGCGGCGGCCAGCTGCCACACGAGGATGTCCACGTCGTTGGGCAGGGCCATGCCGACCACGTCGCCGTGGCCGACGCCGCGTGCGCGCAGCGCGTGGACCCGCCGGTGCGCCCGCGCCGCCAGCTCCGCGTACGTGAGCGTCTCACCGGCCGGGCAGCGGGCGACCGCCGTAAGGCCGGGGTGGTGCTCGGCGAGGTACCAGACGCCCAGCGGGCGGTCCCACGGGTGGTTCATCGGACGCCGCCGCGGCCGTCGAGGGACTTGGCGAACGACGCGGGGTCCACGCGGTAGGGGGTGTAGAGGGTGACGCGGTCGTAGACGTCGCCCACCCTCGCCTGGAGCGCCGGGGCGATCTCGTCCGGCGCGCCGGTCACCGCGAACTCGCCCAGCACGTCATCGGTGATCATGTCGGTCATCTCCCGCCAGCGGCCCTGCTTGGACAGGGCGGTCAGCTCGGGCTGCAGGTCGCCGAGCCCGTGCAGGTCGAGCACCGGCCGGTAGGCCGGGGTGGACGCGTAGAAGGCGATCTGCCGCTTGATGCCCCGCGTGGCCTTGGCGATCTCCTCCTCGGTGTCCCCGGTGACCACCATCTGCGAGCCGGCCACGGTGAACCCGTCCAGCCCGTCCCGGCCGGCCTTCTCCCGCCCGCGCCGCAGCGCGGGCAGCGTGACCTCGCGGAGGTACCGCCCGGTGGTGAACGGGTGGACGAAGAACCCGTCGCCGACCTCACCGGCGACCCGGGTCATCAGCTCCCCCACCCCGGCGAGGTAGACCGGCGGCGGCCCGTGCGGGTGCGGCTGCTGCGCGAAGAACGGCGTCATCAGGGTGTGGGTGTAGAAGTCGCCTTGGAAGTCGAGCTTCGCGCCGTCCTGCCAGGACGCCCAGATCGCGCGCATCGCCAGCACCAGCTCGCGCATCCGCGCCGCCGGGCGCGACCACGGCATCGAGTACCGCCGCTCGATGTGCGCCTTGACCTGCGATCCGAGGCCGAGCACGAACCGCCCGCCCGAGGCCCGCGCGAGGTCGTTGCCCACCGTCGCCAGCGTCATCGGATTGCGGGCGAACGCGATCGCCACCGAGGTCCCGACGGTCACCGACCCGGTGGCCGTGATCGCCTGCAGGCTCGCCAGGAAGGGGTCGCTCCCCGCCTCGGCGACCCAGACGCCGGCGTACCCGCCCTTCTCCAGCTCCGCGGCCGCGGCCGAGGCCCCGGCCAGGTCGGCGCCCAGGTTGGCATCGATCTTCATCCGCTTCCCTTCCTTCGATGGCGGCGGTCCGCCGGGTCAGCGGCCGCGCTCGGCGAGCCAGCGCCGGACGGCCGCACGGTGCTCCTCGGAACGGCCCGAGCGGACCATCCGCTCGCTCTCGCGCGGCAGCGCCTCGCGCAGGCCGAGCGTCTGCGCGTCCCGCACGTTCTCCTTGATCAGCGCATGCGCGGTGCGCGGACCGGCGGCGATCTCGCGGGCCCAGGCCAGTGCCGCGCCGGGGAGCTCCGCGTCCGGCACGACCCGGTTGACCAGGCCGAGCCGCTCCGCCGCCGCGGCGTCGATGGGGGCGTCGCCGATCAGGAACTCCAGGGCCCGCGCGGGCCCGAGGATCCGGGTCAGCGCCCACGGGCCGCCGAAGTCACCGCTGAACGCCAGCCGCGACCAGCCGTTCACGAAGGTCGCGGAGGACGCGGCGATGCGCAGGTCCGCGGCCAGCGCCAGCCCGATCCCGGCGCCGACCGCCGGGCCGGGCAGCGCGGCCACGGAAATCTTCGGGCTTTCCCGCAGCATGACCGCCATGCGAGCGAGGTGGGTGAGCGTCTCCGCCTCGCCGGCGCCCTCCGGGGCCGGGCCCGCCCCCGCGCGCACGTCCCCGCCCGCGCAGAACACCGTGCCCGCCGCGGTCACCAGCACGCAGCCGACCTCGTCGTCGCCGTCGTAGCGCTCGATGAGCCGGGGGATCGCGTCGTACATCTCGGGGTGCAGGGCGTTGCGGCGCTCGGGCCGGTTCAGCTCGATCACCCCGGCCCCGCCGGTGACCCGGCCGAGGACGGTCGGCGTCCCCGAATCGACCTGCCGGACGGCACCGTCCATGGTCTCCCTCTCCGTCATGGCGGCCTACCTCGGTGGCATCGCCGGGTCGCGGGGCAGGCCCAGCACCTGCTCGGCGATGGTGTTGCGGTGGATCTCGGCGGTGCCGGCGCCGATGGTGGACGCGCGGGTCGCCAGCCAGCCGGTCGTCCACCGGCCGCGCTGGACCGCGTCCGGGTCGCCGCGCCCGAGCAGCCCGAACGGGCCGAGCAGGTCGACCGCGAACTCGTGCAGCTCCTGCTCGAAGACGCTGTTGTAGAGGCGCGACACCGACGACGTGGGCCCGGGCTCGCCGGTCGCGACGATGGACGCGATCGTGCGGGCGGCGTGCACGTTCATCACCCGGACCCGCACGTCGAAGTCCGCCAGCCGCCGCCGGACCCCCGGGTCGGCGACGGCGCCGCGCTCGCGGGCCAGCGCGATCAGCTCGTCCACGATCCGCCGGTAGAACGCGGCCTGGGTGAGGGCGCCCGCCGAGCGCTCGTGGCCGAGCGTGGTGCGCGCGATGCGCCACCCGTCGTTCTCCTCCCCCACCCGGTCGGCCACCGGGACGCGGACCTCGTCGAAGAAGATCTCGCAGAAGTGCTCGCGGCCGGTCATGTCGCGGATGGGCCGCACGGTGACGCCGGGGGCGCGGGCGTCGACCAGCAGGTAGCTGATGCCCTTCTGCCGCGACTCCCGCGTGCCGGTGCGGACGAGGACGAAGAACATGTCGGCCTTGTCGGCGTTGGTGTTCCACACCTTCTGCCCGGTCACCACGTAGTGGTCGCCGTCGCGGCGGGCCGTGGTGCGCAGGCCGGGCAGGTCCGACCCGGCGTCGGGCTCTGAGAATCCCTGGGCCCAGACGATGTCGGCGCGCAGCGTCGGCCGCAGGTAAGCGTCCCGCTGCTCGGGCGTGCCGTACTTGATGATCGTGGGCCCGACCATGTCCCACCCGGTCCCGGGGTGTCCGGGGACCCGCACCCGGGCCATCTCCTGGTTGTAGACGACCTGCCGCGGGAACGGCAGGTCCATGCCGCCGTACTCGCGGGGCCAGGACGGACCCGCGAAGCCGTGGTCGAACTTGGTGGCCGCCCACGCCTTGGCGAAGGCCAGCCGCTCGGCCGCGCCCTTCGGCGGCCTCCCCGGCGCGTGCTCCTGCAGGAACGCGCGCACGGACGCGCGGAACCCGTCGTCGGTGTCAGCGGCGGTGCCGGTGTCAGCGGCCATCGATGCCCTCCTCCGTGATCCCGCTCAGCCGGGCGAGGCGGTCGCGGTGCCGGTCCGGCGTGCCGAACAGCAGCTCGTCGGTCTTGGCGCGCTTGTAGTAGAGGTGCACGTCGTGCTCCCAGGTGAAGCCGATGCCGCCGTGGATCTGGATGGCGCCGGCGGCGGCCTCGGTGTAGGCGCGCGAGCAGCAGATCTGCGCGCTCGCCGCGGCCACCGCGAGGCCGGCCGGGTCCGGGTGCGGGGTCAGCGCGGCGGCGTACGCCGCCGACCGCGCCGCCTCCACGGCGACCATCATGTCGGCGCAGCGATGCTTGATCGCCTGGAAGCCGCCGATGGGCCGGTCGAACTGGTGCCGCGTCTTCGCGTAGCCGACGGCGGCGTCCAGGCACCACTGCGCTCCCCCGGCCTGCTCGGCGGCGAGGGCGATGCGCGCGTGGTCGAGGGCCGCCGCGGTGACGGACGGGTCGCGCGACACGAGCCGCGCCGGGACGGACGCGAAGTCCAGCCGGGCCATCCCCCGGGTCGGGTCGACCGCCTCGTGCGCGCGGCGGGTGAGGCCCGGCGCGGTGCCGGAGACCGCGAACAGCGCCGTCCCCCCGCCGGTGCCGGCGGTGACCAGGACCAGGTCCGCGATGGCCCCGTCCAGGACGAAGTACTTGGAGCCGTCGATGACGAACCCGTCGCCGCCCTCCTTCGCCGTGGTCCGCGACGCCTCCTCGTCCCAGGAGCCGCCGGCCTCCACCAGCGCCAGGGTCGCGATGACGGAGCCGTCCGCGATTCCCGGGAGGTGCTCCGCCCTCAGTTCCTCGTCGCCGCAGGCCAGCAGCGCCGGGACGGCGAGCCCGGCGGTGGCCAGCAGCGCCCCCGCCGCGAGCGTCCGGCCCAGCTCCTCGAACACCACGCACATCTCGGCGGCGCCGAACCCGGCCCCGCCGTACTCCTCGGGGACGGCGAGGCCCTGCACCCCGAGTTCGGCGGCCATCCTGCGCCACAGCTCCGCGTCGTGCGGGGACCCTGAGCCGAGCGTGCGGCGCGGGTCGGCGTGCTCGGCCAGGAAGCCGCGCAGGACCGCGCGCAGCTCCTCCTGCTCGGGGGTGAATGCGATCTCCACGGCGTCCTTCCTCGTCGGTGCGGTGGGGTCGGCGTCCGGTGAAGTCAGCGTCCGGTGAAGGCGGGTGCGCGGCGCCCGAGGAACGCCCGGATGCCCTCCTTGAAGTCCTCGCCGCGCAGGCTGAGCTCGACCGTGCGCGCCTCGGCGTCCAGCGCACGCGGCAGGTCGGCGCTGAGGTGCTCGGAGATCAGCGCCTTGGTGAGGCCGTGCACGAGGGTCGGCCCGGCGGCCAGTTCGGCGGCGAGGTCCCGGGCGGTGCCGGCCAGCTCGTCCGCCGGCACCACCTCGCCGATGAGGCCCCACTCCAGGGCCCGCGCCGCCGGGACGACCGCGCCCCGGATGAGCATCTGCTTGGCCCGCGCGATCCCGACGAGCCGCGGCAGCAGGAACGTGCCGCCGCTGTCGGCGGTGAACCCGCGCCGGGCGAACGGCTCGCTGAACGCGGCCGTGTCGGCGGCCACGACGAAGTCGCAGGCCAGCGCCAGGTGCAGGCCGAGCCCGGCCGCCCGCCCCTGCACGGCGGCCACCGTCGGCACCGGCAGCTCCCACAGCGTCCGGACGAGCCGGTGCGCCGTCGCGGACAGGTTCCGGATCATCGCGCCCAGCGGCGGGCGCTCCCCGCCACCCGGGGCGTTCGCGGCGACCAGGTCGGCGCCACCGCAGAAGTTCCGGCCCTCGCCGCGCAGCAGCACGGCCCGGACGGCGCCGCCCGCGGCGGCGTCCTCCAGCGCGCGCAGCAGGACGCCCATGTCCCCGCCCCGCAGCGCATTGGCCCTGTCCGGGCGGGCGAGGGTCACGTGCAGCACGCCGCCCGCGACCTCGCACCGCACGCCGTCCGCCGGACCGGCCTCCGGAGCGGTCACGGCCGCCCCTCGCGCAGCAGCTCCCCGTGCCGGGACATCATCTCGACCGCCTTGCGCTGCAGCTCGGCCGGGACCCCGGGCAGCAGCGCGGGCCCGTGCTCGCGGCTCGGCAGCGCGACGGCCGCGGTGCCCTTGACGGTGTCCTCACCGCGCTGGTTGGTGCCCCGGAACGCGATGTCGACCAGGCACCGGCCGTCCTCGGCGACCGACTTGCCGGTGACCTCGCCTGACAGGAAGTGCGTGTCGCCCTGGTAGTTGAACTTGCGGATCTCGTCGTGCTGGGAGACGACCCATCCGTCGTCGCCGGCCCAGTCGGTCAGGTAGTGGTGCGCCCAGCACTCGCGCAGCACGCCGTAGTCGTAGGCGCGGGGGGTGCCGATGGCCTGCGCCCAGGCGGAGTCCCAGTGGACGCGCTGCGCCACGTCCGGGACCCCGTACTCGTTCTTGATGTAGAAGGGGGCGATCCGCTGCCGGTTGCGGTGGGCGAGGCGGCCCGTCTTCAGCCCGTACGGGACGAACCCGTACCCGCCCGCGTGGAAGACGATCATGTCGGTGGTGGTCAGCGGGCCCTTCGCCATCGGCGGGAGCTCCTCGCCGGCCTGCACGTCCTCGAAGTAGCGGACCTCGCTCCCGCGCGGCTGCTCCGCCGCGTAGATCTCCTCGATCTTCGCGAGGTCCTCGTCGGTGTAGCTCGGGTCCGCGATGTCCTTGTACTTGCCGCGCTCGCGGGCCTTCTTGCGCTCGGTGTAGATGACCAGCGTGCGGTAGACGCCGACGACCTCGGCGTTCTGGTTCATCTTGACCTGGCGGTTCACCTTCACGACCGAGCGGCCGGCGAACTCCGAGCGCTTCAGCTCGACCGACTCCAGCCCGCCGAAGCTGTAGATGGTGTCGCCGGGGCGGATCGGCCGGTACCAGTCCCAGGTGCCGCCGGACACGAAGGCGTGGATGCCCCGGTAGCTGCCGCCGCGCTCCTGCTTGGACGGGCGCTCGCCGCGCAGCGGGGCGTTCAGGATCGCCGCCATGATCGGCGGCGCGATCTGCCCGCCCCACCGGGTGCCCCGCCCGTAGTCGGGGTCGGTGAACAGCGGGTTGTCGTCCCCGTAGCCGGTGGCGAAGTTGCGGATCGCCTCCGGGGTGGCGGTGCTGAGGAACTCCTGCGAGCGGCTCGCCCAGTCCCGGCCGACGACCGCGCGGTCCTTATCGATGTCGGCCTCGTCCAGCTCGGCGGAGGTCGCCTTCTCGAACTCCTCCTGGGTCGGGGCATCGGTCGTCTCGCTCATGAGGCGGTCCTTTCGGGGACGTCGAAGAGCGCCCGGACGCCCGGGCGGCTGATCTTCATGGACGGGGTGCGCGGCAGCTCGTCCACGACCTTGATCTCGGCCGGCAGGTGGTAGCGGGCCAGCCGGTCGCGCAGCCACGCGGCGAGCTCGGCGGAACCGGCCGGGGAGCGCAGGGTGACCGCGGCGACCGGCACCTCGCCGAGCCGCGGGTCGGGCAGCCCGACGGCGGCGGCGTCGAAGACGGCCGGGTGCTCCTTCAGCGCGTCCTCGATCACGCTCGGAACGATCTTGAAGCCGCCGCGGTTGATGGCGTCGTCGGCGCGGCCGTGGATGTAGAGGAAGCCGTCCTCGTCGAGGGAGGCCAGGTCGGTGGTCCGGGTCCAGGCGCCGCCGCCGGCGGGGAGCTGGTCGCCGCGCGCCTCCAGGATGCCGGTCTCGCCCGGCCCCAGCGGCGCGCCGGTGTCCCGGTCGACGATGCGCAGCTCGATGCCGGGGTGGGCCCGGCCGACGCTGCCCCGCTTCGACTCGCCCCACTCCCGGCGCAGCTTCAGGTGCCAGCCGGCGATGGCCCCGGCGAACTCGGTCGCGCCGTAGTTGGTGAGGATGGGAATGCCGTAGCGGGCCTCGAAGCGCTCGGCGTCGGCGGGGTCGAGCGGCGCGGTGCCCGACAGGACGGCGCGCACGCCGTCGAACACGTCCGCGGGCACCTCGGCGTCCATGACCATGCGCATCGCGGTCGGCGGCAGGCCCACGACCTTCGGCCGGTGCGCGCGGACGAGCGCGGCCCACGCGTCCACCTCGAACCGTTCGAGAAGCGCGGTGGCGCGCCCCTCCAGGACGGTGCTCACCACGAAGTACAGGCCGGCGATGTGCACCAGCGAGGTCCAGAGGATCACGCTGCCGGGGCGGAGCCGGGGCTCGCCGTCCAGCGCCGCCGCCGTCCCGGCGGCGTTGTAGGCGGCGGTGAGCCGCGAGTAGGTCAGCTCCACCCGCTTGGGCTTGCCGGTGGTGCCGCTGGTCAGCATCAGGACGGCGACGTCGGAGGGCTCCGCGGGGCGCGGCGCGGGCGTCCAGTCCACCTCGCGGCGGGCCAGCGCCCGCTCCTGCCCGGTCTGGACGGCCACGGCCCCGGCGGCGCGGGCGGCGTCGGTGACACCGCTCCGGGCCCAGTCCTCCGGGTCGGCGATGACGGCCTGCGGCGCGAGCGCCGCGATGTCCTCGGCCAGCCCGACGTCGCCGTGGAACGGGCTCAGCGTGACGACCTCGCGACCGGTGGCCAGCACGGCGATCACCGCCGACAGCAGCGCGGGCCGGTTGCGCAGCACGATGCCGATCCGGCGGGCCCCGGTCCCCGCCAGGAGGGACTCCAGGTCGTCGATGGTCTCGGCGTGGTAGGCCCAGGGGTAGCTCCGGTCGCCGAAGGTGAGCGCGGTCGCCGCGGGGTCGAGCGCGATCACCCGGCGCAGCCGCGCGGGCAGCGGCCGGTCGGCGGGGCTCGCTCCCGGCTCGGGACGGGCGTGGTTCATCGGGTCCTTCCGGTGTTCAGCGGGTCTTCGTCGTTCGAGTGGGTCTCGTCGCGGGGCCCGGCGCGGGCGGGAAGCCGGCGGAGCAGCGCGGCGAGGGCGGTGTCGTGCGGGTTCGGCCCGACGTAGGGCGGGACGCCGACCACCTCCCCCACGGGCGGCACCTCGTGGGGAAGGTCGTCGACCAGGACGGCGGGGGCGTGCTCGGGCGGCAGGGCGGGCAGGACCCAGTGGCCCCGCCCGTCCCGCTCGGCCTTGACGTGGACGGCCGTGACCAGGTCGGCGATGCCCGCGCTCTCGGCGCGGCGGCGCGCGTAGTCCGCCCCGCCCGCGCTCCACAGCAGCACGGGCACGTCCAGCTCCCGCAGCCCGGCGAGCAGCTCGCGGGCCAGGGGACGCAGCGACGTCCCGGTCACCGAGTCCAGCAGGGTGCCGTCGACGTCGAAGAGCCACGCCCTCGCGGTCATGTCCTCACCTTACGCCGACGTAGCTGACTTCGCGAACATAGTTCACTTAGTCCAGAGGTAGTGCGGCCGGGGGGCGATGTCCTCCGGCGCGAAGACGGGCTGCTGTGTGGCCCGTACCGACGCGGCCAGCGCCGCGGCCCGCGGGTTCTGGCTCAGCGGGAACGCCACGCCGCGCTCGATGGTCTCCCGCTGCAGCCGGTCCATCAGCGGCTTGCGCGCGCCGTCGTCGGACATCTCCAGGGCCTGCTCGTAGGTCTTCTCCAGGTCGTCGAGGTCGTCCAGCTTGAACGGGTTGTAGATGCCCTTGGTGGAGACGGTGCGGCTCCACCACTGGTAGATGTCGATCGAGGTGGGCACGAAGTAGCCGGCCGGGAAGCGGCCCTTGCGCACGTCCGCGGTGTACTGGCCGTTGGCGACGTCCACGATCTTCATCGTGATGCCGCCCTCCTTC
Organism: Actinomadura sp. GC306; assembly: GCF_004348665.1. Taxonomy (GTDB): domain Bacteria; phylum Actinomycetota; class Actinomycetes; order Streptosporangiales; family Streptosporangiaceae; genus Spirillospora. Next base: position 41,746 of record NZ_SMKM01000001.1, on the reverse strand, counting down.
AGCAGCTGCGCGATGGTCTCGTTGATCTGCCTGATGACGGGCGCGTTGCCGACCTCGAACGTGAAGCCGTCGGGGTAGCCCGCCTGGGCGAGCAGTTCCTTGGCCTTCGCGGCGTCGGCCTTGTTGACCCCCTCCAGCGACGCGTCGTACCAGGGGGACCCCGGCGCGGCGAACCCGCCGCCCTTCGCGTCGCCCTTGCCCGACAGCAGCGCCTTGTTGTAGGCGTCCCGGTCCAGGAGCAGTCCGATCGCCTGCCGGACCTCCGGCTTGGCGAAGGCGGGCACCTTCTTGCCCTCCCGGTCCATGATCAGGAACGTGCCGGTGGAGGTGAGGTCGGTGAGCACCCGCAGGCCCGCGCTCTGCGCCGCGTCCATCTGGTCCGGCTGCAGCGTGGACATCACCTCGACCTGGCCGCTCTGCGCGGCGTTCAGCCGGGCGTTGCTCTCCTGCATGATCTTGACGTTGATCGTCTCGGCCCGGACGGCGTCCTTGTTCCAGTAGTCCGGGTTGGCCTTGTAGACGTGCTCGGCGCCCTCCCGGTGGGCGTCCTTCTGCCAGATCCAGCCGCCGCTGCCGGCGGCGGTGCGGGTCAGGTCGGTCTCCTCCTTGATCGCCTTCGGGCTGATCATCGCCCCGGCGACGGTGGACATGCTGTAGGGGAAGTTCGGCTGCGGCGTCGAGAACGACACCCTGACCGTGCCCGGGTCGACGGCCTCGACCTTGGAGATCGGTGCGTAGATGTTGGTGTAGGGGCCGCCGGTGACCTTCTTGGCCCGGTCCAGGTTCAGCTTGACGGTCTCGGCGTCGAACTTCGATCCGTCGTGGAAGGCGACGTCGTCGCGGAGCTTGAACTCCCACGTCCCGGGGTCGGGCTGGGTCCACGAGGTCGCCAGCCACGGCTGCGGCTTGAACTCGGCGTCGACGACCGTCAGCGTGTCGTACTCGGGGAAGATCAGCATGCCGTTCTGGGTGGTCGTGCGGACCGGGTCCATGGACGGCGTCTCCTGCCAGGCCGCCATGCGCAGCGTCCCGGCCGGGGCCGAGGGGGCGCCGGCCTTGTCGACGAGCGAGCCGCCGGCGTCGTCGCCGGACGTGCCGCCTCCGCCGCATGCCGTCAGGGCCAGGCCGGTCGCCAGCGCGACCGTCGCGGCGAGCAGCCGCCGTGGTGCCGGGTTACGGGTCATCGAGCGTCCTCCGGGGTGGTGAGGGGGGCGTCGTACAGGTGGCAGGCCACGCGGCCGCCACCGGGCACGGACGTCCGGTCGGGAAACATGTCGGTGCACACCGGCATCCGGTGAGGGCACCGGGGGGCGAACGGGCAGCCGGCGGCCGCCGCGGCGGGCGCGGCGGCGGCGGTCCCGGGCGAGACCGCCAGCTCGCGGCGGCGCCGCCGCTGGAGCCGCTGCCGCGCCGGGTCGGGGTCGGGGACGGCCGCGAGCAGCGCCTCGGTGTAGGGATGGGCGGGCCGCTCGCAGATCCGGTCCGCCGGGCCCTCCTCCACCACGCGGCCGCGGTACATGACCGCGATCCGGTCGCAGGCGTGCCGGACGACGGCCAGGTCGTGGGCGACGAACAGGTACCCGACGCCGGTGCGGTCGCGGACGTCCTCCAGCAGGTTGACGACCTGGCTCTGCACGGACACGTCCAGCGCGCTGACCGGCTCGTCCAGGATGATCAGGCGGGGTTCGGGGGCCAGCGCACGCGCGATCGACACCCGCTGGCGCTGCCCGCCCGACAGCTCGTAGGGGTAGCGGCGGGCGTGGTGGGCGGCGAGGCCGACCCGGTCGAGCAGCTCCGCGACCCGCCCGTCCCGCTCCGGCCCGCGCAGGCCGAAGTGGACGGCGAGCGGCTCGGCCACGATGTCGCCGATCACCTTGGTGGGGTTCAGGGAGCCGAGCGGGTCCTGGAAGACGGCCTGCACCGCGCGGCGGTAGCCGTCCGGGACCCGGCGGCCGAACGCGTCGACGCGGAAGCCCGCCGCCTCGATCGTGCCGCGGTCGGGGCGCAGCAGCCGCAGCACGGCCCGCGCGGTGGTGGACTTGCCGGAGCCCGACTCCCCCACCAGCCCGAGCGTCTCGCCCTGCGCGATGTCGAGGTCCGCGCCGTTGACGGCGACGGTTGTCGCGGGGCGCCGCCAGGGGGCCGGGCGGCGGCCGGCGAAGGTGACGGTCAGGTCCCGCACCCGCAGCAGCGGCCCGGTCCCGCCGGTGCCCTGCCCCGCGCTCCCCGCGTCGGTTGTCGTCGAGGTCATGGCTTCTTCGCAATCTGCACCGCGCCGGTGCCGCCGACCCCGGTCAGGGCCAGCTCGCCCGCGCGGACGCATCGGGTGGCACGGCCGCCGCCCGCGACGGCGGCCAGGTCGATCGGCCCCGCGGTGCACTCGGGCCGGGCGTGCGGGCAGCGGTCCGCGAAATGGCAGCCCGCGGGCCAGGCGTCCGGCGCCGGGACGACGCCGGGGATCGAGGGCAGCCGGCCCGTCCGCCGCACGTTGCGCGGCAGGGACGCGAGCAGCCCCTCGGTGTAGGGGTGGGCCGGTTTCCGGAAGACCTCCTCGGTGGGCCCGCACTCCACCAGCTGCCCGGCGTACATCACCGCGACCCGGTCGGCCACGTCCGCGACGACGCCGAGGTCGTGGGTGATCAGCAGGATGGACATCCCGGTCTGCTCGCGCAGCTCCAGCAGCAGGTCGAGCACCTGCCCCTGGACGGTGACGTCCAGGGCGGTGGTGGGTTCGTCGGCGACGAGCAGCCGGGGCCCGCAGGCCAGCGCCATCGCGATCATCACGCGCTGCGCCATGCCGCCGGAGAACTGGTGCGGGTAGTCGCCGAGCCGGTCGGCGGGGTTCGGGATGTGCACCTGCTCGAACAGCTCGATCACCCGACCGCGCGCCCGCTCCCGGGGCAGCCCGGCGTGCTCGCGCAGGACCTCCGCGACCTGGTCGCCGACCGTGTAGGCCGGGTTCAGGCTGGCGATCGGCTCCTGGAACACCACGCCGATCTCCCGGCCGCGCACCTTGCGGAGCTCGTCGAACGGCAGCCCGGTCAGCTCCCGGCCGTCCAGCCGGACGCTGGCGGCGGCGACCCGCCCGGGGTCGGGGACGAGGCCGAGCAGCGACATCGCGGTGACGCTCTTGCCGCTCCCGGACTCGCCGACCAGCCCGAGGATCTCGCCCTTGCCCACGTCCAGGGACACGCCCTGCACGACGGTCACCCGGCCGCCGGCCGGCTGCGGGAACGACACGGTGAGGTCGCGGACGCTCAGCAGCGGGTCCGGAACCGCCGTCCCGGCGGGCGGCTCCGCCGCGGTCGCGGCCGGGGCGTCGCCCTTCCCGCCGCGGTGCACCGGGTTGACGCCCAGCGTCCCGGCCTTGGCCTCGCGGGCGAAGAGGTCCCGCACCCCGTCGCCGACCTGGTTGAACGCCAGGACGGTGACCAGGATGGCGATGCCGGGCGGCAGCGTGAGGAAGAAGCTCTGCCGGATGCTCTCCTGCGCGTCCGCCAGCATCGAGCCCCAGCTCGCGTGGCCGGCCTGCGCGCCGAGCCCGAGGAACGACAGCGTCGCCTCCGCGATGATCGCACCGGCGATCATGAGCGTGACCTGGACGATCAGCGGCGGCGTGATGTTCGGCAGGATGTGCCGGAACAGGATCCGCGGCGCGCCGGCGCCGACGACCCGTGCCCCGTCGACGTACAGCTCCTCCCGGGCGGCGAGCGTCTCGCCCCGGGTGAGGCGCATCAGCGTCATCGCGAACACCACGCCGACGACGGCCATGGACTTCCACAGCCCCGGGCCCAGCACCGAGATCAGCGCGATGGCCAGCACCAGGAACGGCACCGACATGACGCCCTCGACGATCCGCATCAGGATCCGGTCGGTCCAGCCGCCGGCGTAGCCGGACAGCAGCCCGAGCGGGATGCCGATGGCCGCCGCGATCCCGACGGCCTCGGCGCCCGCGAGGAGCGCGACCTGCGCGCCGTACACGATCCGCGAGAAGACGTCGCGGCCGAGCTTGTCGGTGCCGAGCCAGTGGTCGCCGGACGGGCCGAGCAGCCCCTCCCTGACGTCGCCGTCGAGCGGGTCGTACGGCGCGATGACGGGGGCGAGGACGGCGCAGAGCACGACGGCCCCGACGATCCCGGCCCAGAACAGCGTCGTCCTGGAGCGCAGCAGCCGGGCGGTGAACCGGGCGCCCGCGGCCTGCGCGGCGCTCACAGCGCACGCACCTTCGGGTTGAGCCACGCGTACGAGAGGTCGAGCAGCACGTTGACCAGCACGACGATGATCACCGTGAGCACGACGATGCCCTGGATGACGTCCGGGTCGCGGCGCAGCACCGCGTCGATGGCCAGCTGCCCGAAGCCCGGCATGGCGAACAGCCGCTCGATCACGATCGATCCGCCGAGCAGCGAGGTGACCTGGAACGACACCACCGTCACGATGGGCACCGCGGCGTTCTTCAGCGCGTGCTTGACCACCACGCGCCGCTTGGACAGGCCCTTGCTGAGCGCCGTGCGCACGTACTCCTGCTGCAGGACGCCGATCATGCTGGAGCGGGTCTGCCGCGAGATCGCGGCCGCGGCGACCAGCCCGAGCGAGACCGAGGGCAGCACCAGGCTGCGCAGCCAGCCGGTGAGGCTCTGGTCGATCGCGACGTAGCCGACCGAGGGGAACCAGGGCAGCTGGATCGCGAACGCGAAGATCAGCAGCAGGCCCAGCCAGAAGCCCGGCACGGCCTGGCCGACGGTGGCGAACAGGCTGATCGCCCGGTCCCCCGCGCGGCCCGCCCGCAGCGCGCTCCAGATCCCGGACGGCACCCCGAGCAGCAGCCCGACCAGCAGCCCGCCGAAGGTGAGCGACAGGGTCACCGGCAGCGCCTGCAGCAGCGAGGCCGACACGTCCGCCCTGGTGTAGACCGACTCGCCGAGGTCGCCGCGCACGGCGCCGGACAGCCAGTCGGAGTACTGCTCCATGGCGGGGCGGTCCAGCCCGAGGTCGCGCCGGACGGCGGCGACCTGCTCCTCGGTCGCCTCCGGCCCGACGATGTTCTCCGCGGGGTCGATGTCGGAGAGCTGGCCGAGGAAGAACACCGCGGTCGAGACGAGGAAGACCAGCGGGAGCAGCGCGGCCAGCCGGATGACCACGGTCCTCAGCACGGTCCGTCCCCCGCCACCACGGCCAGGGCGTCGACGGCGACGGCGCCGGACGGCCCGACGATCAGCGGGTTCAGCTCCAGCTCGCGGAGCTCGGGGTGCCGCCGGGCGGCCTCGCCGAGCCCTGCCAGGACGCCGGCGACGGACGCGGCCTGCTCCTCGGTGAGCCCGCGGGCGGCGCCGACGAGGCGTCCGCCGGCCAGTCCCCGGACGAGCCGCCCGGCCTCGGCCGGTCCGGCCGGGGCGAGTGCGAGCCGCCGGTCCCGCACGATCTCGACGAGCGTCCCGCCGAGCCCGACCGTGACGACGGGCCCGAACGTGGGGTCGGTGAACAGCCCGCAGACGAGTTCCAGGCCCGGCTCGGCCATCCGCTGCATGAGGATCTCCGCGGCGGGGGCACCCTCCGGGCGCAGCCGCTCGCCGAGCGCGGCCAGCTCGGCGAGGGCGCTCTCGATCTCGGCGCGCCCGGTGAGCCCGACCCGGACGGCGCCGTGCTCGCTCTTGTGGGAGAGCCAGTCCGCGCTGAGCTTCAGCACGACCGTGCCGCCGAGTTCCGCGGCGGCGGCCGCTGCCCCGGTCGTGCCGGTGACGATGCGCTCGTCCGGCACCGGGATGCCGGCTTCGACCACGTAGCGGCGGGAGACGTGCTCGGCGAGCGGCCGCGGCGGCGCCGCGGCGGCCGGGACGGCGTCGGGCCGCGGGTGGTACGGCTCGCCGAGCAGCCGCTCCCGGTTCTCCCGGTAGCCGGCCATCGCGCCCATCGCGCCGATCAGCAGGTTCGCGTCGTGGCAGGTGGTGACGCCCCGCGCGGTCAGGTCGCGGGCGACGTCCGGCTGCCCGGCCCACACCGCGAACGGCTTGTCGGTGGACTCGGCCCCGGCCTGGAGCGTCTCGCGCAGCGCCGCGCCGAGGCCGCGCGCAGCGCCCGCGACGGCCACCATGTCGTAGTCGGGCGCCGCGGTGACCTTGGTGAGCAGCTCGCGGAGCATCGACTGGTCGTTGACGATCTGCGCGGTCGGGTCGATCGGGTTGGCGGTCGATCCGAAGGACGGCACCAGCCCGCCGAGCTCCTCCGCCAGCGTCCCGGCCGGCGACGGCATCTCCAGCCCCGCGGACTCGGCGATGTCGGCCATGAGCACGCCCGCCCCGCCGCTGGAGGTGACGACGGCGAGCCTGCGCCCGGCCGGCCGCCGCCCGGCCGCGAACATCCGCGCGTACTCCACCAGCTCGGCCGGCCCGTCGACGCGGACGATCCCCGCGCCCTCGAACGCCGCCGACACGACGTCGTCGGCCGACGAGAGCGCGCCGGTGTGGCTGGCGGCGGCGCGGGCCCCCACCTGTGAGCGGCCGGTCCGCACGGCCACGATCGGCTTGCCCAGCTCCAGGGCGCGGCGGGCGGCGGCCAGCAGCGTGCCCGGCTTGCGCACCCCCTCCATGAACAGCGCGATGACCTCCACGTCCGGCTGCTCGACCAGGTGCCCGACCATCTCGCCGCAGGTCACGTCGGCCTCGTTGCCGGTGGCCAGCACGTAGGAGACACCGAGCCCGGACTGCTGGGCGGTCTCGAACATGCCCATGCCGAAGCCGCCGCTCTGGCTGACGATGCCGACGTTGCCCGGCTCCTGCGGGACGTCGGTGAGGGTGGAGAACACCCCGCGCAGCCCGATGGTCAGGTTCATGATCCCGATGCAGTTCGGCCCGCAGATCCGCATCCCGGACGCGGCGCCGATGGCGGCCAGCTCGTCCTGCGCGCGCCGGCCCTCCTCGCCGGCCTCGCCGAAGCCCGCCGACAGGACCAGCAGCGCGCCGACGCCGCGGGCGGCGGCGTCCCGCGCGATCTGCGGGACGGCCGGGCCGGGCGCCGCGACGATCGCCAGGTCGACGGCTTCGGGCAGGGCGGACACGTCGGGGTGGGCGGGCAGGTCCTGGACGGTGGCGCGGGAGCTGTTCACCGGGAAGATGCCGCCCCGGTAGGTCTCCTTGAGCCGGGCGAGGATGCGCCCGCCGATCCGGGCGGGGTGGTCGGACGCGCCGACCACCGCGATGGAACGCGGGGAGACGAGGGGGGTGAGCGTCGCCAGGCCCGCGGCCGGCTCGGTCGCCGTCTCGGTCACGGTGGACAACTCCTTCATGCGCTGCTGGGACGGGACGGGGCGGTGCCGGACCCGGCGGCCCGCACGGCGGAGCGGCGGGCGGCGAGCTCGGCGAACTCGGGGCGGTCGAGGCTCTCGTAGACGAGGTCCTGGGAGTACGCGTAGGCGGTGCGCCAGTCCTGCTCCCAGGCGGCGTGCACCTGCTCGCGCATCCGGGTCAGCGAATGGGCGGAGTTCGCGGCGAGGCCGGCGGCGTAGGCGCGGGCGCGGTCGACGAGCTCGTCCGCTGGAACGATCCACTGGACGAGGCCGATGCGCTCGGCCTCCGCGGCCCCGACCGGGCGGGAGGAGTACAGCAGGTCGAGCGCGCGGGCCGTCCCGACGAGCCGGGACAGCAGCCAGGCGGTGCCGCCCTCGGCGGTCAGCCCGAGCCTGGCGAACGCGGTGGTGAAGGTCGCCTCCGGGGCGGCGAAGCGGACGTCGGCCATGAGCGCGTGCGCCACGCCGATGCCGGCGACGGGCCCGTTCACCGCGGCGATCAGCGGTTTCCGGAGCCGCATGGCGCGGTCGAAGGGGTGCCTCTGCGCGGCCGAGCGCGCCCGCATCGTCTCGGCGTCGAGCCCTTCCAGGGCCTTGAAGTCGGCGCCGGCGCTGAACGCCCGCCCGGCCCCCGTCACCACGATCGCCCGGACCTCCGGGTCGCGGTCGGCCCGGTCGAGCGCCGCCAGGTACAGCTCGCGCATCTCGGCCGTGAATGCGTTGAGGCGCTCGGGCCGGTTCAGGGTGATCAGAGCTATTTCGTTGGATGTTTCGCTGCGAATCGGGCCGTCAGGACGCGATGTCGCCGCGTCGTCCGCCGCAGGGACCACCTGATCTACCTCTTCCTGCCGGACAGCAATCACTCGCCGCAAGCCGAGACGCTGCACCGTCTCCGGAACTCCGCCGGGGGCGGAGTGACCCGGGCGCCTTGGCCCGGGCCATCGGCCCGGACCTGCGACTCGCGCTTCCGTGGGGAAATTAGTAGCATATTTAGGTGTGGCCGCCAAGATGCTCGCTAGGATTCATCCGGTTCGCCCGACCGAGGTACCCGACCCGACCGGAGTGCGCCGTTGACCGCGCCGTCGCAGCCGTCCCCCGCCGCGCCCCGGCGCAAGCTCGCCGAGCACGTGGCCCGGCGCATCGAGGACGAGATCGTCGAGCGCGGCTGGCCGGTCGGTGCGGCGATCGGCTCCGAGGCGCGGCTGATCGAGCGCTACGGTGTCTCCCGCGCCGTGGTGCGCGAGGCGATCAGCATCCTGGAGTACAAGCAGGTCGCGGCGATGCGCCGCGGCCGCGGCGGCGGCCTCGTGGTGCGGGCCCCGGCCGGCGCGGTCGTCGCCGAGGCGGTGGCCGCGTTCTTCCACTTCGCGGACGTGTCGGTCGGCGAGCTGTACGAGGCCCGCAGCACCCTGGAGGTGCTCGCCGCGCGGCTGGCCGCGCGGCGGATCGGCGAGGAGGACATCGCCCACCTGCGCGCGGTCGCCGCCGACGACCGCGTCGACCGCCCGCTGAGCGTCGCGATCGCCCAGGCGACGCACAACCCGGTGCTCTCGATCTTCATCCCGACGCTCACCCGGGTGACCGGCGCCCTCGCCGGCGTCCCCGCCGACGGGTACCGGCTGGGCGAGAAGGCGGCCGGCGCCCGCCGGCGGGCGCTCCCGGCCATCGCGGAGGCGATCGTCTCGGGCGACGAGGTCAAGGCCGAGCGGCGCGTGCGCAGCCAGCTAGACGGCGAGCGCGCCTGGCTGGACCGGGTGCGCGAGGCGCAGGCCGCGGAGCGCGCGCGGCCGCCCGGCGAGCCCGCCGAGTCACTCGCCGAGCAGCTCGCGGGGCCGGTCATCGGGGCCATCGGGGGCAAGCTCCCGGAGAAGGTGGCGCTGCTGGTCCGCCAGGAGATCCGGCGGCGCGGCTGGCCCACCGGCGAGGTGCTCGGCAACGAGGCGAGCCTGTGCGAGGAGCTGGAGGTCAGCCGGGCCGTGTTCCGGGAGGCCGTGCGGATCCTGGAGCACAACGGCGTCGCCCGCATGCGGCAGGGCCCCGGCGGCGGGCTCGTCGTCCAGGCCCCCGACCCGGCCCGGGTCGTCGACGCGCTCGCCCTGTACCTGCGCTACCTGCAGGTCGAGCCCGGTGACGTGTTCGAGGTGCGGACGGCCGTCGAGCTCAAGGCGGTCGAGCTGGCCGCCGCCCTCGCCCCGCACGGCGACACCGCCGACCTCAAGGCCGCCCTCGGCCGCGAGCTCGACCCCGCGGCCCCGCCCGCGGCCGCGGCCGTGGAGGTGCACGCGGCGCTGGCGCGGCTGAGCCGCAACCGGCTGCTGGCGCTGTTCACCGCCGTGCTGGCGGAGCTCAGCCTGATCCGCGTCCCCGGCGAGGCCGGGGCGGAGTCGGCGGCGGAGGCGGCGGTCCACGAGAAGATCGCCGACGCGGTGCTGGCGGGCGACGTGAGTCTGGCCCGGCATCGGATGAGCCGGCACCTCCGGGCGCTGGAGCCCTGACCCCGGACGGCCGGGCGGGACGGGTCAGGGCTGTGCCGCGGTCAGCGCGGTGACGATGTCGCGCTTGACGAGCTTGCCGGTCGGGGTGCGGGGAAGCTCCGGCCAGCAGGCGATGCGGTCGGGCGTCTTGGAGCCGCGCAGCCGCGCCCTGATGTGGCCGCGCAGCTCCTCCGGGTCGAGGACGGCCCCGGCCACGGGCACGACCACCGCCTCGATGCGCTGCCCCCACTCGTCGTCGGGTACGCCGACGACGGCCGCGTCCGCCACGTCGGGGCGGCGGAGCAGGACGTCCTCGATCTCGGCGGGCGCGATGTTCTCCCCGCCCCGGATGATGGTGTCGTCGGCGCGGCCCTCGACGAACAGGTAGCCGCCGTCGAGGCGGCCGTGGTCCCGGGTGTCGAAGAAGCCGCGCTCGTCGACCGAGGGGCCCTGCCCCGCGTACTCGCCGGAGACCTGCTCGCCGCGCACCCAGATCCGGCCGCTCGCCCCGTCCGGCAGCACCCGGCCGTCATCATCGCGGATCTCCAGCTCGACGGACGGGACGGGCCGCCCGGCCGATCCGAGCCTGGCCCGCACGTCCGGGTCGTCCGAGGTGAGGGCGGCGCGGTGGTCGTCGGGGCCGAGGACCGCGATGGTCGAACTGGTCTCGGTCAGGCCGTAGGCGTTGACGAAGTCGACGTGCGGCCATTCGCGCAGCGCCCGCTCGATGACGCGCGGCGGCATCTTCGCGCCGCCGTAGGCGAGGGCGTGCAGGCTCGGGACCGACCGGTCCAGCCCGGGGGCGTCCATGATGCGGGCGAGCATCGTCGGGACCACCATCGCGTTGGTCACGCCCTCGGCCCGCACGAGGGCGAGCCACCCGTCCGGGGTGAACGAGGGCAGCGTGAGGCAGCGCCGCCCCGCGTAGAGGTTGGTGAGCACGTTGGACACCGCGGCGATGTGGTACGGCGGGACGCTCATCAGGGCCGCATCGTCCTCGCCCGCCGCCGCGAACTCCACCGTCCCCAGCACGTACGAGGTCAGGTGGTGGTGGCGCAGCACCACGCCCTTGGGCTCGGACGTGGTTCCGCTGGTGTAGATCAGCACCGCGGTGGCGTCGGGATCGGCCTGTGCCTCCGGGGCATCGGCCCCCGCTGCGGCCTCGCCGGCTTCGTGCAGGAAGTCGGCCGGGGTGCGGACCGGCAGGCCCGCGCCGCGGAGGGCCTCGTGCCGGTCCTCGCCGGCGATGCCGTACGCCTTGGGGTGCCGGGCGAGCAGGCGGCCCAGCTGGTCCTCGCCGAGCCGGTAGTTCACCGGGACCAGCGGGACGCCCGCGTAGGCCGCCGCGAAGAAGGCCACCGGGAACGCGGGGCCGTTCTCGGCGAGGTGGACGACCGCCTCCGCACCGGATTCGCGCACACGTCCGGCGGCGGCTGCGGCGAGCGCCCGCAGCCGGGACGCGGTCAGGCCGCCGCCGCGGGGACCGAGCACGACCCGGTCGCCGAAGCCGTCCGCCGCCATCTCCAGCAGCATCGTCACGTTCATCCGTGCTCCAGTCGGCCGGTCCGCCCGGCGGAGGCCGCCGGGCGGAGTCGTCGGGGGCGAGTCGTCGGGGCGGGCGGTCAGTCGGAGGCGGGCAGCGGCTTGGCGTCCTTGACGGGCAGCGCGGCGCCGTTCACCTCGACGGTTCCCTCACCCGCCTTGGTGCACAGCAGCTCGATCCCGAGGGCCTCGTCGGCGTAGCGCTTGCCGAGCAGGGTCCCGGCCCGCCGCGCCGGGTCGGCGGAGCCGGGGGCCGGGGCCGCCGCCTGCGCGGCGTCGGCCATGGGCGCGCCGCCGCAGGTCACCTCGACCTCTTCGGCCGGTGCGCGGACCACGACCATCCTGGTTCCGTCAACGGCGCTGGCCAGTTGCAGGCCGGGACGCAGCTTCATATCGTCCTCCCAAACAAGGGTGACCGAGTCACCTACAGCAGCCGGCGCAGCAGCTTGCCGGTCGGCGTCCGGGGCAGTTCCCCGGTGAACTCGATGGTGCGCGGGCACTTGTAGCCGGCCAGGCGGTCCCGGCAGTGGGCGATCAGCTCGGCGGCCAGTCGCGGGCCGGCGGCGGCCGGGTCCGCGGGCTGGACGACGGCGCGCACCCGCTGCCCCATCTCCGGGTCCGGCGCCCCGACCACGGCGACGTCGGCGACCGCCGGGTGGACGGTGAGGACGTCCTCGATCTCCCGCGGGTAGACGTTGACGCCGCCGCTGAGGATCAGGTCGGCCCGGCGGTCCACCAGGTAGAGGTAGCCCTCGCCGTCCACGTGGCCGAGGTCGCCGAGCGTGCTCCAGCCCCGGTCGTTGTACGCCCCGGCCGTCTTCTCCGGGTCGTTGTGGTACCGGAAGGCCGGCGCGCCCTCGAACCAGACGGTGCCGACCTCGCCGGCGGGCAGCTCCCGCCCATCGTCGTCGAGGACGTGCACCGCGCCGAACGTGGGACGGCCGACCGAGCCGGGATGGGCGAGCCAGTCGGCGGAGTCGATGAGGAAGAAGCAGTTTCCCTCGCTGCCGGAGTAGTACTCGTACACGACCGGCCCGAACCACTCGATGATCCGGCGCTTCACCTCGACCGGGCAGGGCGCGGCGGCGTGCACGACCGTCCGGAGGCTCGACAGGTCGTACCGGGCGCGGACCTCGTCCGGGAGCTTGAGCATCCGGACGAGCATCGTCGGGACGAACTGGACGTGCGTCACCCGGTGCCGCTCGATGAGCTCCAGCGTCCGCTCGGCGTCGAAGCGGTCCATGAGGACGACCGTGCCGCCGTTGCGCATCGTGCCGAGCGTCCAGCCCGTGGGGGCGGCGTGGTAGAGCGGCGCGGGGCACAGGTAGACGGTGTCGGGCCCGAACCCGAACAGCGCGGGCAGCACCTGGTCGAGCCTGCGCCCGGTGCCGAACGGCTCCCCGGCCGACTCGGGGAGGATGCCCTTGGGCCGCCCGGTCGTGCCGGACGAGTAGAACATGTAGTAGCCCTCGCGCTCGTCCGCCGGCTCCTCGGCGGGGTAGGGCGCGGTGGCCGCGCGCAGGTCCTCGAAGCCTTCGGGCGGGTCGCCGTCCCCGTCGATCAGCCGCACCGCGAGGTCCGGGCAGGCGTCGGCGACCTCCCGCGCGGCGCCGCCCAGCGCGCCGGACGCGATCAGGGCGCGGGCGCCGCAGTCGCGGACGATGTAGGCGGCCTCGCCGGCGGTGAGGTGGTGGTTGACCGGCGTCCAGTACAGCCCGGACCGCTGGCAGGCCCAGGCGGCGGTGAAGTAGCCCGCGCCGTTGTCCATGAGCAGCGCGGCGTGGTCGCCCGGTCCGAACCCGCGCTCGGCGAGCAGCCGGGCGAGGCGCAGGGACGCCTCGTCCAGTTCGCGGTAAGTGGTGACCGCGCCGGTCGCCGCCTCGATCACGGCGGGCTTGGCGGGATGCCGCTCGGCGAGCCTGGACAGGTGCACGGCGTCCTCCTTGGGGGGCGGGACGAGGGACGGGCCGGTCAGCGGGGTTCGCGGGGCAGGCCGAGGGCGCGCTCGGCGATGATGTTGCGCATGATCTCCGAGCTGCCGCCGGCGATCGTGTACGCGCGGGCGTACAGGTAGGCGTCCTGCCAGCGGCCCCCGGCGACGGCGTCCGGATCGTCCTCGGTGAGGACGCCGGCCGCGCCGGGCAGGGACACGGCGTACTCGGCCATGCGCAGGTTCAGCTCGCTGAACGCCAGCTTGGTCGCCGGGGCGTCGATCATCCGCTCCCGGCCCGCCCGCCACCGCGCCATCGACGTGTGGGCGAGCAGCGCGCAGGCGTCCACCTCGGCGCGGAACCTGGCGAGCCGCTGGCGCACGTCGTCGAGTTCCAGGGCCGGGCGGCCGTCCACGACGATCTCGCGGGCGAGGGCGACGAGGTCCTTCCAGGCCATCTGGAGCTGCACGACAGAGACGCCCACGCCGTTGCGCTCCTCGGCGAGGGACGCGTTGGCGATCAGCCAGCCCTGCCCGGGCTCGCCGATGAGGGCGCCGGCGGGCAGCCGGACGTCGTCGAAGAACACCTCGTTGAAGTCGGAGGTGCCGGTCAGCTCCCGCAGCGGGCGGACCTGCACCCCCGGCAGGCTCATGTCGAGGACGAACGCGCTGATGCCCTTGTGCTTGGGCGCGCCTGGGTCGGTGCGCGCCAGCAGGTAGCCGTACCGCGACCAGTGCCCGTTGGTCGTCCAGACCTTCTGCCCGGAGACGACCCAGTCGTCGCCGTCCCGCACCGCCGTGGTCCGCAGCGACGCGAGGTCGCTGCCGGCCTCGGGCTCGCTGAACAGCTGGCACCACACGTCCTCGCCGGACCGGATCCGCGGCAGGTACCGCCGCTTCTGCTCCTGCGTGCCGAACCGGATCAGCGCGTGCGCGGCGAGCGAGCCGCCGCTCGCGGGCATCGGCGCGCGGGCCCGCGCGATCTCCTCCCCCACCACGAACTGCCGCAGCGGGTCGTGGCCGGGCGTCCCGCCGTACTCCGCGGGCCAGTCGGCGCCGATGTAGCCGGCGGCGTACAGCTCGGCCGTCCAGCGCTGCAGCTCCTTCAGCTCGGCGGCGTCCTCCGGGCTGCGCACCCCCGACCTGACCCGGAAACCGGGGGCGTGGGCCGCGACGAACGCGCGGACCTGCGCGCGGAACTCCTCCAGCGGCGTACCGGCACCGAACTCCACGGTGGCATCCTTCTTCCCGACGGAAATTACATGGTTGACTAGGTTATCTACTAATCTTGAACGGCTGGTCAGTCATGATTCACCAACCGCACGGGGAGCGATCGTCGATGGCACTGCCGGACTCGGGGACACGGCACGGCCTGCCCGCGGGCGGCCGGGGCGGCGGGGTCCGCGCCCCCAAGACCGGCGAGCTGGTGGCGCGCCGGCTGCGGCGCCGCATCGTGGAGGGCTCCCTCACCGAGGGCGACTTCCTGCCCAACGAGGCCACGCTCATGGAGCACTTCGGGGTCTCCCGCCCCACGCTCCGCGAGGCGTTCCGGGTGCTGGAGTCCGAGGGGCTGATCGAGCTGCGCCGCGGCTCCCGCACCGGCGCCCGGGTGACCCTGCCCGGCCCGGAGGCGGTCGCCCGGCCCGCCTCGCTCCTGCTCCAGCTCGGCAAGGCCACGCTCGGCGACGTGTACCAGGCGCGCAGCGCGATCGAGCCGCCCGCGGCCCGGCTGCTCGCCCTCAGCGGTGACGACGAGCGGTACGCGGCCCTGGAGGAGGAGCTGGACAACGCGCGCGCCTCGGTCACCGACTACGAGCGGTTCGCGGTCGACAGCGCGCGCTTCCACCTGCGGCTCGTCGAGCTGTCCGGCAACCGGACGCTCGCGCTGATGGCGGGGATGGTGCACGAGATCATCCTGCGGCAGACCCAGGCGTCGGTCCGCGCCCACGAGGCGACCGGTGCGCACGGCGACTACCCCCGCGCCCTCCGCGCCTACGCGAAGCTCGTCACGCTCGTCCGGGCCGGCGACGGGCCCGCCGCCGAACGTTTCTGGCACCGGCACCTCCAGGTGGCCGACGAACTGGTCCTCCGCGGGCGGGAGGCCACCTCCGTGATCGACATCCTCGACTGAGCGGGGGCCGTACGGCCGGGGCCGGCCGGGTCTCGTGGCGCATCGGGACGGGTTCATGGCTCAGGCGACGAGTTCCATCAGGCGGCCGTAGTGGTACCGCGGCGTGCCGCCGAGCAGCTCGCCGGTCTTGACGCGCCGCAGGAACAGGTGCAGGTCGTGCTCCCAGGTGAAGCCCATGCCGCCGTGCAACTGCAGGGCGGTGCCGGCGACCCGCGAGGACGCCTCCCCGGCGACGGCCGCCGCCTCGGCGATCCGCAGCCGCCGGGTCCCGGGGTCCGCGTCGTCGAGCGCGCGGGCGGCGGCGCGGACGGTGACGCGTCCCCGCTCGACGTCCACGGCCATGTCGGCGCAGTGGTGCTTGACCGCCTGGAAACCGCCGATCACCCGCCCGAACTGCTTCCGCTCCTGGACGTACCGGAGCGTCATGGACAGCAGGCGCTGGGCGGCACCGAGCGCGTCGGCGGCGTGGTGCAGCGCCGAGGCGCCGGCCAGGCGCTCGGCGGTCTCGGGCGCGGCATCGGTCCAGGATCCGGCCGCGACGCGGACACCGTCCAACTGCACGGACGCGAAGTCCCGGGTGATGTCCAGCGTCGTGCGGGCCGTGCGGACGACCCCTGGCGCATCGGCCTCGACGAGCGCGAGCACCGGCGCTTCCGCCGGACCGGCGGCGACGAGGAAGCCGTCGGCGTTCGGCGCGCCCGCCGCGATGGCCACCCGGCCGTCCAGGACCAGCGCGCCCTCCGGGCCGGACGACGTCCGGGCGGGCTCCTCCCCCGGTTCGGGCAGTACGGGAACCCACAGCGCGGAGCCCGCCGCGATCCGGTCGCCGGTGTCACCGGCGATTCCCGCCCGGCCGTCCCCGCGCACGTCGTCGAGCGCGCGGCACACCAGCGCGGCCTGCCCCAGCGGCAGCGGGGACCCCGCGCGGCCCAGCTCCTCGACGATCAGCGCGAGGTCGGCGTGGGTGCCGCCTTCGCCGTCGCGCAGCAGTCCCACCAGGCCCAGCTCGGCCGCCTCCCGGAAGTCGCGAGGACGCGCCAGCGGCTCGCCGCCGCGGTCGGCGTGCGCCGCGGCCAGGTCGGTGCAGCCGGCGAGCCACTCGCGCACCGTCTCGGCCAGCGCCTCCTGCTCGTCGCTGGTCAGGAGGTCCATTCGCGTATTTCCTTCCTCAGAACGTGCTTGCGGACCTTGCCGGCGGCCGTCCGCGGCAGCGTGTCCACGACGACCAGCCGCTCGGGCGTCTTCTGCCTGGCCGCCCCGAGGGACGCGAAATGCTCCCGCACCTCGTCTAGGTCGAGTTCCGCCCCGTCCCGCAGTACGGCGAACGCGCAGACCCGCTCGCCGTAGCGCCCGTCCGGCTCGGCGACGGCGACCGCCTCGGCCACGGCCGGGTGCGCGGCCAGCAGGTCCTCGACCTCCTTGGAGGAGATCTTCTCCCCGCCGCGCACGATGATGTCCTTGAGCCGGTCGGTGACGGTCAGGTGGCCGTCGCCGTCCAGCCGCCCCACGTCCCCGGTGCGCAGCCACCCGTCGGGTGTGAACGCCTCCGCGTTCAGCGCCGGGTCGCGGTAGCCGGCGAAGACCTCGGGGCCGCGCGACCAGATCTCGCCCTCCTTCCCGGCCGGCACGTCGCGGCCGTCCAGGTCGACGATGCGCACCCGGGTGCCGGGCTTGAGGCGGCCGTCGGTGGCGGCGCGCTTGCCGGGCGGGTCGTCGGCGCCGCCGGAGCTGATCGTGGGGTGCTCGCTGGACCCGTACGCCCGGTAGGCGGCGATCCCGGCCCGCCCGGCCCGCTCGACCAGTACGGGCGGGACGCTCGCGGCGCCCACCAGGTACTCGCGCAGGGGGCCCGCGCCGCGCCCGTCGCCGTCGGCGGCGTCCAGCAGGGCCGCCAGGTGGAACGGGACGCCCGCCGAGGCGGTCACCCCGTGCTCGTGGACCAGGTCCAGGGCCGTCCGCGCGTCCCACTTCTCCATGAAGACGGTCGCCACCCCGTTCACGAGGGCCCGCAGCAGCACGCAGAGGCCGGCGACATGACCGGGCGGGAACGCGTCGAGGTAGACGTAGCCGTCGCCGTGGTCCGGCATCGTCGCGAGTTCCGCGAGGAGCGACCGGTGGGTGTGCTGGACGCCCTTCGGATCGGCGGTGGTGCCCGAGGTGTAGACGAGCAGGCAGATGTCGTCCGGATCGGAGGGGGCGTGCGCGGCGAGAGGCGGGTGCTCCTCCAGCGCCTTCCAGGTCTCGTCCCCGACGGCGACGACCCGCCGCAGCGCCGGGAGACCGGCGCCCATGCCCCGCACCTCGGCGGCCCGCTCGTCCCAGGTGATCAGGACCGTGGCCGCCGACTCGCCCAGCACGAATCCGAGTTCCCGCAGCCCGTAGATCGGGACGATCGGGAGCACGGTCGCGCCGCGCAGCAGCACCGCGGCGTGGGCCACCGCGCTCTCCACCCGTCCGGTCAGCTGGAGGGCCACCACGTCACCGGGCGCGACGCCCAGGCCGGCGAGCCCGGCGGCGACGCGCAGCGCACGCTCGTGCAAAGCGTCAAGGCGCGTGGTCGTCACGCCGCGGGGGCCGTGGAAGACCAGGGGCGTGGCGCCGTACCGTTCCACCGCGGCGCGCATGCCGGCGCCGAGGTCCGTTCCCTTCATCCCACCTCCAGTGCAGGTGACGGTGCGGGTCCCTCAGGTCACGGCTCCGTCGATCTTGAGCTGGATCAGCTCCTCCTCGCTCCAGCCCAGCTCGCGCAGCACCTCGTCGGTGTGCTCCGCGAACTGCGGGGCGCGGCGGATCTCCACCGGGGTCTCGTCGAACTGGACCGGGCTGGCGACCAGCTCGCGCTGTACGCCGTCGGCGTCCTCCAGCGGGGCGATGAGGCCGTTGGCCCGCAGCGACGGGTCCTGCGCCACGTCCCACGGCTCCTGCACGAGGGCCCACTGGCCGCTGGTCCCCTTGAGGAGCTCGACCCATTCGGCGTAGTCGCGCGCCGCGATGAGCTCCGCCACGATCTCGCTCGCCTCGGCGGCGTTCCGCATGATGTTCTCGACCCCGTCGAAGCGCTCGTCGGAGATCAGGTCCTCGCGTCCGGCGACGGCGCAGAACTCGGGCCAGTACCGGCCGGGCTGCAGCATCGCCAGTTCCAGCCAGCGCCCGTCGGCGGTGCGGTAGGCGCCGATCAGCGGATTGGTCGCCGATCCGTGTTTGGGCTGCGGGAACCGGGGCAGCGGCCCGCCGAGCGCGAGGGCCATGTTGACGGAGAACTGGGTGGCCCAGGCGCCGACGCCGAGCAGCGACACGTCCACCACCGACGGCTCGCCGGTGGCCTTGCGGGAGTACAGGGCGGCCGCGATCCCGCCCGCGATCGTCATGCCGCCGATGGAGTCGCCGTAGGCGCCCGTGGGCTGGCGCATCACCGTGTCCGCGTCCGGCGGGGTGACGCCCGCCGCGCTGCCGCCGCGGGCCCAGAACGCGGTGCTGTCGTACCCGCCCTTGTCCGCCTCGTCGCCGCTCTGGCCGAACCCGCTGCCGCGCACGTAGATGATGTCGGGGTTGATCGCCCGGATGTCCTCGACCTCGATGCCCAGCCGGGCGCGGGCGCCGGGCAGGAAGTTGGTCAGGAACACGTCGCTCTCGCGGACGAGCCGCTCCAGCACCGGCCGGGCCGCCGGGTTCTCCAGGGCCAGGCCGACGCTGCGCTTGCCGCGGTTCGGCCCCTCCATGATCGGGAAGAACGAGCCGCCGCCGCGGGCGTCCAGCCCGAGCACCCGGATGAGGCCGCGCTGCGCGTCACCCCGCTCGGCGTGCTCGATCTTGATGATGTCGGCTCCCCAGTCCGCCAGCACCGCGCCCGCGGCCGGGACGAAGGTGAACTGGGCGACCTCCAGGACGCGCACGCCCTCCATCGGTCGGTGCATGGTTCCCGCCTATTGTGTGCACTCTGTCGATCTACTGCTCGGAGGGTAACAACCAGTCCGGGTCCACGGAAGGCATCGGGCGCCCCCGCCGAAAAATTCGATACAGGAGGGCCTGTAATGCATCAAGGTCGACACTGGGGCGGCCGTGTCCACCCGCGGCCCCCGGTCGCCGGAGCCGGACGGCGGATGCGGAGCCGACTCAACGAGATAGCTAATTGAGACTACCCAAATGGACATCGGAGTCGTACGATCCTGGGCACTGCATCCCATACGCGTGCCGAGGAGCCGAGATGGTCGCAGATCCCACCCCCCAGACCTGCCCTGTCGGTGACTACACGTCGTACGGCACGGGCCCCGCGCTCACCTTCTTCGAGCGCATGGACGCCTACCAGGACGGCGCCCGCCCGGTGATGCGCTCCGAGGAGGCCGGCGGCTACTGGGTCTTCACCGACCACGAGGCCATCCACGACGGGCTCCAGCGGACCGACCTGTGGTCCAGCTCGGCCATCATCCCGACCGACCCGAACCCGCCCTTCCGGCTGATCCCGCTGATGCTGGACCCGCCGGAGCACACCCCGTGGCGGGTGCTGCTGCGCGGCTACTTCTCCCCCAAGCGCGTCCGCAGCATGGCGGACGAGCAGCGGCGGCTCGCCGGAGAGATCATCGACGGCCTCGTGGCGCAGGGCGGGTGCGACTTCGTGGACGCGGTCGCGCGCGTCTTCCCCGCCACGATCTTCCTCCAGATCATGGGGATGCCCCCGTCGAAGCTGCCGGAGTTCCTGGAGTGGGAGGGCATGATCCTGCACTCCGGCACCGACCGGGACCGCGTGGCGGCCGGCACCGGGCTGGTGATCGAGTACTTCGCGGGCCTGATCGCCGAGCGCCGGGCCGCCCCCGACCCGGACGCCACCGACATCGTCAACAACGCGCTGACCTGGGAGATCGACGGCGAGCCCGTCAGCGACGCCGACCTGCTGAACTGCATGCTGCTGCTGTTCATGGCGGGCCTGGACACGGTCAGCAGCCAGTCGTCCTACATGTTCCTGCACCTGGCGACCCACCCCGCGGACCGCAAGCGGGTCACCGACGACCCGGACCTCATCCCCATCGTGGTCGAGGAGATCCTGCGCGCCTACCCGATCGTCCAGACCGCCCGCAAGGCCGTCAAGGACACCGAGTTCCACGGCTGCCCGGTCAAGGCCGGCGACATGGCGGTGTTCCCGCTGGCGGCCGCGGGCCGGGACGAGACCGTCCACCCGGACGCCCGGCGCGTGAACCTCGACCGGGACTCCACCAAGCACATCTCCTTCGGCGGCGGGCCGCACCGCTGCCTGGGCTCGCACCTGGCCCGGCAGGAGCTGGCCGTGCTGCTGGAGGAATGGCACCGGCGCATCCCCGACTACGAGCTCGCCGAGCAGCCGAGCGAGCACTCCGGCGGGGTGTGGGCCCTGGACGACCTGAAGCTGCGCTGGAACGCCTGAGTGCGGCCGGCCCCAACGAGGAGGCACCCATGAGCGAAGTGCCGGCCCACCGGCTCTACATCGACGGCGCCTGGACCGACGCCGCCGGCGACGCGTGGATCGACGTCGTGAACCCGGCGACCGAGGAGGTCATCGGCCGCGTCCCGGAGGCGGCCCGGGAGGACGCGGAGCGGGCGGTCGCGGCCGCGCGGCGCGCGTTCGACGACGGCCCCTGGCCCGCGATGCCCGTGCGGGAGCGGGCCGCGGTCATGCTCCGCATGGCGGAGCTGCTGGAGCGCCGCGCGCCCGAGCTCATCGACCTGAACATCGCCGAGGTCGGCAGCGTCCGGATGCTGGCCGAGATGCTCCAGGTCGGCGTGCCCGTCACCCACTTCCGCGACATGGCCGAGCGGATCATGCCGGGGTTCGCGTGGGAGCGGTCGATACCGCCGACGGCCGTCCCGGGGCTGGGGCTCGGGCAGGGCGTCATACGGCGCGAGCCGTTCGGCGTCGCCGCGCTGATCCCCGCGTACAACTTCCCGCTGTTCCTGAGCGTCATGAAGCTCGCGCCCGCGCTCGCGGCCGGCTGCACCACGGTGCTCAAGCCGGCGCCGGCCGCGCCGCTGGAGGTGCTGGCGCTCGCCGAGATCGCCGAGGAGGCCGGGCTGCCCGCCGGGGTGCTCAACATCGTCACCGGCGGCGTCGAGGCGGGCCGGGTCCTCACCACCGACCCGCGGGTGGACCTGGTCAGCTTCACCGGCTCCGACACCGTCGGCCGGCAGGTGTACGCGCAGGCCGCCGAGGGCGTCAAGAAGGTCGTGCTCGAACTGGGCGGCAAGTCGCCGAGCATCATCTGCGAGGACGCCGACCTGGACAAGGCGCTGGGCGAGATGCTCGCCGGGATCGCCACCAACGCGGGCCAGGGCTGCTCGCTGTTCACCCGCACGCTCGTCCACCGCTCGCGGCACGACGAACTCGTCGAGAAGGCCGTCGCCGCGCTCGGGTACATCACGGTCGGCGACCCGGCCGATCCCGGTACCGCGATGGGCCCGCTGATCAGCCGGGCGCAGCGCGACAAGGTCGAGAAGCTCGTCCGCGCGGGCGAGGAGGAGGGCGCGCGGATCGCGCACGGCGGGCGCCGCCCCGCCGGGCTGGACCGCGGCTTCTTCTTCGAGCCGACGCTGTTCACCGGGGTCGACAACGCGATGACGATCGCGCGGACCGAGTTCTTCGGGCCGGTCGGCTGCGTCATCCCCTTCGACGACGACGACGAGGCCGTGCGGCTCGCCAACGACAACCCCTACGGGCTGGCCGGCTCGGTGTGGGCGGCCGACCCGCTGCGGGCCTACGGGATCGCCGGCCGCGTCCGGGCCGGGATGGTCATGGTCAACGGCGGTGGCGGCGGCGTCACGCCGCACGTGGCGTTCGGCGGCTACAAGCAGAGCGGGCTCGGCCGCGAATGGGGCGAGCACGGCCTGGACGAGTACCTGCAGACGAAGAGCATCACCTGGGGAGCGGCGTCCGGCTGACCGGCCGCACGCCCGGTAACGAGGAGGTGCGGCCATGGGCCGCGTACAGGACAAAGTCGTGTTCATCACCGGCGCCGCCCGGGGGCAGGGCCGCGCCCACGCCCTGCGGCTCGCCGAGGAGGGCGCGGACATCATCGGCGTGGACCTCTGCGCGGACATCGCCACCAACGGCTACGCGCTCGCCACCCGCGAGGACCTCGACGAGACCGTCCGCCAGGTGGAGAAGCTGGGCCGCCGCATGGTCGCCCGGCAGGCCGACGTGCGCGAGCCCGGCGAGCTGAAGGAGGCGGCCGACGCCGGCGCCGCCGAACTCGGCCGGCTGGACGCCGTCATCGCGCAGGCCGGCATCTGCCCCCTGGGCAACCAGGACCCGGCCTCGTTCCTCGACGCGGTCGCCGTCGACTTCAACGGCGTCGTGCACGCCGTCCAGGCGGCGCTGCCGCACCTGCCCGACGGCGGCTCGGTGATCGCGACGGGCTCCGTCGCCGGGCTCCTGCCGGGCGGCACCGACAACCCGGCCAACGGCTTCGGCGGGATGGGCTACTCGTGGGCGAAGCGGGCCCTCGCCTCGTTCGTCCACGACCTGGCCGTGACGCTCGCCCCGCGCAGCATCCGGGCCAACGCGGTGCATCCGACCAACACCAACACCGACATGCTCAACAGCGACCCGATGTACCGGGTGTTCCGCCCGGACCTGGAGAGCCCCACCCGCGAGGACGCGCTCCTCGCGTTCCCGGCGATGAACGCGATGCCGGTCGGGTTCGTGGAACCCGAGGACGTCGCCGCCCTGGTGCTGTTCCTGGTGTCGGACGAGTCCCGGTTCATGACCGGCATGCAGCTGCGGGTCGACGCGGGCAGCTACGTCAAGAACCGTCCCCAGCCGCCCGCCTTCTGAGACCTCGCAGGAAGGAGCCACCGATGCCCCTGCAGCCCCATATGAAGCTGCTGTCCGTCGACGACCACCTGATCGAGCCCCCGCACGTATGGACGGACCGGCTGCCGGCCAAGTACCGCGAGAGCGGGCCGACGATCATCGAGCATCCCCGCGGCGAGGGCCGGGCGCCCGCGGAGGTGTGGCGGTACGAGGGGCGGCTCTACCCCAACATCGGCCTCAACGCCGTCGCGGGGAAGACGCCCCAGGAGTACGGGATCGAGCCGACCCGCTACGACGACATGATCCCCGGCTGCTACGACCCGCGGGCCCGGCTGGCGGACATGGACATCGACGGCGTCTGGGGCGCGATGTGCTTCCCGTCCTTCCCGCGCTTCGCGGGCACCGTCTTCCTTGAGGGCGAGGACCGCGAGCTGGCGCACCTGTGCGTGCGGGCGTGGAACGACTACGTGCTCGACGAGTGGTGCGCCGCCGCGCCCGACCGCTTCATCCCGCTGATCATCCTGCCGCTGTGGGACGTGGACCTGTGCGTGGCGGAGATCCAGCGCTGCGCCGCCAAGGGCGCCAAGGCGATCGCGTTCCCGGAGAACCCCGTCCCGCTGGGCCTGCCGTCCTTCCACACCGACCACTGGGACCCGGTGCTGTCGGCCGCGGAGGAGGCGGACATGCCGCTGGCCATGCACTTCGGCACCTCGGGGCAGGCCCCGATCACCGCGCCCGAGGCGCCGATGGCCGTGATGATCGCCCTGTTCGGCTGCAACTCGATGTACGCCACCGCCGACCTGCTGTTCTCCCCGGTGTTCCACCGGCACCCCCGGCTGAAGGTCGGCCTGTCGGAGGGCGGCATCGGCTGGATCCCGTGGTTGCTGGAGCGCATCGACGGCACCTGGGAGCGGCACCGCCACTACCAGAACATCAACCAGGACGTCCGGCCCTCGGAGCTGTTCGCCCGGCACATCCACGGGTGCTTCATCGACGACGAGTTCGGCATCCAGGCGCGGCACGCGATCGGGATCGACAACATCACGTGGGAGTGCGACTACCCGCATTCCGACTCGTACTGGCCCAAGAGCCGGGCCATCGCCGCCGAGCGGCTGGCGGAGGTCCCGGACGACGAGGCGCACAAGATCGTGGAGCTGAACACCCGCCGGCTCTACAACTTCGGCGCATGACGGCCGGGCCGGCGGGGGACCCGGCGGGCGGGCGGCCGGAGTCGGAGCGTTCCGACTGGACCGACCAGGACCTGCTCACCCGCGGCGAGGCGGGCGACCGGATCCGGGCCGAGATCGCCGAGACCCTGGCGCGCCTGGACCGGACCGACCCGGCGCGGGCGCAAGAGCGGGCCGCGCTGGAGCGGCGCCTCGCGGCGCTGCGCTCCCATGCCGCCGCGTCGCCGGGCCCGCCCGGCGGCTGAGGACGCCGGACGGGCCCGGCGGGGCCGCACCGCCCCGCCGGGCCGCCGGGCCGCCGCACCGTCAGCGCTTGACCGGCTCGTCGAGCAGGGTCCCGCAGACGGGCTTGGCCTTCGGGTCCGGGACGAACTCCTTGCCCTTCAGGATCGAGACGAAGAAGCAGTTGCCGGACGCGTGGCTGCCCGCGATGGCGCCGTAGTCGGAGAAGTCGATCGGCTTGGGCACCATGCCGCCCGCGTCCCAGTCGGTGCTCTTGCGGAGCGCGTCGATGAACTCCTCCTGGGTGGCGTCGCAGCCCGCCTTCTTGAACCCGTGCAGCAGCAGGTCGGCGCTCACCCACCCGATGCTCTCCGAGAAGCTCGGCAGGTCGGTGGTCCCACCGGTGTGCTTCTTGACGCCGTCCCGCATCGCCGTGCCGCCCGGCGTCGGCACCCCGATCGGGGCGGTGTTGGTGATGAAGCCGAGCCCCTGGGCCGCCTGCACGGCGGGCTCGGACTTCAGCAGGTCGGCGCCGTACCCGGTGGCCAGGAGGACGGACTTCAGCTCGACGCCCGCCTGCTTGAGGCCGCCCACGATGGCGAAGGCCGTCTCGGGCGTGACCGGGAGGTACAGCACGTCGGCGCCGGAGTTCTTGATGCCGAGGACGAGCGGGCCGACGTCCTTGCTGCCGAAGGGCACCTTGACGTTGACGTAGCCCCGTTCCAGGCCGGCGTGCTCCGCGGACTGGACGCTCGCCAGCGCCGCGCCGGACGAGCTCGCGGTGTCGAAGCTCACCGTGGCCGCCTTGGTGCCGCCGAGGTCCTTCCAGTAGGCGCCCATCGTCGAGGCGACCTTCTCGTAGTCGGTGTTGCCGAGGGTGTTGAACAGGTTGCGGTAGTCCTCGTTCAGCCACTGCTTGCCGCCGTCGAAGCCCGCTCCCACGAACGGCGTCCCCTTCGCCTGGGTGCCGGCGAACTGGCCGGCGCCGAAGAAGAAGGAGCTGTTCGGAAGCACGGCGAAGACGTCGTCCTGGCGGACGAGCTTCTGGGTCGCGGCCAGCGCGCCCTGGGGCGTGGAGGCGTCGTCGGCGGTCACGACCTCGAAGTCGCGCTCGCAGGCGCCGGGCTCGTCCTTGTAGGCGGCGAGGCGGGCCTTCACCCCGGCCTCGACGCCGGTGAAGCCGGCGCTGGCCGAGCCGCTCACCGACGTCAGGACGCCGATCTTCGCGGTGGATCCGCCGGTCGCGGAGTCTTCGCCGCCGCATGCCGTCGCGGACAGCAGGAGGGCGCAGGCGGCGCCCGCGGCGGCGAGAGGTCTGGTCCTTGGCATGGGTCTTCCCTTTCGGACGGGACGCCGGCCGGCGGCCGCGGGGCCCGCGTTTCCGGGACCGGGCGGGGCTAGCCGGGTGGACCTAGCTAGCTAAGTAAACTTAATGCGCACAATTAAAGCGAGAGGCCGCAACACAAGCGTTACCTGGACCTTCCATGATCACCTTCGGCTCTGGGCAGGAGCAGGAGATCTCGCGGCACCACCCGAGCCGAATCGGATTCCTCTCTTGACGGACATGGGTAACTAAGTGCACGGTATATGAGGCCATGGTGATGGTGGTCACATCGCCGTGACCCCGTTCGCCGCATCCGGTCGCAGCCCATGGACGGTGCCCGTGCTGCAATACGTCCTCGCCGGTCTGGCGCTGGGCGCGATCTACGCGATCGCCTCGGCGTCGCTCGTCGTCACCTACGCCTCCTCCGGCGTCTTCAACTTCGCCTTCGGGGCGATGGCCTTCTCGGTCGCCCGGTTCTACTACTTCCTGCACACCGAGAACGGGTGGCCGATCGCGGCCGCCGCGGCGGCGTCGCTCGGGGTCTTCGCGCCCGCGCTCGGCGCGCTGCTCTACTGGCTGCTGTTCCGCCACCTGCTGCTGCGCCCGCCACTGATCAAGATCGTCGCCACCATCGGCGTGTCGGTGGCGCTGCCGCCGGCCGTCGACCTCGTCTTCGGCAAGCTGCCCAACACGACCGCGCCGGGGCTGGCGCCCGTCCCGCTGAAGGTCTTCCACCCCTTCGGGGCCACGGTCACCATGGACCAGGTCGTGAACTACCTCGGGCTCGCGATCGTCCTCGGCGCGGGCGTGGCGGTGCTGAGGTTCACCGACGCCGGGCTCAGAGTCCGCGCGATGGTCGACTCCGCGGCCCTGAGCGGGCTGTCGGGGGTGAACGCCTCGCGGGTCTCGCTCGGGGTCTGGGCCACGACCACCACGCTGGCCGGGCTCGCCGGGATCCTCGTCGCGCCCACCGCGGGTCTGTCGGCCGACGGCATGACCTACCTCATGGCCGCCGCGTTCGCGGCCGTCGTCGCGGCCCGGCTGACGAACCTGCCGGCCGCCGTCCTCACCGCGCTGGCGATGGGGGTGTTCACCACCGTCGTCCAGCGCTACCTCGACCCGGAGAGCGCGCTGTCCGCGCAGATCGTGCCGAGCATCCCGTTCGGGTTCATGCTGGTCTTCCTGCTCTACTACGCGCTGCGCGGGCGGGTCGGCGACGGGCCCTCCGGAGGGGCGCTCGACCGGGCGATCCGGGTCGAGGGCGACGGCGCGGGCCGCACCGGCCCGCGGGCGGGCCGGCGTGCCGGCTCCCGTGCGGGCGGGCTCGCGGGCTCGCGCCCGTCGGCGATGCTGAAGGCCGCCGGGCTGGTCGCCGTCGCGGCGCTGCCGCTCGTCCTGGACGAGTACTGGGCCGGTCTCGCCGTGTCCGGGCTGGCGCTGAGCCTGGTCCTGCTGTCGTACACGCTCGCCACCGGTGAGGGCGGGATGATCTGGCTCTGCCAGATCACCTTCGCGGGCCTCGGGGCGCTCGGCGCCGCCGAGCTGGCGACCACCCACGGCTGGCATCCGCTGGCCGCGGTCGTCCTCGGCGCGCTGCCGGTCGTGGTGCTGGGCGTGGTGATCGGGCTGCTCACCCTCCGCCTCGGCGACCTGTACGTGGCGCTGGTGACGCTGACGTTCGGGCTGCTCGTCCAGACCCTCGTGTTCACCCGCGACCGCTTCCACAACTACGGGCAGGGCGTCGCGATGCCCCGGCCCGGCTTCGCCGAGGACGACCGCGCGTTCGCCTACCTGACGCTGGCCGCGTTCGCGGTCATCGCGCTGGCCATCGTCAACTTCCGGCGCTCGACCGCCGGGCTGGCCATGGCCGCGGTGCGCTGGAGCGAGGACGGCGCGCGCACCGTGGGCCTCAGCATCGTGCGGACCAAGCTGCTGGTGTCGGCGATCGCGACCTACATCGCCGCCGTCGGCGGCGGCTTCCTCGCCATGGGCGCGCAGGCCGCCATGCTCGACTCCTACAACGTCTTCGGCGGGCTGGTCTGGCTCGCCGTCCTGGTCACGATCGGCTCGCGCTCCCCCGTCGCGGCGCTCGTGGCGGGCCTGGGCTTCCATCTCCTGCCGGGGGTGTTCCAGACCTACCTGCCCACCGGGCTGGCCGACGTGCCGGTGCTGCTGTTCGGCCTCGGCGCGATCATGGTCGCGAAGGACCCGGACGGGGTCCTCGCGATGCACGCGCGGCAGCTGCGCGGCGTCGCGGACCGCTGGGCGCGCGGCCGCGCGGCCCCTCCCCTCCCGCCGGCGCCGCTCGCGGCCACGGCGTCCGCATCCGCATCCGAGCCGACCGGCGGTGAGCGCACATGACCACGGTGGCCCCCGGCTCCCCCGCGTCCGCCGGTCCCCCCGGGGCGGCCGCCCGGCTGGAGGCGTCCGGGGTGACGGTGCGCTTCGGCGGGCTCGTCGCCCTGGACGGCGTCGACCTCGCGGTCCCGCCCGGCGCGGTGGTCGGGCTCGTCGGGCCGAACGGCGCGGGCAAGAGCACGCTGTTCGCCGTCCTGTCCGGCCTGCTCAGGCCGGACGCGGGGCGGGTGCGCATGGGCGGCGAGGACGTCACCCGCGCCTCCGCCGCCGCGCGGGCCCGGCGCGGTCTCGCCCGGACCTTCCAGCGCCCCGAGCTGTTCGCCGGCCTGACCGTCCGCGACCACGTCGTGCTGGCCGACCGCGTGCGGCGCCGCGGCGGCGGCATCCTGCGCGACCTGGTGACGGGCGGGGGCTTCCGGCGGCCGAGCGCCGCCGAGGACGAGCGCGTCGCGGCGATCATCGAATCGCTGCACCTGGAGGACCTGCAGGACCGGGAGGTGTCGGGGCTGCCCCTCGGCGCCTGCCGGCTGGTCGAGGTCGCCCGGGCGCTGGCCACCGGCCCGGAGGTCCTCCTCCTGGACGAGCCCACGTCCGGGCTGGACGGCCGCGAGACCGCGGAGCTCGCGGCGACGCTCCGGCGCGTCAACGCCGACCACGGCGTCTCGCTGCTGCTCGTCGAGCACGACGTCGAGCTGGTCCTCGGCATGTGCGAGACGGTCCACGTCCTCGACTTCGGCGCGATGATCCGGACGGGCCCGCCGGCGGAGATCCGCTCCGACCCGGCCGTGCGCGCCGCCTACCTCGGGGCCGAGCCGCCGCCCGACCCCGCCCAGGAGGGCGGCCAGGAGGAGGAGAGCCGGTGAACGCGACCACGCCGCTGCTGTCGGTCCACGACCTGGAGGTCCGCTACGGTCCGGCCCTGGCGCTGTCCGGGGTGTCCTTCGACGTCCCCGAGCACGGCGCGCTGGCGGTGCTCGGCGCGAACGGGGCGGGGAAGAGCACGCTCGCCCGCACGCTCAGCGGCCTGGTCCCGCCGGCCGCGGGACGGGTCGACTTCGCCGGGCGGGACATCACGGCCGCGTCCCCGAGCGCCGTCCGCAGGGCCGGGCTGGTCCACCTGCCCGAGGGGCGCGGGGTCTTCCCCGGCCTGACCGTCCACGAGAACCTGCGGATGGCGCTGACCGCGGCCGGGGCCGAGCGGGAGGGCGCGATCGACCGCGCGTTCGCCCTGTTCCCGGTGCTCGCGCAACGGCGCCGGCAGCGGGCCGGCACGCTGTCCGGCGGCGAGCAGCAGATGCTCGGCCTGGCCCGCGCCCTGATGATCACGCCGCGGCTGGTGATCGCCGACGAGCTGTCGCTCGGCCTCGCGCCCACCATGGTGGACGTGGTGTTCGAAAGCCTGGAGCGGGCGCGGGCGGCGGGTGTGGCGATCATCATGATCGAGCAGTTCGCGCACCGGGCGCTGGAGTTCGCCGACCGCTGCCTCGTCCTGCAGCGCGGAAGCGTCGCCTGGTCCGGGCCCGCGGCCGCCGCCGGGGACGAGGTGCTGCGCCACTACCTCGGGGAGGCCGCGACGGCGTGACGGCCCTGCCGCCGGGCGGGGGGCGAACGGGGGGCTCATTAGAATGGGCGGATTCGGACCACCCGTAGAGGAGCTCCATCTCGATGGCGACGCCCGCTGCGAACGTCCCGCCGGCCGGCGACGCCACCACCCTCCCGCGCCTCCCCGTCGCCCTCGCGGAGGGCGGCGGCGTGCGCGCGGGGACCCTGGGGGCGCGGGTGGCCCAGCAGATCGAGGACCGGATCGTCCGGGACGGCTGGCCGGTCGGCCGCAACCTCGGTTCGGAGCACGACCTGCAGGAGCGGTACGGCGTGAGCAAGTCCGTGCTCCGCGAGGCGGTCCGGCTGGTGGAGCACCACGGGGTGGCGCGGATGCGGCGCGGTCCCGGCGGCGGCCTGTTCGTGACCGCCCCGGACGTGGCGCCCGCGGCCCGCGCGGTGGTCACCTACCTCGACTACGCGGGCACCACGGTCGACGACCTCGTCGACGCCCGGCTGCTCCTGGAGACACGCGCGGTCATGCTCGCCTCCGAACGGCTCACCGAGGAGGGCGTCACGCTGCTGCGGGGCCTGCTGGAGCAGGAGGCCAGGAGGCGCACCGAGCCGGGCCTCTGGTCCCAGGACCTGATCCACACGGCGCTCTGCGAGCTGTCCGGCAACCCGGCGCTGCTCGCCTTCACCGAGGTGCTCACGCGGCTCACCGACCGGTACGCGCACACGGTGCGGCGCACGTCGAAGGCGGAGGCGACGCGCAACAAGGAACTCGCCGGCCGCAGTCACAAGGTCATCGTCGAGGCGGTCATCGCCGGGGACACGGCCCGCGCCTACGCCGAGCTGACCGAGCACCTGTACGGGGCCGCCGAGTGGATGAGGCAGAGCCGTCCCGGCGCCGAGGGGCCGATCGCGTGGCAGTTGCTGGAGGCGCCCGGCGCCAAGCTCAGCGAGATCGTCGCCGCCCGGATCCAGGACACGATCGCGGCGGCGGGCTGGCCGGTCGGGACGTCGCTCGGCTCGGAGGCCGACCTGCTGGACCGCTACGGCATCGGGCGCGCCGTCCTGCGCGAGGCCGTCCGGCTGCTGGAGCACCACGGCGTCGCGCGGATGCGGCGCGGCCCCGGCGGCGGGCTGCTGGTCACCGCACCGGACCCGGCCGCCAGCATCGAGTCCATGGCCCTGTACCTCGGCTACCGGCGCGCCGGGATCGAGGACCTGCGCGCCGTCCGCGAGGCGGTCGAGTTCGGCGCACTGGGCCCGGTCACGGCGCGGCGCGAGGACCCCGGGACGGCCGGCCGGCTGGAGGCGGCGGTGCGGGGCCGCCCGGCGCGGTGGGACGGCGCTCCCCCGGCGACCTTCCACGACGAGCTGGTCCACCTCGCCGGGAACCCCGTGCTGACGCTGTTCGTCCGGATCCTGGCCGAGCTGCGGGGGCGGGGGGACGGTGCCCGGCCCGCGGGCCCGGCCGACGGGGCCGCCGTGGCCGCGCGGGAACGGGCGCACCGGGAGGTGGTCGCCGCGATCCTCGCGGGGGACGAGAGCCTGGCGCGGTACCGGATGCGCCGCGACCTCGCCGCTTGCGAGGCGTGGTGACCCGGGCGCCGCGGCGGAGCCGGATCTCCCGGGCCGGCCGACTCCCTAAGATCGGAGCGTGGACGCCGCGGAAGCCAGGGACGAGCCGCCCGTGACCGGGGCGGGCCCCCGGCCGGCGCCGGGCTCCCCGAACGGCGGCTCCGCGCCCGGCGGCCGGGGCCGGGACGAGACGTCCGGCCCGGCGGACCGGCAGGGCGCCGCGGGTTCGGTGGAGAAGCTCGCCTCGCGGGTCGCGCGGCTGATCGAGGCCGAGGTGATCGCCCGGGGCTGGCCGGTCGGGGAGGTGCTCGACTCCGAGCCGGTGCTCCGCGAGCGGTACGGGGTGAGCCGCGCCGTGCTGCGCGAGGCGGCCCGGCTGCTGGAGCACCACCAGGTCGCCCGGATGCGCCGCGGCCCCGGCGGCGGCCTCGTGATCTGCGCCCCCGACGCCGATCCGACGGTGCGGGCGATGGTCGTCTACATCGAGTACGTCGGCACCGAGCTGCGGGACGTGCTGCTCGCCCGCCGCCTCATCGAACCCGTCCTCGGCAGGCTCGCCGCCGAGCGCATCGACGAGGAGGGCATCACGAGGCTCCGCGCGACCCTCGCGGGGGAACTGTCCCCGCCGGAGGCCGGCGAGTGGGCGGGCGAGCTGTTCCACACCGTCCTGGCCGAGATGACCCGCAACCCGGCGCTCCAGCTGTTCATCGACGTCCTGGAACAGCTCGCCTACCGCTACGTGGCCCTGGCCGGGACCATGACCGAGGACCGGGTACGCCGTTTCAGGGAGACCACCCACCGGCGCCACGCCGGCATCCTCGACGCCACGATCGCGGGGGACGCGCCGCGCGCCCAGCACTGGCTGATCGAGCACCTGGACGAGGTGACCGAGTGGTTCCAGGCCGCGCTCGGCGACCGCGAGAGCGGTGCCGGGGCCGGCGGGGGCCCGGCGGTCCGGCTGGCGCCCGTGCCGGTGGGCCTCGCGGCCGGCCGCACGCTCGCCGAGGTGGTCGCGGTGCGGATCCACGAGGACATCCTCGGGGGCGGCCTGGAGGCCGGGGCGGTGCTCGGTTCCGAGGCCGAGCTGATGGAGCGCTACGACACCAGCCGCGCCGTGCTGCGCGCGGCGGTCCGGCTGCTGGAGCACCATTCGGTCGCCACGTCCCGGCGCGGTCCCGGCGGCGGCCTCGTCGTGACCCGGCAGGAGCCGCGGGCCGCCATCGACGCCACCGCGCTCTACCTGGCCTACCGGGACGCCACCGCCGACGACCTCCGGGTCGTGCGCGAGGCGATCGAGGTCGGCATCGTCGCGCGGCTGGCCGCGCGGCGCGCGGAACCGGCGGTCGCGGCGAGGCTCGCGGCGCTCGGTGACCCTCCGGCACGGCCGCCGGCGAGCGGTGCCGAGCGGGACTTCCACGCCGTCCTGGCCGAGCTGGTCGGCAATCCCGTCCTGACGCTGTTCCTGCGGATCCTCACCGAGCTGTCCCGCCGGACCGGGCGGGCCGGAGGGTGCGACGGCCACGGCGCCGGGGACCACACCGGCACGGAGCACCGGGAGATCCTCGCCGCCGTCCTGGCGGGCGACGCCAGCCTGGCCCAGTACCGGATGCGACGGCACCTGGCACACTGACCCGGCCCCTTTGAGCGCACTTATTTCCACTGATTACGCAGGTCACTGGTTGCCGGGCCTTGAGTACGGATAATTGTGAACACTATAATTCGGTCTCATGGATGGACCGACGGTGCGGCCGTTGCCCCAGCCGACACTCGCCAGCGCGGACTTCTGGACCGCCGGCGCGGACGGGGAGCTGCGCATCGCCCGCTGCGGTGACTGCTCGGCCTACACCCACCCGCCGCTGCCGCGCTGCCGTTCCTGCCGCAGCCCGGCCATGACGATGACGCCGGTGAGCGGCCGGGCGGTCGTGGCGGGGTTCACCGTGAACGCCCAGCAGTGGCTGCCCGGCTTCCCGCCGCCCTACGTCATCGCGATCGTCATCCTCGACGAGGACGAGGGCGTGCGCCTGACCACGAACATCGTCAACTGCGACCCCGGCGACGTGCACGTGGGGATGCGGGTGCGGGTGCTGTTCGAGAAGGCCGGCGATGTCCACGTCCCGCTGTTCGAGCCCGACCCGGAGCGCCGGGCCGCGCCCGGTCCCGTCCCCGGGCCGCCCGCCCGCCGCCCGGTGCCGCGTCCGATGGCGAGCGCCCGCAAGTTCGAGGACGCGGTCGCCCTGACCGGCGCCGGGCAGTCCGCCGTCGGCCGCCGCCTCATGGTCGATCCCCTCTCGCTCACCGTGGACGCCTGCCTGGCCGCGATCGAGGACGCCGGCCTGGCCCCGGACGACATCGACGGCCTGGCCACCTACCCCGGTCCCGGCGGCGCGGGCATGTCGGAGGGCGGGGTGATGGCCCTGGAGGAGGCGCTGCGCCTGCGTCCGACGTGGGTCAACGGCGGGCCGGACACCCCCGGCCAGATCGGGTCGATCACGTCGGCGATGCTGGCGGTCGCCGCCGGGCTGTGCCGGCACGTGCTGTGCTTCCGGACGGTCTGGGAGTCGTCCCACGCCGCCCTGGTCCGCTCCGGGCGGTGGCACGTCCCGGACGCGCCCGCGACCGGAATGATGGAGTGGCGTCTCCCGTTCGGCGCCGCGTCCGCCGCCAACTGGATCGCCTGCCAGGCGTCGCACTACTTCCACCGGTACGGGGACGACCGCGAGACGCTCGGCTGGATCGCGATCAACGCGCGCCGCAACGCGGCCCGCAACCCCGAGGCCGTCTACCGCGACCCGATGACCATGGACGACTACCTCGGCGCGCGGATGGTCTCATCCCCCTTCGGCCTGTACGACTGCGACGTGCCGGTGGACGGGGCGGTCGCCGTCGTCGTGTCGGCCGTGGAGACCGCGGCGGACCGGCCCCGGCCCGCCGTCCTGGTCGAGGCCGCCGGCACCCAGATCACCGAGCGGCTGAGCTGGGACCAGGACACCCTCACCCACCTGCCGCAGTCGCTCGGCCCCTCGGCGCACCTGTGGAGCCGCACGTCGCTGCGCCCCGCCGACGTCGACGTCGCCGAGCTGTACGACGGCTTCAGCTTCAACGCCCTGTCGTGGCTGGAGGCGCTCGGGTTCTGCGAGTTCGGCGAGGCCCGGGACTTCATCGACGAGGGCCGCGGCATCGCGCTCGGCGGGCGGCTGCCACTCAACACCCACGGCGGCCAGCTGTCGGCGGGCCGGACGCACGGCTACGGCTTCGTCCGCGAGGCGATGCTGCAGCTGCGGGGCGAGGCCGGGGACCGGCAGGTCCCGGACGCCCGCGTCGCCGTCGTCTCCGCCGGGGGCGGCGTCCCGTCGGGGGCCCTGCTGCTGCGCGCCGACCGCTGAGCCTCCCAGCTCCGAACGACCGGTCCCTGACGAAAGGCCCACCCGTGATCGACACCGAGGACCGCTTCACCGCCGCCGACGACGACCTCCACGCCCCCAGCGACGACTTCTACGAGACGGAGACCTTCTGGTACTCCTTCTTCGTCCCCGAACGCGACCTCGGCGGATGGCTGTACGCGTCGGTCCGGGGCGTCCCGGGGACGACGGGCGGCGGCATGTGGATGTGGGACCGCACCGCGACGGAGCCGTGGCGGCTGCCCTTCTGCCAGCAGTTCGGCCACCTCAAGCCGCCCACCCCGCGCGGCCCCGGCGCGCTCGACTTCCCCACCGGCCTGTCGATCCGGACGCTGGAGCCGGGCATGTCCTACGACCTGCGCTACGACGACCGCGACCGGATCAAGGTCCACTTCCGCTTCGACGCCGCCGAGGAGCCGGTGCCGCTGCGCCGCGGCGAGCCGCCCTACCCCAAGGCGTCCCACTACGACCAGACGGGACGGATCACCGGCCACATCCTGCTGGACGGCGACCGCATCGACGTCGACTGCCACGCCATGCGCGACCGCTCCTGGGGGCCCCGGCACGAGCGCGGCTACCGCCGCGTCGGCTACACGTGGGCGGCGTCCCCCGAGCTCTCCCTCCTGACCTACACCGCTCCGACGGGCCCCGGCCCGGAGCACGTCTACAGCGGCTACGTGCGGCGCGACGGCCGTGTGGCGCGCATCGTCGACGGCCACCGCGAGGTCGAACGCCATCCCACCGAGAACTGGGTGACCGCGATCTCCCTGGAGGTCCGCGACGAACTCGGCCGTGTCACGGCGGGACGCGCGGAGGGCACGAGCCGGATGTTCCTGCCGGGCGCGACGTCGCTGTGCCTCTGCACCTGCCTGCGCTGGACCGTGGAAGGCGACGTGCTGACCGGCGAGGACCAGGACGTCTGGCCCACCAAGGAGTGGCCCCGCCCCTCGACGAACCCGGGAGCGTGACGGGCATGTCCGAGAAGACCTCCACCGGGCTCAGCCAGGCCCTGGTCGACTGGATGGCCGAGGCCGTCCGAGGGAAGATCGTCTCCTTCGAGCGGCGGCCCGGCGGCGGGCGCCGCGAAGCCTGGTTCGTCGACGCGGAGACGGCGGACGGGACCCGGCTGGAGCTGTTCCTCCGGTACGACCGCGGCCGGGCACCCGAGTCCTTCGGCCTGCACGACGAGGCGCGCTTCTTCCTCGCGCTGCAGGACACGCCCGTCCCCGTCCCCCGCATCCACGCCGTGCACCCCACCGAGCAGGCGATCCTCGCGGAGCGGGTCCCCGGCCAGACGTGGTTCTCCCTGCTGCGCGACGAGGAGCAGCGTGTCCGCATCGCCCGCGAGTTCATGGGCATCCTCGCCGAGCTGCACAGGGTCGATCCGCGCAGAATCTCCCCGGCCGCGCGGGACGCGGACCTGCGCGACCTGGTGCGCGCCGAGATCGGCCGCTGGGAGGCGCTCTACCGGGCGTCCGCGGCGCCCGCCGACCCGCTGATCGAGATGGGGCTGGCCTGGGTGCGGGGCAACGTGCCGGACGTGTCCGGGCCCGTCGTGATCGTCCAGGGGGACACCGGCCCCGGCAACTTCCTCTACGAGGACGGCCGCGTCACCGCCGTGCTCGACTGGGAACTCGCTCACCTGGGCGACCCGCACGACGACCTTGCCTGGGTGACGCTCCGCGCCGTCCAGGAGGCGTTCACGCACATGCCGGACCGGCTGGCCGACTACGCGGCGGCGTCCGGGCGCCCTGTGGATCTGGACCGCGTCCGCTACTACCGCGTCCTGGCCGGGCTGCGCATCCTGATCCTCGCCCACCAGGGCGCGGGGAAGCCCGATCCCATGGGCGAGGTCGGCAACGGACTGGTGTACACGACCCTGCACCGCCGCCTGTTCACCGAGGCGCTGGCGGACGTCACCGGGACCTCCCTGGGCCGTCCGGAGCCGCTGGTGCCCGTCCACGGCGAGAACGAGCGGCTGTACGACTCCGCGCTCACCCAGATCAAGGAGATCATCGTCCCGCGGAGCGAGGACCCGTTCGTCGTCCTCCGCAGCAAGGGCCTGGCGCGCATCCTGAAGTACCTCCGCGAGCACGAGCGCCTCGCGGACGCCAAGCACCGGGAGGAACTGGACGACCTGGAATCGGTGCTCGGCTCCCGCCCGGCCGATGCCGCGACCGGCCGGGCGCTTCTCGCGGAAGCCCTGCGGTCGGGCGCGCTGTCAGCGGACGCCGCGCTCCCGGTGCTCCACCGATGGGTGCTCCGCGAGACACAGGTCTGCCTCCCTGCCATGGGCCGGCTCGCCGACCAGCACTACGCCCCGCTCACCTGACCCTCCGGCGACGCCCCCCGTCACCCGTCCCGGCCGGGGCCCTTGGCCAAGAGGCGTGCGCGGACCGGTTCGGAGCGCGCGACGTCCGCGATCGTGAGCGCCATCGCCAGCCCGCCGTCGCGCACGAACCGGTCGCCCTCCGCGCCCGAGGCGGCTTCCGCGAAGCCGGGGGTGTGGTTGCCGTCCTCCGGCGGGAGGTCGAACGACAGCATGGGGTGGAGCGCGGGCATCACCTGCGAGACGTTCCCCATGTCCGTCGAGGCGAACTGCGTGTCCGCGTAGTCGGGGAACGTGCGGCCGAGCGCTTCGGCATGGGCCTGGAACGCCGCGGCCAGGTCCGGGTCGTGCCGGAACTCGCGGTAGACGGAGGGCAGCGTGGTGAACTCCACGCCGGTCCCGGCCGCGACCGCGCCGGCCTCGAAGCAGTTGCGCACCCGCTCCCAGACCTCGTCCACCTCGCCGATCGTGTCGCAGCGGATCATGCACTCCATGACGGCGCGGTCCGCGATGACGTTGACCGCCGTCCCGGCCTCCTTCACGACGTGGTGGACGCGGACGCCGTCGGGCAGCTGCTGGCGGAGCAGCCCCACGGCCGTCTGGGCGACGACGGTCGCGTCGGCGGCGTTCCGCGCGCTCCACGGCCGCGACGCGTGCCCGCCCCGGCCGGTGTAGGTGATCCGCCACGACCGCGACGCCCAGAACCGGGCCGCGACGACGTCCTGCAGCGAAGGGTGGACCATCATCGCCGCGTGGGTCCCGGCGAAGACGCCCTCGTTCAGCATGATCTCCTTTCCGGTCCCGTTCTCCTCCGCGGGCGTGCCGAACACCCGCACCGTCAGCCCGAGCTCGCCGGCGAACGGCGCCAGCGCCAGCGCGGCGCCCGCGCCCGCCGCCGCGATGGTGTTGTGGCCGCAGCCGTGGCCGATGCCGGGGAGCGCGTCCATCTCCGCGCAGATGCCGAACACCAGTTCGCCCGACCCCGCCGACGCGGTGAAGGCCGTCGCCAGGCCGGCCACGCCCGTCTCCACCGCGAAGTGCCCGCTGCGCTCCAGCAGCGCCACGATCGACGCCGAGGTCTCGTGCTCCTCGAAGGCGAGCTCGGGCCTGGCACCGATCTCGCGCGAGAGCTCCGTGACCTGGTCCAGGTTGCTCGCGAACTCGCGCTCGATACGGTCGTTGATTCCGGTCATCGCCCAGATCCCTTCGGGAAGGGGCCGCGGAGAGCACTCCGGGCCCCCTCCAGTGTGCGGGGTCTAGGAGATCTGCGCACCGAAGGCCCGCAGGGGTTCGGTGACCGGCTGGAAGAACGTGACGCCGCCGGTCCGGCAGTTGCCCGAACCGCCGGACGTGAGCCCGAGGGCGGTGTTGCCGCTGAAGAGCGGCCCGCCGCTGTCGCCGGGCTCCGCGCAGACGGTCGTCTGGATCAGGCCGCTGACGGTCCCCTCCGGGTAGTTCACCGTGGCGTTGGTGGCGGTGACCCGGCCGGTGGCGAGGCCGGTGGTGCTGCCCGTGCGGACGACCCGCTGGCCGACCACGGCGTCCCCCGCCCGGGTGATCGCCCGCGCCCGGCCGTTGTAGAGGTTGACCGCGCTCGGGCCGGGCTGCGCCGTCCGGACGAGCGCGAAGTCGTCACCGGGGAAACTGCTCGCGACCGTCCGGCCGAGGAACTGGGCGCCCCGCTGGTCGGCGGACCAGTTGCGAACGGAGTTGCCGCAGTGCCCGGCGGTGAGGAAGAACGGCTGGCCGCCCCGCGTGACGTTGAAGCCGAGCGAGCAGCGCGAGCCCCCGCCGAAGATCGCGTCCCCGCCGAACGCCAATGGGCGCAGCCGCCCGTCGATGTGCACCATCCGCACCGCCGCGCCCATCTGCCGGGCCGTCCGCCGGACGGCCGCCAGCCGCGTCCCGGTGACCGAGTCGTCGGTCCACACGGTCACCCGCGAGGTCGCCGGGTCGACGGCCCAGCCGGTGCCCGGCACGTCCGCCATCGACGTGCGGAGCGTCGCGGTGACCCGGTTCAGCGCCGCGGGGCTGCGCCGCGTCATCTTGGGCACGGCGCCCGCCTCGCGGACCATGGCCGCGTCGCCGGCGTTGGTGACCGTCACGACGGGCCGCCCGGCGGAGTCGAGGTAGGCACCGGCCGTGCGGGCGCCGAGCCGGCCCGCCAGCCGCGCGGCGAGCGCACCCGCGGCCCCGTCCCGCGCCTGCGCCGCCTGCTCGCCGGTCAGCGCGGCCCGCTTCTGGTCGCCGGACCCGTCCGGCATCCGCACCACGTACAGCGAGCCGGCCACGAGCCCGGCGGATCCGGCGGCCACCGCGGTCCACGTGACCGCGGTGCGCACACGACTCTTTCTCGCCCTCATGGGGGGTCCTCCAAGGTCCGGCTTCCCGAGCTACGCGTGGAGGTACGCAGTCGCCGTCCGGGGAGTTCAAGGCCCGGCGCGGCGGCGAGGCGATAGCGTCGGGTTCATGCGGCTTCATGTGGGGTGCGCGATGTGGACGCATCCGTCGTGGCAGGGTCGTTTCCTTCCCCATCCGCTGCCGCCCGGTGCGCGGCTGCGCGCCTACGCGGGCTGGTGCAACGCGGTGGAGGGCAACACGACCTTCTACGCGACACCGTCGCGGAGCACCGCGGAGTCCTGGGCGGAGCAGGTCGGGCCGGACTTCCGCTTCGTCCTCAAACTGCCGAGGTCGATCACGCACGAGCGGCGCCTCACCGGCTTCGACGAGGACCTCCGCGCCTTCCTGACCGCGATCGAGCCGCTCGGCCCACGGACGCACGCGCTGTGGGTGCAGCTCCCGGGTTCGTTCGGCCCGGCGGACCTCGGGACGCTGGCCGGTTTCCTGCGCCGCCTGCCCCGCACCCACCGCTACGCCGTCGAGGTGCGCCACCGCGCGTTCTTCGAGGAGCCCGGACGCGCCTGCGACCTCGAAAAGGTCCTTGCGGCCGTCGACGCCGAGTGGGTGCCCTTCGACACCACCGCGTTCTTCCGGAACCGCCCGGGCAGCGACGCGGAGCGGGACGCGTGGACGAAGAAGCCGCGCGTGCCCCGCCGTTCGGTGGCGCTGACCGACCGCCCGATCGTCCGCTACCTCGGCCGGGACGACACCGCGCAGACGGTCGAGGGGTGGAAGTACTGGGCCGGGAAGGCCGCCGAGTGGCTCAAGGAGGGCCGCTCACCGACGATCTTCATCCACACACCCGACAATTCCGACGCGTTGCCGCTCGCTCGCCGATTCCATGATGAGGTGAGGGACCGGGTACCCGCGCTCGACCCCCTGCCGGAGCCGGAGCCCGCGGAACCGCCGACACTGTTCTGACGGTTCCGGGACGAACGGCCCTGGGCCCGGCGGTCCCCGCCGGATGATCCTGGACGCAAGGGTCAGGGCGGTCCTGCCCGGGTAGGTGAACGGCGTCCTCGCCGGAAGGAGAACACGCCATGCTGGTCCGGGAGGCGATGACCTCGCCCGTCGTGACGATCCCGCGGACGGCCACCGTCCGCCAGGCCATCCGCGTCCTGCACGAGCACGACGTCACCGCGCTGCCCGTCGTGGACGAGCCGGGGCGCCTCGTCGGCATCGTCAGCGAGATGGACCTCCTGCAGGGCCTGTTCGAGCACGACCCGCGCGCCTTCGTCCGCCCGGTGGCCACCCCCGAGTCCCCTTCGCCGCGCCTCGTCGAGGAGGTCATGACCCGCGACGTGGAGACGGCCCGGCCCAACACCGACGCGGCCGTGCTCGCCGAGACGATGATGAAGACGCGGATCAAGAGCGTCCCGGTACTGGACGGCTCCACCATCGTCGGCATCGTCAGCCGCCGCGACCTCATCGCGATCCTCGCCCGCGGCGACGCCCGGATCCGCGACGACGTC
The DNA here is from genome assembly GCF_004348665.1 of Actinomadura sp. GC306. Lineage (GTDB taxonomy): Bacteria > Actinomycetota > Actinomycetes > Streptosporangiales > Streptosporangiaceae > Spirillospora. The sequence continues at coordinate 794 of NZ_SMKM01000001.1, read as the reverse complement.
CTCGCCGCGATCACCGAGTACGGCACGGACGGCGCGCAGTGGGACGTCTCGGTCCGGGAGGGCGCCGTCGAACTCCGCGGCCCCGCGGACGAGGCCGCCCAGCAGATCGCCGACGTCCTGGCCCGGACCGTCCCCGGCGTCACCCGGGTCTCGATCCGCGACTGACACGCGCCCGGCGGCCTACTTGCCGGCCTTGACGCGCCCCTTGCCCTTGGCCTGCTTCTTCTTGCCGTTCTTCGCGCCCTTGCCGTTCTTCGAGGGCGCCGCCACCTTGACCGCCTTGGCCTTCTTCAGCGCCTTCTTGGCGTTGGCACCCTTCTTGGCCTTCTTGGCGGCCTTGGGCTCGGGCGCCTCGGGACTCTCGGGCATTTCGAGGTTTGCGGAGCTTGCGGGGCTTTCGGCCACGACACCGTCCGCCGCCTCGGGGACCTGCTCCTCGACGGCGACTCCTCCGGCGACCCGGGTGCGGAACGTCCGCCCGGACCGGAACCGCGGAACCTCCGCCGCGGCCACCTCGATCGGCGCCCCGGTACGCGGGTTGCGGGCACTGCGGGCCGGCCGGGACAGCCTGTCGAACGTCCCGAACCCGGTGACGGTCACGCGTTCCCCGGCGGACACCCGCTCCATCACGACCTCGAACACGGCGTCCACATGCCGGCGGCCCGCGGCCTCGTCACTCCCCGCCCGTTCCGCCACGGCCCTGACCAGTTCGCTGCGGTTCATCGTGGCCTGCCCTTCACTGTGGCGAAATATGCGGCCAGCCTAGCCGCCCCCACCTCCCCGAACCCGAAAAT
>NZ_SMKM01000019.1 GCF_004348665.1 Actinomadura sp. GC306 | reverse complement strand
TGTTACTCACCCGTTCGCCGCTCGAGTACCCCCGAAGGGGCCTTTCCGCTCGACTTGCATGTGTTAAGCACGCCGCCAGCGTTCGTCCTGAGCCAGGATCAAACTCTCCATTAAGGTCCAAACGACCACGTCCAGGGGGCGAACCCCAGACCCGGCCAAACCTCGGAATCAATCCCAGCAATAAACCCCCAAAAGGGGTTCTTGCCTCAAAGAAATCCCCACCACCCCCACAAAAGAAGGGGCGGCCACGGGGCGACCCGACCAGAAAACACCGGTCGAGCCGATAAAGGCACTGGCTTTTAACACGCTGTTGAGTTCTCAAGAAACGGACACCCACCGCGCCGAACCCCGCTCCCGCGGACCCCGGCTCCGGGGCAACCACTCCAGCCTACCCGATCCATCCCGTTCGTCCAACTCTGGGATGGTTCGGCCCAATACGTCCTTTTCCACGCGGAGATACGTCTCCACCTGGCAAGTTGTAGAGGGTTCCCCTCGGGCCGGCCGCCTCTCGGCGTCTCGTTCCCCTTGGGGCGAGTAGAACATTAGATCCGCCCGCCGAGACCGTCAAATCAGCCTCGGCGAGTGCGAAACCCCAGGTCATCACGGCTTTCAAGACTCTGAACATGCCCTGGGATGCGACCTCGTAACCGCACTGTGACGTGTATTTGCCGAAGATTGCCCGCCCAATGACGACGGCCGCCCGCCCGGATCATCCGGACGGGCGGCCGCAGGGCGGTTCAGGACGAGGTCACCTCGACGCCGCCCACGTTGCGCTTCCCGCGCCGCAGGACGAGGAAGCGGCCGTGGAGGAGGTCGGAGGCGGCCGGCGCGGCGTCCTCCGATTCGACCTTGGCGTTGTTGAGGTAGGCGCCGCCCTGGGCGATGGCGCGACGTGCCTCGGACTTGCTCTTGCACAGGCCGGACGCCGCCAGGAGGTCCACCACCGGTGGCAGTTCGCCCGGTGCCACCTCCGTGCGGGGCACTTCCGCCAGCGCGGCGCGCAGCGTCCGCTCGTCCAGCTCGTCCAGGGCGCCCTGCCCGAACAGGGCCCGGGACGCCGCGACGACGCGGGCGGTCTCGTCCTCGCCGTGGACGAGCGTGGTCATCTCCTCCGCGAGCGCGCGCTGCGGGGCGCGGGCGGCCGGGCGGTCGGCGCCCTGCTTGACCAGGTCCTCGATCTCCTCCCGGGAGCGGAAGCTGAAGACCTTGAGGAAGTTCTCCACGTCCCGGTCGTCGGCGTTGATCCAGAACTGGTAGAACGCGTACGGCGAGGTCAGTTCGGCATCGAGCCAGTACGTCTCGCCGCCGGCCGTCTTGCCGAACTTGGACCCGTCCGCCTTGGTGAGCAGCGGTGTGGTGAGCGCGTGCGCGGAGGCGCCTTCGACGCGGCGGATGAGGTCGACGCCGGCGGTGAGGTTGCCCCACTGGTCACTGCCACCGGTCTGCAGCCGGCACCCGTACCGCCGGTACAGCTCCAGGAAGTCCATGGACTGCAGGAGGACGTAGCTGAACTCGGTGTAGCTCATGCCGGTGCTGTCGAGGCGGGCCTTGACCGTCTCCCGGGCCAGCATCCGGTTCACCGGGAAGTGCTTGCCGATGTCGCGCAGGAACTCGATGGCCGTCATGGGGCCGGTCCAGTCGAGGTTGCTGACCATCGTGGCGCCCGTGGGGCCGTCATGGAAGTCGAGGAACCTCGACACCTGGCCGTGGATCCGCTCGACCCAGGCGGCGACGGTGTCCGCCGAGTTCAAGACGCGTTCAGTGCTCTTCCCGCTCGGGTCGCCGATCAGTCCCGTGGCGCCGCCGACGAGCCCGAGGGGCCGGTGCCCGGCCCGCTGGAAGCGGCGCAGCATGAGGATCTGGATGAGGTTGCCGAGGTGCAGCGAGGGCGCCGTCGGGTCGAACCCGCAATAGAGCGTGACCGGTCCCGCGGCGAGCAGCGCCCGCAGTTCGTCCAGGTCGGTGGACTGCGCGATCAGGCCGCGCCACGCGAGATCGTCCAGGATGTCGGTCACGGTCTCCCTCGTCTCAGTTTCCGCATACGGTGCGCCCACCAGCGTGCCGGGTGGGCGCGTGTCACGCCAACGTTATTCAGCGCGAGCCCACGAAGGCACGGGCGGGAACGAAGACCTCGTGCCCCGTGGTGAAGGTTACGCGGACGCCCTCGGCGTCCCAGGTCGCCGACCGGATGGCGGGCGGTTCGCCGCCGCCGTGGTCGAAGTCGATGAAGTGCCCGTACCCGAAGTCCGGCTCGGGACCCGCGAACAGCTGGTAGGCGCGATGCCGGCCGAAGACGAAGCTGCGCTCGTGGAGCACACCGACGTAGTGGGTCCCGGACGCGCCGTGCGGGCCTTCGTAGGTGACCGAGTCGGGCTGGCGTTCGACGTCACCGAGCTTCTCGGTGCGGTGCAGCCAGCCGCTCGTGTCGAGGACGAACAGCGCCAGAAGCATCGCGAACGCGACGTAGCCGCCCGCGGTGAGCAAAGCCCGTCTGGGCCGTGGCGGGGGCGGCGCCGGCGGTGTGCGGCCGGGGCTCGCCGCCTGCGGGGCGTTCTCACTCACCGGGGGCGGCCTTCCTTCGCTGCCGGGGGACGTGCCGGCGGTACTGGGACACGGTCGGGTCGCCGTCGATCCAGTAGCGCCACGGGACGTCCTTGGCGCCGGTCACGCCGGTGCGCGGCCCCGTCCTGATGAGGGAGGCGTCGGCGGGTTCACCGGCGTGGACGCTGAGCGACCCTTCCGGCGAGCAGACGTCCAGGCCGTTCTGCTCGCGGGCGACACCGAGCGCCTGGCAGAGGCGGGCCGGCCCTCTGGCCAGGTCGCGGGCGGTGGAGCGGAGGCGCCGCGCTCGCGCCGTCTCCTCCCCCGCGACGACCTCGCCGGCGCGGAGGAGCACCGCCATGGACGTCCCGTCCGGCCCGCACACGAGGTTCATGCAGTAGTGCATGCCGTAGGTGAAGTAGACGTAGGCGTGGCCGGGCGGCCCGAACATCACGGCGTTGCGCGCCGTCTTGCCGCGGTAGGCGTGGGAGGCCGGGTCCAGCGGGCCCGCGTACGCCTCGACCTCGGTGAGCCTGACCGCGACGTCCCCTTCGGGGGTGCGATGTCTGACCACGCGTCCGAGCAGCGCCGGCGCGACTTCTTCGACAGGGCGGTCGAAGAAGTCGCGGGGCAGCGGCTCTCTGCTCATCGAATCACCTCTGGGGACGGGGGGGCTCGCCGCCGTGCGGGCAGGGTCTGGACGCTCCGCGTGCGGGCCGGCGCGGCTCAGCCGTCGGAACCGGCGGCCCAGGCGGCGTGCTCGTCGACCTGGGTGCGCAGCGCGCCGATCTGCTCGCGGACGCGGTCGGGGGCGGTGCCGCCGTACGCCTTCCGGGACGCCAGGGCGCCCTGGACGTTGAGGACCTCCCGGACGTCCGGCGTCAGGTGCGGCGACACCTTGCCGAGCTCCTCGTCGGTCAGGTCGTCGAAGTCCTTGTCGTTGACCTGGCACCACACCACGAGGTGGCCGACGACCTCGTGGGCGTCGCGGAACGCCACGCCGCGGCGGACGAGCAGCTCGGCGAGGTCGGTGGCGAGGGCGAAGCCCTCCGGCGCCGTGGCCTCCAGGCGCTCGGTGTTGACGCGCATCGTCGCGATGAGGCCGGACATGGCGGGCAGGACGAGCAGCAGCGTCTCGACGGCGTCGAACGCGCCCTCCTTGTCCTCCTGCAGGTCGCGGTTGTAGGTGAGCGGCAGGCCCTTGAGGGTGGTGAGGAGCCCGACGAGGTGCCCGATGAGGCGGCCCGCCTTGCCGCGCGCCAGCTCGGCGACGTCGGGGTTCTTCTTCTGCGGCATGATCGACGACCCGGTGGCGTAGGTGTCGTCCATCTCGATCCAGCGGAACTCCTGCGACGCCCAGAGGCAGATCTCCTCGCCGAGGCGCGACAGGTGGACGCCGACGAGCGCGGCGGCGAAGAGGAACTCGGCGACGAAGTCGCGGTCGGCGACGGCGTCCATGGAGTTCGGCGCGGCGGAGTCGAAGCCGAGCTCGGCGGCGGTGGCCTGCGGGTCGAGCGGCAGCGACGAGCCGGCGAGGGCGCCGGAGCCGAGCGGCGAGACCGCGGCGCGGCGGTCCCAGTCGCGCAGCCGCTCGACGTCGCGGGTGAGCGGCTGGACGTGCGCGAGGAGCTGGTGGGAGAACAGCACGGGCTGGGCGTGCTGGAGGTGGGTCATGCCGGGCGCGGCGACGCCGAGGTTGTGCTCGGCCTGCGCGATCAGCGCGGTCTCCAGCTCCACCAGCCGGGACACGATCTGGCGGGCGTGGTCGCGCAGGTAGAGGCGCAGGTCGGTGGCGACCTGGTCGTTGCGGCTGCGGCCGGCGCGCAGCTTGCCGCCGAGGGCGCCGAGCCGCTCCAGCAGCCCCCGCTCCAGGGCCGTGTGGACGTCCTCGTCGGCGACGGCGGGCCGGAACTCCCCGGACCGGCACGCCTCCTCCAAGTCGTCCAGGGCACCGAGCATGCGGTCCAGCTCGTCGTCGGTGAGCAGCCCCGCCCGGTTGAGGACGCGGGCGTGCGCCCGCGAGCCCATCAGGTCGTAGGGGGCGAGCCGCCAGTCGAACTGGACGCTCACCGAGAGCCGTGCGAGCGCGTCCGACGGGCCGCCCTCGAACCGGCCGCCCCACAGCCGCGTCGGTGCCTTGGTCACGTGATTCCTCTTCTTCCCACCGCTGGACTCTTCTTCCATCTCACCACGCCGGAACGCGCACGCGCGGGCGTGGGGACGCCGCGCACGGCGTCCCCACGCGGTGCACGGCGTCCCTTAGGGTACGGCGCCTGGCCGCCGGGCGTGGCGTGTCAGGCCCCGCGGTCGCGCTTGGCGGCGATCTTGGTGGGCAGGCTCCACAGCTCGACGAAGCCCTTGGCGAGGCTCTGGTCGAAGGTGTCGCCGGTGTCGTAGGTGGCGAGGTCGTAGCTGTAGAGGGACGCGTCGCTGCGCCGCCCGGTGACGACGGCGCGGCCGCCGTGCAGCGTCACCCGGACCTCGCCGGAGACGTGCTTCTGCGTGTCGGCGATGAACGCGTCCAGCGCGTCCTTCAGCGGCGAGAACCACAGGCCGTCGTAGGCGAGCTCGCCCCACCGCTGGTCGACGGACCGCTTGAAGCGGGCGAGGTCGCGCTCGACGGTGACGTTCTCCAGCTCCATGTGCGCGTTGATGAGCACGATCGCGGCGGGCGCCTCGTAGACCTCGCGGCTCTTGATGCCGACGAGCCGGTCCTCGACCATGTCGATCCGGCCGACGCCCTGGGCGCCGGCGCGCCGGTTCAGCTCGGCGATGATCTGGTACGGGGTCAGCGGGCGGCCGTCGAGCGCGACGGGGACGCCGGCGGCGAAGGTGATGACGACCTCGTCGGCGTCCCGCGGGGTCGCGGGGTCGGCGGTGTAGTCGTAGACGTCCTCGGTCGGGCCGTTCCAGATGTCCTCCAGGAACCCGGTCTCGACGGCCCGGCCCCACAGGTTCTGGTCGATCGAGTACGGCGACTTGGCGGACACGTCGATCGGGAGGCCCTTGTCCTCGGCGAACGCGATCGCCTTGTCGCGCGTCCAGGCGAAGTCGCGGGCGGGCGCGATGACCTTCAGGTCCGGGTTGAGGGCGGACAGGCCGGCCTCGAAGCGGACCTGGTCGTTGCCCTTGCCGGTGCAGCCGTGCGAGACGGAGGTGCCGCCGAACTCGCGGGCCGCCGCCACCAGGTGCTTGACGATCAGCGGCCGGGACAGCGCGGACACCAGCGGGTAGCGGTCCATGTAGAGGGCGTTCGCCTGCATCGCGGGGACGCAGAAGTCCGCGGCGAACTCCTCCTTGGCGTCCACGACGACGGACTCGGCCGCGCCGCACGCGAGGGCCCGCTTGCGGATAGTGTCGAGGTCCTCGCCGCCCTGGCCGACGTCGACGGCCACGGCGATGACCTCCCCGCCGGTCTGCTCGGCGAGGAACGGGATGGCGACGGAGGTGTCCAGGCCCCCGGAGTACGCGAGGACGACGCGCTCGCTCATGATCTTTATCTCCTGTGTCTGCGTGAAGTTCGGTTGGTGTTGGCTGGGACCGGGCCGGGCGGGCCCTAGCTTCGTCGTTCGCGTCCGGCGGCCAGCCGCAGGAGCGCCTGCGCGACGTCCTCCCCGCCGCTGGGGTCGCGGGCGATGACGAGGATGGAGTCGTCGCCCGCGACGGTGCCGAGGATGGTCGGCCATTCGGCGTGGTCGATCGCCGAGGCCAGGTACTGGGCGGCCCCGGGCGGGGTCCGCACCATGACCAGGTTGGCCGACGCCTCGGCCGAGACGAGCAGCTCCGCGGCGAGCCGGGAGAGCCGTCCGGTGAAGGTCTCGGCGGTGCCGGTGCGGGCCCGCCGGATCCGCTCGCCGCCCTCCCCGGGGACGGCGTAGATCAGGCTGCCGTCGTCGGCGCGCAGCCGCACCGCGCCGATCTCCACCAGGTCACGCGAGAGCGTGGCCTGGGTGACGTCGACGCCCTCGTCCGCGAGGAGCCTGGCGAGCTCGCCCTGCGAGTGGACGGGGTGCCGGGTCAGCAGCTCGATCACCCGGGCGTGCCGGGCGGCCTTGGTCATGGGGGTCGTCGTCACCGGGCGCGCTCCAGGAGCCAGGCGAGCAGCGCCTTCTGGGCGTGCAGCCGGTTCTCCGCCTCGTCCCAGACCCGGCTCTGCGGGCCGTCGAGGACGGACGCGGCGATCTCCTTCCCGCGGTAGGCGGGCAGGCAGTGCAGGACGATCGCGTCGGAGTCGGCGCGGGCGAGGAGGTCTCCGGTGACGGCGTAGGGCTCGTACAGCGAGGTGTCCTTGCCGTCCTGGCCCATCGACACCCAGGTGTCGGTGGCGAGGACGTCGGCGCCGGCGGCGGCCTCGCCGGCGTCGTCGGTGACCGTCACCGAGCCGCCGGTGGCGGCGGCGATCCCGGCGGCGCGGGCGACGACGGCGGGGTCGGGCGGCTGGGCCGCGGGCGCGCCGATCCGGACGTGCATCCCGGCGGTGGCGCCGCCGAGCAGGTAGGAGTGCGCCATGTTGTTGGCGCCGTCGCCGAAGTAGGCGAGGACGGCGCCCGCGAGGCCGCCCTTGGCCTCCTTGACGGTCTGCAGGTCGGCGAGGATCTGGCAGGGGTGGAACTCGTCGGTGAGGGCGTTGACGACGGGGACGGTGGTGCCGGCGGCCATCTCGGCGATGCGCTCCTGCCCCGCGGTCCGCCACACGATGGCGCTGACCTGGCGCTCCAGGACGCGGGCGGTGTCGGCGATGGTCTCGCCGCGGCCGAGCTGGCTGGTACCTGCGTCCATGACCAGCGGGTGGCCGCCGAGTTCGGCGATGCCGACGGCGAAGGAGATCCGGGTCCGGGTGGACGGCTTGTCGAACAGGACCGCGACGGACTTCGGGCCCTCCAGCGGCCGGAACCCGAACCGGTCCTTCTTGACCTGGGCGGCCAGGTCCAGGACCTCGGCCTGCTCGGCGGGCGTGAGGTCGTCGTCGCGGAGGAAGTGCCTGGTCATCGTCAGCCCTCCTGCCCGGCGGCGGCGTCGAGGATCGAGGGGAGCGCGGCGGTGAACGTCCGCGCCTGCCCGGCGGTGAGGACGAGCGGCGGGGCGATCCGCAGCGCGTCCGGCGCGACGGCGTTGATCAGGAACCCGGCGTCGCGGGCGGCGGCCTCCACGGCGGGGGCGTGCGGCCCGGTGAGGACGGCGGCGCGCCAGAGCCCGCGCCCCCGCACGCCCGCCAGCAGCGGGTGGTCGATGGCGCCGAGCCCTTCGGCGAGGGTCTCCCCCACCGACACGGCGTTGGCGAGCAGGCCGTCCTTCTCGATCGTGGTGAGGACGGCGAGGGCGGCGGCCGCGGCGACCGGGTTCCCGCCGAACGTGCTGCCGTGGTCTCCCTTGGCGAACAGCTCGCCGTGCGGCCCGAACGCGATGCACGCGCCGACCGGCAGCCCCCCGCCGAGGCCCTTGGCCAGCGTGAGGACATCGGGCCTGGCGTTCTCGTGCTCGAAGGCGAACCAGGCGCCGGTGCGGCCGATCGCGGACTGGATCTCGTCGGCGACGAACAGCGCGCCCGTCGCGTCGCAGACTTCGCGGACGGCGGCGAAGTACCCGTCCGGCGGCGGGACGACCCCGGCCTCGCCCTGCGTGGGCTCCAGGAAGACCGCGGCGCAGTCCTCGCCGACCGCGGCCTTCAGCGCGTCCACGTCACCATAGGGGACGAACCGGACGTCGGGTCCGAACGGGCCGAACGGCTCGCGGATCGACGCCTTCCCCGTCAGCGACAGCGCGCCCATGGTCCGGCCGTGGAACCCGTTCTCCGCCGCCACGATGTAGGACCGGCCGTTCGCCTTGCCGTACTTGACGGCGAGCTTGAGCGCGCATTCGTTGGCCTCGGTGCCGCTGTTGGCGAGGAACACCCTGCCGCCCCCGCCGAGCAGGTCCAGCAGCCGCTCGGCGAGCAGCACCTCCGGCTCGTGCAGGAACAGGTTCGACGTGTGCGCCAGCGTCGCGGCCTGCGCCGACACGGCCTCGACGAGGGCGGGGTGGCCGTGCCCGAGCGAGCTGACCGCGATCCCGGCGATCAGGTCGAGGTACTCGCGGCCGGCGGTGTCCCACACCCGGCAGCCCTCCCCGCGCGCCAGCGCGAGCGGCGGGACGCCGTAGTTCGGCATGAACGCGGCCTCGAACCGCTCCCTGAGGTCGCCGCTCATGCGGACTCCCCTCCGGCGGCGCCGGGCAGCACCATCGTTCCGATCCCTTCGTCGGTGAAGATCTCCAGCAGCAGCGAGTGCGGGACGCGGCCGTCCAGCACGTGCGCCTGCGGCACCCCGCCGCGCACGGCGGTCAGGCATGCCTCCATCTTGGGAACCATCCCCGCCGACAGGTCCGGCAAAAGCACCGCCAGCTCATCGGTGGTGAGGCTGTCGATCACGTCGTCGCTGTCCGGCCAGTCCGCGTACAGGCCCTCGACGTCGGTCAGCACGACGAGTTTCGTCGCGTCCAGCGCGACGGCCAGCGCCGCCGCGGCCGTGTCGGCGTTGACGTTGAAGACCTCGCCGTCGTCGCCGCGCGCGATGCTGGAGATCACCGGGATCCGGCCGTCGTCCAGCAGGGCCCGCACCGCCCCGACCTCCACCTCGACGATCTCGCCGACCTGGCCGATGTCGACCGGCTCGCCGTCCACCACGGCGTGCTTGCGCTCGGCGGTGAACAGGTTCGCGTCCTCGCCGGACATGCCGAGCGCGAACGGCCCGTGCCGGTTGATCAGCCCGACGACGTCGCGCTGCACCTGCCCGGTCAGCACCATCCGGACGACCTCCATGGCCTCCGGCGTGGTCACCCGCAGCCCCGCGGTGAACGTCGAGTCGATGCCGTTGCGGGCGAGGGCCGCGTTGATCTGCGGGCCGCCGCCGTGCACGATCACCGGCTTCAGCCCGGCGTAGCGCAGGAACACGATGTCCTCGGCGAACGAGTGCCGCAGTGCCTCGTCGGTCATCGCGTGCCCGCCGTACTTGATCACGACGGTCCGGCCGTGGAACCGCTCCAGCCACGGCAGCGCCTCGATCAGCGTCCCCGCCTTGCCGAGCACGCCGGCCCGGTTCTTGCGCATCTGCGCGCCCGAGGTGACGGCGCTCATGTGGAGTACGCCGAGTTCTCGTGGACGTAGTCGGCCGTGAGGTCGGTCGTCCAGACGGTGGCGCTGTGCGGGCCCGCGGCGAGGTCCACGGTGATCGTCACGTCGCGGGGGCGCAGGTCGACCTTGTCGCGGTCGTCGCCGGGCGCGCCGTTGCGGCACACCCATACGCCGTTGATCGCGACGTTCAGGTGGCCGGGCTCGAACACCGCGTCGGTCGTGCCGACCGCCGACAGCACCCGGCCCCAGTTCGGGTCCTCGCCGTGGATGGCGCACTTGAGCAGGTTGTTGCGGGCGATGGAGCGCCCGACGGTGACCGCGTCGTCGTCGCTCGCGGCGCCGACGACCTCTATCGCGATGGCCTTGGACGCGCCCTCGGCGTCCACGAGCAGCTGCCGGGTGAGATCGGCGCAGACCTCGGTGAGCAGCGCGGTGAACTCCTCCTCGCCCGGGGCGGTGCCGGCGGCGCCGGACGCCAGCAGCAGCACGGTGTCGTTGGTGGACATGCAGCCGTCGGAGTCGAGCCGGTCGAGGGTGACGGAGGTGGCCGCGCGCAGGGCCCGGTCGAGCGTCTCGGCGGGCAGGTCGGCGTCGGTGGTGATGACGCACAGCATGGTGGCCAGCGACGGGGCCAGCATGCCCGCGCCCTTCGCCATCGCGCCGATCATGTAGCCGCCGGCGCCCTGCCGGAAGGATATCTTGGCGACGGTGTCGGTGGTGCGGATCGCGTCGGCGGCGGCGAGGCCGCCGTCCCCGCGCGACAGCTCGGCGGCGGCCTTGCCGACGCCGGGCAGCAGCAGGTCCATCGGGAGCCGCTCGCCGATGAGGCCGGTGGAGCAGACCGCGATCTCGCCGGCCGAGTCGTCCAGCAGCGCGGCGGCCTTCTCGGCGGTGGCGTGGGTGTCCTGGAAGCCAGGGGCGCCGGTGCAGGCGTTGGCGCCGCCGGCGTTCAGCACGACCGCGCGGACCCGGCCGCCGCTGAGGACCTGCTCCGACCACAGCACGGGCGCGGCCTTGACGCGGTTGCGGGTGAAGACCCCGGCCGCGGCGCGGGACGGCCCGTCGTTGACGACCAGGGCCAGGTCGCGGGTTCCGCTGTCCTTGAGCCCGGCGACGACGCCGGCGGCGCGGAAGCCCCGCGGGGCGGTGACGCTCACGGGGACACTCCGATCGTGGTGAGCCCGAGTTCTTCCGGGAGGCCGAGGGCGATGTTGGCGCTCTGCACCGCGCCGCCCGCGGTGCCCTTGGTGAGGTTGTCGACCGCGGCGACCACGACGATGCGCCCGGCGGACTCGTCGAGGGCGACCTGGACGAGGACGGTGTTGGCACCGAGCGTCATCGACGTGGCGGGCCACTGCCCCTCGGGCAGCAGGCCGAGGAACGGCTCGCCGGCGTAGGCGTCGCCGTAGGCGGCGCGGACCGCCGCGGCGGTGACGCCCGGCCGGGCCTTGGCGGTGCAGGTGGCGAGGATGCCGCGGCTCATCGGGGCGAGCGTCGGGGTGAACGACACCGTGACCGGCTCGCCCGCGGCCGCGCTCAGGTTCTGGACCATCTCGGGTGTATGCCTATGCGTGCCGCCGGCGGCGTACGCGGTGACCGAGCCCATGACCTCGCTGCCCAGCAGGTGCGGCTTGAGGGCGCGTCCGGCGCCCGAGGTGCCGGACGCGGCGACCACGACGACGTCGGGCTCGGCGAGCCCGGCGGCGAACGCCGGGAACAGCGCGAGCGACACCGCGGTCGGGTAGCAGCCGGGGACGGCGACGCGCCGGGCGGAGCGGAGCTCGTCCCGCTTGCCGGGCAGTTCGGGGAGCCCGTAGGGCCAGGTGCCCGCGTGGGGCGTCCCGTAGAACGCCTCCCAGGCGGCGGGGTCGCCGAGCCGGTGGTCGGCGCCGCAGTCGATGACCAGCACGTCCTCGCCGAGCTGCGCGGCGAGCTCCGCGGACCGGCCGTGCGGCAGCGCGAGGAACACGACGTCGTGGCCGGCGAGCGTGCCGGGGCCGGTCTCGGCCAGGACGCGCCCGGCCAGGGATCGCAGGTGGGGCTGGTGCGCGCCCAGCTCGGTGCCCGCGTTGGAGCCCGCCGTCAGCGCGCCGATCTCGAACTCTGGATGTCCCGCCAGGATGCGCAGCAGCTCGCCGCCCGCGTAACCGCTGGCGCCGGCGACCGCCGTCCGGATTCCCATGTCCACCCTGCCCTTCGGAAGCACTGAGCAAGAGTATGCATGACGATGGAATTCTATACAACCGCGATCTCCGTCACCCGCGATCCGGCAGAAGTCGTTAGGGTTCTAATAGTTTGCGCTCTAATCATTAGAGCTCTAACATCATCGCCATGCAGAACCTCGGCTTCGACGACCTGGAAGCGTTCCCGTCCATGGAGGAGTGGCCGATCGGACGGCTGTTCGGGCTCGCCTCCCGGCTGTCCGGGCCGGTCGTGTGGCGGATCATCGAGCGGCACGGGATCAGCCCCACGGGGTTCTTCCTGCTGCGGCTGCTCATCGTGGAGGACGGCCTGCGCCCCGGCGAGGTCGCCAAGCGGCTCCTGGTGACCCCCGCGACGGTCACCTCGGTGGTCGACACCCTCGAACGCAACGGGCACGTCCGGCGCGAGCGCTCCTACCGGGACCGGCGCGGCGTGCTGCTGCGCATCACCGACTCCGGGCGGCGGCTGCTCGCCGAGAAGTCCGGCCCCATCGGCCGCGACCTGTCGCGGCTCTACGACGTCGTGGACGAGGGCGACGAGGCCGCCGTCCGCAGGTTCCTGCTCAGCCTGATCGAGAAGTTCGAGAACCATCCCCACGCACAGGAAACGGAGGGAGACGGCGCATGACCGACCCCTCGGAGGCCGCCGTCCGCACGGCCGGCCTGGAGAAGACCTATCCCCCGTCCGGGCCGCGTCCCGCGGTGCCGGCCGTCCAGGGCATCGACCTGGACGTCCCGCGCGGCGAGTTCTTCGGGCTGCTCGGCCCGAACGGCGCGGGCAAGTCCACCACGATCGGGATGCTCACCACCCTCGTCGTCCCCACCGGCGGCAGCGCGCACGTCCTCGGCCGGGACGTCGTGCGGGACGCCGTAGAGATCAAGCGCCGCATCGGGGTGGTGTCGCAGAACAACACCCTCGACAGCGACCTGACCGTCGCCGAGAACCTGGAGTTCCGGGGCCGCTACTTCGGGCTCGGCGCCCGCGAGGCCCGCGCGCGGGCCGGCGAGCTGCTGGAGCTGTTCGGGCTGGCCGAGCAGCGCGGCGGCAACCCGTTCGAGATCTCGGGCGGGCAGGCCAAGCGCGTCATGATCTGCCGCGCCCTGATGCACGGGCCGGAGGTCCTCTTCCTCGACGAGCCGACCGCCGGGCTCGATCCGCAGACGCGCACCAATCTGTGGGAGGTGCTGCGCGGTCTCCAGGCCGCCGGGCAGACCATCGTGCTGACCACCCACTACATGGAGGAGGCCGAGGCCCTCTGCGACAGGGTCGCGGTCGTCGACCACGGCAAGATCCTCGCCAGCGGGACGGTCGACCAGCTGAAGGCGGGCGCGGGCGCCGACACCATCATCACCGTGACCTACGACGCGCCCGTCCCAGAGAAGATCAGGGCACTCGCCGACCGCAAGGGCATCAGCAGGGTCGAGATCAACGACGGCCAGGCGCGCGTGTTCGCCGCCGAACCGGAGGGCATCCTCGGCGAGCTCGTCGCGATCGGCACCGGCGCCGGCGCGGGCGTCACCGACGCCACCCAGCTCCGGCCCAGCCTGGAGACCGTCTTCCTCACCCTCACCGGAAGGGACTACCGCGAATGACCGCGCCCATGGTCCTCGCCCCGCCGCCCCCCGCGCGGGCTACGCTCCCCCGCACGTTCGCCGCGATGATGGCGCGCGAGGCCCGGGTGATGCGCAGGAACTTCGTGTCGACGTTCGTCCGGGTGCTGGTGCAGCCGGTCATGTTCGTCTTCGTGTTCGCCTACGTGCTGCCGAAGCTCGGCGGCGGCGCGATGGCGGCGTCCGGCGGGCCGACGTTCGCCACGATCCTGCTGCCCGGCCTCGTGGGGTCGTCCATCATCATGCAGGCCATGATGGCGGTGATCTTCCCGCTCATGATGGAGCTGAACTGGCAGAAGTCCATCACCGACCGGGCACTCGCGCCGGTGCCGATCCCGCTGCTGGCCGCCCAGAAGATCGTCGCGGCGGCGGCGCAGGGGCTGATCGGCGGGCTGCTGGTGTTCCCCGCCGTGCTGTTCATCCACGCCGAGGGCGAGTCGCCCAGCGTCCACGTGGCGAACTGGCCGGTGCTGGTCCTGGTCATGGTGGCGGGGTCGCTGATGTCGGCCTCGGGCGGGCTGCTGCTCGGCACGCTGATGAACCCGCAGAAGGTCCAGGTGCTGTTCGGGATGGTGCTGCTGCCGATGACCATGCTCGGCTGCGTCTACTACCCGTGGGCGGCGCTGGACGACATCCGCTGGCTGCAGGTCGCCAGCCTGTTCAACCCGCTCGTGTACGTCAGCGAGGGCCTGCGCAGCGCGCTCACGCCGGACGTCCCGCACATGCCGGCGTGGGCGTTCCTGCTCGCCATCGTCGGCGGGACGGTCCTGCTGACGTGGGCCGCGACCCGCACCTTCACCAAGCGGGTCCTCACCTGACGGGCGCCGTCAGCGGCGCGCGGCAGGCCCGGTGATGCGGACGTCGCCGCGGCTGGTCACAACGAAGACCTGCCAGTTGTAGTAGGCGTAGTAGGCACGCGCGTCCTTCCTCATCTGGCGCGCGTGCCTCTGCACCGCGTCGACGTAGAGCGGGGTGGGGTTGTAGGCGTGCAGCGCGCGCCGGTAGTCGCCCGGCGCCCCGGACGCCTTCAGGTAGTTCGCGGCGCCCATGACCGCGTCGCGCGGGTCGTGTATGTCGCCGCCCATCCCGTACTGCCGCCAGGTCGAGGGCAGGAACTGCATGGGGCCCTTCGCCCCGGCCCAGCTCGGCGACTTGATCCGGCCGTACTTCGTCTCCACGAGCATGATGGCGGCGAGCACCTGCCAGTCGAGGCCGAACCGCTTCCCGGCGTCCTCGAAGTGCTTCAGCAGCTCGCCCGCGGGGCGCGGCTCCCGGGTGCGGAACTTGCCGAGGTCGTCCTCCGGCTTGGCCAGCTCCAGGAGCTTGCGGGCGGCGACCGCGTTGTCGCGCGCCGCGCCGGCGAGTTCGCCCGGCAGGAGCTTCCTCGTCCGCTTTTCGAGCCCCTCGTCCTTCGCCAGCGCCCGGTAGATCCGCTGCTGGCGCAGGGAGAGGTGGACGATCGAGGCGGGCGGCCCGGTCCTGGCCGGGTCTGCGCGCAGCCACTGGTCGACGGCGGACCCCATGGCCTGGTGCGTCCGCTCCAGGTCCGCGGCGAGGCCCTCGGGGTCCTTCGCCAGCTCGCCGTTGGGCTCCGGCAAGGGTGACTCCGACGGAGAGGCGGACGGCGACGCCGCTCGCGGGGCGGGCGCCCGCTCACCCTCGCCGTCGCCTCCGCCGCATCCGGCCACCGCCAGCACCGCCGCGGCGGCCAGGGCGCCGCACCGCCGCATCGAGATCCGCATCATTCAGGCGACGATGCCCATCCCGGCGGCGGCGGTCAAACCGGACACCGACCGGCGCGAGCGGGGCCCGGGGGTCTAGCCGCCCCTGGGCCCCTGTGGTTGCCGCCCAATTCGCACGCCGGCACATGGATGGACGCGGATCACTCTCAGACCGTCGCGCGATCCCGTTACGCCATCGCCCTCCGAGCAGAGCGAGCCGGATTCGAACCGGCATCTCGACGGTTTCCGTCCACGTCCGCGCGATCCGGCGATCGGCGGCGAATGCTGAGTCTGGAGCGAGAGTCTGAGATTGAGCGGGCGGCCGCCTCTACCACTTGGGCTACCCCGGCGCGGGTGCCGGGGGCGGGAGTCGAACCCGCACTGTGTCGCTCACCCTGGTCAGCTTCGGCTTCAGCTTCAGCTTGCGCTCCTCGCGCACCCCCCGCGCGGCGGCGGGGGGATCCTATTGAGTTGTGTGACTCGTCGACGTTGTCCGCCGGGTCGCGGGCCGGTCACCCGAACAGGTAGCCGAAGACCGCCTCGCCGACGCGCTGGTCGGTCACCTCGGTGCCGTTGGCCTCCTCGCGGGCGAACTTGACCGCGTCCTGCAGCCGCTCGACACGGCCGAGCAGCTCGTTGACCCGCCTGGCCGGGAGCGCGCCCGAGAACTTCACCGTCGTCCAGTGGCCGACGCTGACGTCCTCGTAGTACACCTCCACCTGGGCCGGGTGCTTCTCGGTCGCCTCCGCCTTGACGTGGTTGCGGGGCACCTTCTTGGTCTTCACGGTGCGGACCGCCTCGGTGCGCCACACGTCGGTGGACGGGTCGAACGTCCACGTCTCCGCGGCGTCCAGCACCGGCAGCTTCTTGACGAACGTGTGCAGGTCCTTGAGCTGCTTCTCCAGGAAGAGCAGGTAGGAGACCGGGACGTCGCGCAGGAGCGTCGTGCCGTCGACCGTCACGTCGGCGCGGGCGACGCAGTTCGCCCAGTCCTTGGTGGCGGTGACGTCGAACAGCCGCGTCAGCGAGGCCGTCACGTCGCGCAGGACGTCGTCGACCTTCACCTGGACGCGGGTCGACTCGGCCGGCAGCTGCTCGCCCTCCTCGTCCTTCGGCTGGTAGGTCCGCGAGATCCCCGACAGCAGCGGGGCCTTCTGGACCGAGTGGTGCGCGGCCGTCAGGTCCTGGAAGGACTTGCTCTTGACGCCCTTCTCGACCGCGATGATCTGGTTCAGCTTCGTCGGCACCCCGTCACTCCCCTCGATGCACGACCCCCTCGATGCAGGACGACGCTAACAGTCGTTGATCGGCATATCACCGCATTTTTCTATATGGGTGGTGCTTCGGTCAGGCCCGCCGCGCGGTCCACGCGCAGCCGGCGGGTGAGGCCGAGGCCGGCCAGGAAGCGCTCGTCGTGGCTGGCGACGACCAGCGCGCCCTCGTAGGCGGCGAGGGCCTGCGCGAGCTGCGCGACGCTCGCCAGGTCGAGGTTGTTGGTCGGCTCGTCCAACAGCAGCAGCCTGGGGGCCGGCTCGGCGAGCAGCAGGGACGCCAGCACGGCGCGGAACCGCTCGCCGCCCGACAGCGTCCCCGCCCGCTGCTCGGCCCGCGCGCCGCGGAACAGGAAGCGCGCCAGCCCGGCCCTGATCCGCGCCGGCGGCACCGACGGCGCCTGCGCGCGGACGTTGTCCAGGACGCTCAGGTCGTCGTCGAGGACGTCGAGCCGCTGCGGCAGGTACCGGACGCCGTCCACGCCGATCCGGACCGCCACCCCCTCCTGGACGAGGTCGCCGACGAGCGTCCGCAGCAGCGTGGTCTTGCCCGAGCCGTTCGCGCCCTCCAGCGCGATCCGCTCCGGGCCCCGGACGATCAGCTCGGACAGCGTCCCGGGCACCGGCTCGGGCGCCGTCAGGCCCGTCACGGTCAGGACCGTCCGGCCCGCCGGGACGCGGGTGGCGGGCAGCTCGATCCGGATCTCCGCGTCGTCGCGGACCGCCTCCTCCGCCTCGGTGAGCCGCGTGCGGGCATCGGCGAGCCGCTCCTCGTGCATGATGCGGTGCTTGCCGGCCGACTCCTGCGCCTGCCGCTTGCGCGCCCCCATGACGATCTTGGGCTCGCGCTTGTTCTCGTACATCTTCTTGCCGTAGCGCTGCCGCCGGGCCAGCTTGACGTGGGCGTCCTCCAGTTCGCGCTTCTGGCGGCGCAGGTCGGTCTCGGCGGCCCGGACCGTCCGCTCCGCCGCCTCCCGCTCCACTTCGAGCAGTTCCTCGTAGGCGGACAGGTTCCCGCCGAACGACCGGATCGCGCCGTCGCGCAGGTCGGCGATCTCGTCGACGCGGTCGAGCAGTTCCCGGTCGTGGCTGACGACGACGAGGACGCCCGTCCAGGACGCGACGGCGTCGTACAGGCGGTGCCGGGCGGCCCGGTCGAGGTTGTTGGTCGGCTCGTCCAGCAGCAGGACGGCGGGGCGGGCGAGGAACAGCGCCGCGAGCGCGACCATCACGGTCTCGCCGCCCGACAGCGTCGAGACGGTCCGGTCCAGGCCGACGCGGTCGAGGCCGAGCCGGTCGAGCTCGGCGCGGGCGCGCTCCTCGACGTCCCAGCCGTCCCCCACGGCGGTGAAGTTCTCCTCGGTGGCCTCGCCGCGCTCGATGGCGTGCAGGGCGGCGCGCGTCGCGCTGATCCCGAGCAGGTCCGACACCGTGGCGGTGCCGGCCAGGGCGAGGCTCTGCGGCAGGTAGCCGATCTCCCCCGCGACGGACACGGTCCCCGACCGGGGCCGCAGCTCCCCCGCGATGATCTTCAGCAGGGTGGACTTGCCGGAGCCGTTGGCGCCGATCAGGCCCGTCCGGCGGGTGCCGAACGCGGCGTCGAGGCCGGTGAGGACGACGGTGCCGTCCGGCCAGGCGAACGACAGGTCCGAGCACACGATGGCGAATGACATGGGCGGTCTCCATGGGTGGTGAGCAGGTGGTGCTGGACGCATGGAGACACCGCGGGTCACGCGACGTGCCGGCGGGCATGAGAAAGCCCGGCGGGACGGAGTCCGCTCTGAGGTCACGTGCGCATGGGCCGATGGCGGCCGGACGCGCGGTGTCGGACCTCAGATCCTCAATGGACTCCCCTGCCGGGCGGCGATGTGACGCGGTCGAGACTACCCCACCGCTTATCGCTACACAAGTAGCATTAAGAGAATCGTCCCGGACATGGAGACGCCCCGGCCCGAGAACCGGGCCGGGGCGTCTTCGCCCGGTCGTCAGGCGCCGCGCAGGACCGCGCCCGTGCGGTCGGACGCGGACGCCACGGCGGCGGCGCGGGCCTGCGACGCCTCCTCGGCGGTGAGGGTGCGGTCGGGGGCGCGGAACCGCAGGGCGTAGGCCAGGGACTTGCGGCCCTCACCGACCTGCTCGCCCGTGTACACGTCGAACAGCCGGATCGCCTCCAGCAGCTCCCCGGCGCCGTCGCGCAGCGCCGCCTCCACCTCGGCGGCCGGCACCGCGGAGTCGACGACCAGCGCCACGTCCTGGGTGGCGACCGGGTAGCTCGACACGTGCGGGGCGCGGACGCTCGCGGGCTCGCCCAGCAGGCGCAGCTCCAGCTCCATCGCGCAGGAGCGCGGGGGCAGCCCGTACGCCTTGATGGTGCGCGGGTGGAGTTCCCCGGCGTGGCCGACGAGGGTGTCGCCGGCATAGAGCGCGGCGCAGCGGCCCGGGTGCCAGGGGGCGTGCTGGTCGGCCTTCGCCGTCAGCTCGGTGCCGACCTCGCGGGCCACGGTGCGGGCCGCCTCGATCGCGTCCGCCCACAGCGCCGGCCGGCCCTCGCCCCACCAGCCGGACGGCTCGCGGTCGCCCGCCAGGACGACGGCCACCCGGTGCGGCTGGTCGGGCAGCGCCGCCTCCAGCGCCGCCAGCTCCTCCCGCGTCGGGCCCCGGTCGACCGCCAGGCGCGGCGCCCGCTCGGGCGCGTCCGGGCGCGGCCGGAACACCACGCCCAGCTCGAACAGGGCGGTGTCGCCGAAGCCGCGGCCCACGTTGAGCGCCAGCACCTTGAGCAGGCCCGGCAGCAGCGTGGTCCGCAGCAGCGGCTCCTGCTCCGACATCGGGTTGGCGAGGCGCAGCGTCCGGCGGCGGGCGTCGTCACCGGGGAGCTGGAGGCCGTCCAGGTCCTTGCCGGCGACGAACGGGAAGGTCAGCGCCTCGACGTAGCCGGCGCCCGCGAGGGCGCGGCCCACGCGGCGGCGCAGCCGCTGCCGGGCGGTCAGCCCCTTGCCCGCGGCCGGGCGCGGGGCGCGGGCCGGGATGTCCTCGTAGCCCTCCAGCCGGATGACCTCCTCGGCGAGGTCGTTCGGGTCGGTGAGGTCGGGGCGCCAGGACGGCGGCGTCACCGTCAGCGTCCCGTCCCCCTCGACCGCGCAGCCGACCTGCTCCAGGCGGCGGACGACCGCGTCCCGCCCGTAGGCCACTCCCGCGACGCGGTCGGGGTGGCCGGCGTCCATCGTGACGGTGACCGGCTCGACCGGCGCCTCGGCGTGGGTGACGCCCGGCACGACCTGCGCGCCGCCCAGCTCCGCCAGCAGCCGGACCGCGCGGTAGGACGCGTACAGCGGCAGCTCGCGGTCGACGCCCCGCTCGAACCGGTAGGACGCCTCGCTGTGCAGCCGGTGGCGGCGGCTCATCCGGGCGGTGCCGATGTCGTCGAAGTGCGCCGCCTCGATGACCATGTCGGCCGAGCGGTCGCCGATCTCGGTGGCGAGGCCGCCCATCGTGCCGGCCATCGAGATCGGGCCCGACTCGTCGGTGATGAGGATGTCCTCGGGGTCGAGCTCCCGCGTGACGTGGTCGAGCGTCTCCAGCTTCTCGCCGGGCGCCGCGCGCCGCACGGTGATCGGGCCGGTCAGCTCGGCCCGGTCGAACGCGTGCAGCGGCTGGCCGAGCTCCAGCATCAGGTAGTTGGTGATGTCGACGGCCAGCGACACCGGGCGCATCCCCGCGCGGTGCAGGCGGACCCGCATCCACAGCGGGGTCGCCGCGTCCGGGTCGAAGCCGCGCACCTCGCGCAGCACGAACCGGTCGCACGCGGACGGGTCGGCGATGCTCGCCGGGTAGGACCCGGGGCCGTCCCCGTCCCCCTCCGGCAGCTCCACGGCGGCGGGGTCCGTGAACGGGACGCCGTAGGCGGTCGCGGCCTCGCGGGCGATGCCGCGGATCGACAGGGCGTAGCCGCGGTCGGGCGTGACCGCGATGTCGAGGACGTCGTCGCGCAGGCCGAGCAGCTCGATCGCGTCCGCGCCGACGGGCGTGTCCGGCGGCAGGACGAGGATTCCGCTGTGGTCCTCGCCGATGCCCAGCTCGCTGACCGAGCAGATCATGCCCTCGGACACCTTGCCGTAGGTCTTGCGGGCGCCGATCTCGAAGCCGCCGGGCAGGACGCCGCCCGGCAGGATCACCGGGACGCGGTCGCCGGCGGCGAAGTTCGTGGCGCCGCACACGATGTTCTGCGGCGCACCGGTGCCGTTGGCCTGGCCGACGTCCACCTGGCAGTAGCGGATCGGCTTCTTGAAGCCGGTCAGCTCCTCCACCGCCAAGACCTCGCCGACGACGAGGGGGCCGGTGATGTCGGCACCGGCCCGCTCGACGGTCTCGACCTCCAGGCCCGCCGCGATCAGCTTCTCGGCCAGCGCCCGGCCGTCGACGCCGGACGGGAGCTCGACGTACTCGCGCAGCCAGGAAAGCGGGGCCCGCATCAGATCTCCATCCCGAACGGGAGGGTGAACCGCACGTCACCCTCCACCATGTCGTACATGTCCTGCACGCCGTGCCGGAACATCAGCGTCCGCTCGACGCCGAGCCCGAACGCCCAGCCGCTGTAGCGGTCCGGGTCGACACCGCAGGCCACCAGCACCCGCGGGTTGACCATGCCGCAGCCGCCCAGCTCGATCCAGCCCTCCGAGCTGCAGGTGCGGCACGGGTCGCCGCCCGGCTCGGCGGACGCGCCGCGGCACACGAAGCACTGCATGTCGACCTCGGCTGACGGCTCGGTGAACGGGAAGTACGACGGGCGGAACCGCGTCTTCAGGCCCGCGCCGAACATGCCGCCGACGAACGCGTCGATGCCGCCGCGCAGGTCGGCCATCGTGAGGCCCTCGTCGACCGCGAGGCCCTCCAGCTGGTGGAAGACGGGGCTGTGCGTGGCGTCCAGCTCGTCGGTGCGGAACGTGCGCCCCGGCACCACCACGTAGACCGGCAGGTCACGCGACAGCAGCGCCCGAATTTGCACCGGCGAGGTGTGCGTCCGCAGCACCAGGCCGGTCTCCTCCGAGCCGACGAAGAAAGTGTCCTGCATGGTGCGGGCGGGGTGGTCGGGCTTGAAGTTCAGCGCGTCGAAGTTGAACCACTCGGCCTCGACCTCGGGCCCCTCGGCGACCTCGAAGCCCATCGAGACGAAGACGTCGGCCATCCGCTCCTGCATGGTGGTCAGCGGGTGGCGGGCGCCCCGGGGGGCGCGGTCCCACGGGAGTGTGACGTCGACGGTCTCCTCGATGAGGACGCGCTGGTCGCGCTCCTCCTCCAGTTCGGCCTGGCGCTCCTTCAGCGCCTTGGACACCGCGCCGCGGGCGGCGCCGATGCGCTTGCCGGCGTCGGCGCGGGCGGCGGGCGGCAGCGCGCCGATCTCGCGGTTGGCGAGCGCCAGGGGCGAGCGGTCGCCGGCGTGCGCCAGGCGGACCCGCTTCAGCTCGTCGAGGCCGGCCGCCGCGGCGATGGCCGCGAGCGCCTCCTCGCGGGCCCGCTCCAGCTCCTCCGGCTGCAGCGCGGACACCTCGACGGGGTCATAGGACTTGTTGGGTGCAGACATGGTGGTGTGATCGACTCCGGTCGGCGTGGGACGCCCGCAGTCTAGTGCGCGGGCGGTGAGTATCCGGCAAGCGTGCGCGTGACGCGCTGGCCCTGCGGAGCCCGGTACCGCCTCCGCCGGCGGCGCCGGGCGGGACGCGCGGCGTGCGCCGCGCTCAGGTGGCGTAGTCGGGGGCCCCTGCGGGCACGGTAAATCGGAACTCGGCGCCGCCGCCGGGCGCCCGCCGCACGGTGATCACGCCGCCGTGCGCCTCGACCAGGCCCTTGACGATGTAGAGCCCGAGGCCGGTGCCGCCGCGGCGGTTGCCGCCGGGGCCGCGCCAGAACTGCCGGAAGACGCGCTGGGCCGCCTCGGGCGGAATGCCCTCGCCCTCGTCGCGCACCGACACGGCGGCTCCCTCCTTGTGCGCGTCCGGCTCCACCACGATGGTGACGGTGCCGGCTCCGTGGCGCACCGCGTTCTCCACGAGGTTACCCAGGATCTGGCCCATCTTGTCGGGATCGAGCCACATCTCCGGCAGCACGCCGCGGGACTCGAAGCGGAACCGGTCCTCCGGCTCCCCGGCGGCGACCCGGCCCGCGATGATCTTACGGACCTCCCCGGGCAGGTCGACGACCTGGCGCCGCATCTCCAGCCGGCCGGCCTCGATGCGGGACACGTCCAGCAGCTCGGTGATCAGGCGGGTGACCCGGTCGGCGTCGGCGTTGACGGTCTCCAGCATGACGCGCTTCTGGTCGTCGTTGAAGCGGTGCCACTTGGCCAGCAGCGTGGCGGTGAAGCCCTTCACGCTCGTCAGCGGGGAGCGCAGCTCGTGCGCCACGGTGGACACCAGGTCGGCGCGGTCGCGCTCCTGGCGGGCCCGGTGCAGCGCGTCGCGCAGGCACACGATGAAGCGTTCCACACCGCCCTCGGCGTCACGCCGGTACGCGGCCGTCACCAGCAGCTCCGTGCCGCCGGGCAGGAACAGCACGCGCTCGGGGTGGCGGGTGCGGGTGCGCAGCCCGTCGTAGGGCGACAGGCACTTCCACCAGTCGCGGCCCTCCGCGTCGTGCAGCGGGAGGACGTCGCGGAAGTCGCGGCCCAGCGCGGACGCCGCGGAGATCCCGGTCATCCGCGCCGCGGCGGCGTTGAAGACGACGACCCGGGCGGCACGGTCGGCGACCAGCATCCCGTCGGGAAGGTCGTCCGGGGACGCCATGGCGGAGCCCGGACCGGCCGCGGGCGCGCGCGCGGCCACGCGAGGGGGTTCCTCTCCGCCCACAGCGGCCTCCACAACACCGAAGAGAACGCGGCCTGTCGAGAAGAGACTCTAGCCGCATTCGGACACCTGACGGGAGCCGGAAACCGCCCCGCGGAAAGGCATGTGTAGCCTTCGGGCGGCGTTCCGGCGGGGGACGGGACGGTCACCGGAACGCCGGGGACCTCAGCCGGACGCGGTGGGCGAGTCCAGGGCGGCGAGTGCGCCGCGCACGTCCGGGTGGACGGCGAACAGCCGCTGCAGCCCGGTGACGCGCAGCAGCCGCAGCTGGGCGGGCCGCACCCCGGCGAGCACGATCTCGCCGCCGGTCGCGGCGATCTGGTTGTGCGCCGCCACGAGCGCGCCGAGCCCGGCCGCGTCGCAGAACGGCACGGCGCTGAAGTCGGCCACCAGCCGGCGCGGGCCCGCGGCGTGCAGCTCGACGAGCCTCGCCCGCAGGAGGTCGGCCGTGCGCAGGTCGATCTCGCCGGTCACCAGGACGACGGCTGTTTCGCCGCTGACCCGGACGGTGGCGACGTCCAGCCCCGCCCCGTCCAACCCGAACTCGTCCGGCCCTGCCTCCTGCTCGCCGAGGATCTCGGCGGAGGGTGCCGCGGGCGCGGCGGCTCCGGGCGGAGCGGCGGTGCGGCACCTCACCTCCGGCGCGCGCCGGCCCGCCGTCCGCCTGGACGGCCTGAACCCGTCGGTCATCACTTTCGCCCCCAACTCTGCACGGCACCCTCGCCGCCCCTGGTCAACGCACTGATCAACACCGTAGACCGCGGAACCGGCCGGCGAACTCCCTCGCCGGGCCCGTATCCCGCTCCTACCTGCGAACGAGCACCGCGTCGCGGCGGGCCCCCTGACCCTCCGCCCGTGCGCGGAACATCCTCGCAGTCAACCGGCCGGAAAACGACGCCGGAGGCGACCGATGGCGGCCATCCGGGTACGCTGCGCACCGCATCGAACCGCCGCGACCGCCGTCACCTGCGGTCGTCCCGCCCGGTTCCTCTCATTCCGGCGGAACCGCCTCACCCGCCGCGGCGGCGCCGCGCTGAGCGCGTGCCGAGGCGTACAGGCATACGGCCGCGGCCGTTGCCAGGTTCAGGCTCTCCGCGCGCCCGTAGATCGGGACCCGCACGACCTCGTCGGCGTGGGCGAGGATCTCCTCGGGGAGCCCCCACGCCTCGTTGCCGAACACCCAGGCGGCCGGCCGCGCGAGCAGCCCCTGGTCGATCGCCTCGTCCAGGGTCCGGTCGCCCGCGCCGTCGGCGGCCAGGACGGTGAGCCCGGCGCCCTTCAGCTCCGCGGCGAGCTCGCCGAACCGCGGGCCGACGACGACCGGCAGGTGGAACAGGCTGCCCGCCGAGGCCCGCACGCACTTGCCGTTGTACGGGTCGACGGACGCGTCGGTGAACACGACCGCCTCCGACCCCGCCGCGTCGGCGGTGCGCAGGACGGTGCCCGCGTTGCCGGGATCGCGGACGTGCGCGAGGACGGTCACCAGCCGGGGCCCCGCCTTCAGCGCCTCCTCCAGCGGGACGTCGACGAACTCGCAGACCGCCAGCAGCCCCTGCGGGGTGACGGTCTGCGCGAGCTCGGCCATGATCTCGCCGCTGACGCGCAGGACCGGCGCGCCCGCGCGCTCCGCGGCGAGGACCAGCTCGGGATGGCGGGCCTCCGCCTCGGCCGTGGTGAACAGCTCGGCGAGCCCGCCGGGGATCCGCAGCGCCTCGCGCACCGCCTGCGGCCCCTCGGCGAGGAACCGGCTCTCGCGGCGCCGGAAGGCGCGCTTGGCGAGCCGGCGAGCGGCCTTCACCCGTGGTGATCGGAGGGAGGTCAGCTCGCGGCCCGCCATATCGCTGTAATCGCCTGTCGCCCGGGGCGCGGGATCAGGCGGCCTCCGAGCCCTCGACCGGAAGCGCGCCCTTGGCCACCTCGACCAGCGCGGTGAACGCCGCCGGGTCGTTGACGGCCAGCTCGGCGAGCATGCGGCGGTCGACCTCGATCTCGGCGGCCTTCAGGCCCTGGATGAACCGGTTGTAGGTGATCCCGTTGGCGCGGGCCGCGGCGTTGATCCGCTGGATCCACAGCCGGCGGAACTGGCCCTTGCGGTCCTTGCGGTCCCGGAACGCGTAGGTCATCGAGTGGAGCTGCTGCTCCTTGGCCTTGCGGTACAGGCGCGAACGCTGACCGCGGTAGCCGCTCGACCGCTCCAGGACGACCCGACGCTTCTTGGCGGCGTTGACCGCCCGCTTCACGCGTGCCACGTGCTGACTCCTTCGTGGGGGCCGGGGCCATGCCAGCCTCGGCCGGTCGCTGATGTTGCAGGTCGAGGGCTACTTGCGCAGCAGCTTCTTGATGTTCTTCGCGTCGGCGTCGGCCACCACGGCCGGGCCGTCGAGCCGCCGCGTCCGCTTGGACGACTTGTGCTCGAGCAGGTGGTTCTTGTTGGCGCGGCGGCGCATCACCTTGCCGGAGCCGGTCACCTTGAAGCGCTTCTTGGCACCGCTGTGCGTCTTGGTCTTCGGCATGGTCGCCGTCGTCTCCTTCTTTCCCGGCTCCCGTGCCGGACGCATGGGAGCGCGCCTGATCGGCGTATCGCACGAGGTTCCGTGGACACGCCAGGTCAGGCATCAATGTACGTGCGCCGCGACCCCGCTCAGGCGCGAGGTCGCGGAGTCCGGGGCCGCCGCGTGGCCGGTCCCGAACGGCCGTCAGGCGGTGCTCTCGGCCTCCTGCCCGCGGGCCGTCTTCTTCTTGTGCGGACCGATCACCATGATCATGTTCCGGCCGTCCTGCTTGGGCCGCGACTCGACGAAGCCGAGCTCCTCGACATCGTCGGCGAGCCGCTGCAGCAGCCGGTAGCCGAGCTCGGGGCGGGACTGCTCACGACCGCGGAACATGATCGTGACCTTCACCTTGTCCCCGGCCTTCAGGAACCGCACCACGTGACCCTTCTTGGTCTCGTAGTCGTGCGGGTCGATCTTCGGGCGGAGCTTGATCTCCTTGATGACCGTGTGCGCCTGGTTCTTCCGCGCCTCACGTGCCTTCATCGCGGACTCGTACTTGAACTTGCCGTAGTCCATGAGCCGGGCGACGGGCGGCCGCGCGGTGGGCGCGACCTCGACGAGGTCGAGGTCCGACTCACGCGCGATCTCAAGGGCCTTGGCGATGGGCACTATGCCCACCTGTTCGCCGTTCGGGCCGACGAGCCGGACCTCGGGCACGCGAATGCGGTCGTTGATACGCGGTTCGGCGCTGATGGGACCTCCTTGGGGCCGTTCTCAAGTTCGTTGGACCGGTCGTACCCCGAGGCTTCCACGAGAAAAGCCCCGTACGACTCACGCACGGGGCCACCTTCGGTCTCCTGGACGGCGGAGCCGTCCGAGGACGACGGCGCGACGGGCACGGAGCCCGTTCGCCGGACCGAGGACCCACCGGCCTCCAGGCCGGTCAGGTGGGAGGTGGCCTCCGCTTAGAGCGCCCCGTCCGCACGAGCAGGTGCCGCGCGCACAGGGCCGGTCGGCCAACCACATTACCATCCGCGGGGACCGCATGGCCCCGGTCGGCGGCCTGCGATCCCGCGGATTCGCGGCCGGTCCGCGTGAGGTACGCCACCTCGTCAACATGCCGGGCCGCCGGTGCATTCCCGGGGCGGGTGACGAGGGGCACCGCTCGGGCTGCAGTCAGCGCGCGCACGCCCGGGACGTGCCGCTGAGCGGGCTGCTGCCGCACCGCCGGCCGCCGGCCCGGTGGCGCGCAGGCGGCGGCGCCGCACCCCGCGCGGGCCGCCGTCCTCCGCGCCCTGACCGGGCTCACGCCAGGCGCGCCCGGCGGGCCAGTTCCGCCTCCCCGGCGGCGCGCATCGCCGCCACGGGCACGTCGTCGCGGCCGGTCATCAGCGCCACCTGCCGGACCGCCTGGTGCAGCAGCATCGGAAAGCCGCCCACGACCGTCCCGCCGGCCTTCTCGACCGCCGTCGCGAGCGCCGTGGGCCACGGCGCGTACACGACGTCGAACAGGGCGGCGCCCGACGCGGCGACCGGGGCGGCGAACGCGTCCGCCGCCCGACCCGGCAGCGTCGACACCACCAGCCCGGCCGCCGGGAGTTCCCCGGCCACCCGGTCGAGCGTGCCGACCTTGACCGCGAGCCCGAACCGCTCCCCGACCCGCACGGTCTCGGCGGCGCGCTCCGGCGTGCGCACCGCGAGCACCGCCTCGGCCGCGCCGAGCGCGGCGAGGGCGGCGAGCGCGGACGCGGCGGTCGCGCCCCCGCCCAGCACCACCGCTCCGGCGTCCGGCCCGCCGACCGTGACACCCGCCTCGGTCAGCGCCGCCACCATGCCGTGCACGTCGGTGTTGTCGCCGTGGCGCCGCCCGTCCCGCAGCACGATCGTGTTGACGCCGCCGACCTTCACCGCCAGGTCCGACACCGTGTCCACCAGGTCCAGCGCGACGCGTTTCAAGGGCATGGTCAGCGACAGGCCCGCCCATTCGGGCCCGAGGCCGTCCAGCAGCCCCGCCAGGCCGCCCTCATCGCACTCGACCGCCGCGTAGGACCAGGCGTCCAGTCCCATCGCCGCGTACGCCGCGCGGTGCAGCACCGGCGACAGCGAATGCGCGATCGGCGCGCCCAGTACGGCGGCCCGCCGGGCCGTCTCCCCCACCGTCACTCCCTCGGATCAGTTGCCCGGGTTCTCCCGCTGCCAGGCCCGGAACTCCTTCTCCAGCTCCAGCTGCTGCTCGTAGGTGGCGGCGAACTTGGTGATCCCGCGGTCCGGGTCGGTGGTGACGAAGAACAGCCACGGCCCGGGCTTGGGGTTCAGCGCCGCCTCCATCGCCGCGCTGCCCGGGTTGCCGATCGGCCCCGGCGGCAGCCCCTTGTACTTGTAGGTGTTGTACCGCGAGTCGTACTTGAGGTCCTCGTTGGTCACCGTGAGCGTCCGCTTGCCGAGCGCGTACACGACCGTGCTGTCGAACTGCAGCGGCATGTCCTGGTCGACCCGGTTGTAGATCACCCGGGAGACCTTCGGCAGGTCGCTCGGCCGGGCGCCCTCCGCCTGGATGAGGCTGGCCAGCGTGACGACCGTCCCCGGCTTCATCCCCGCCTCGCGCGCCTTGCCGATGAGGTCGTCGCTCTCCGCCTGCTCGTTGAAGCGGTCCACCATCTGCTTGAGGATCTGCCCCGCCGAGCCGTTCGGGTCGAGGTCGTAGCGGCCCGGGAAGAGGTAGCCCTCCACCCTGTTGTTCGCGTACGGCGGGAGGCCGAGGCCCTCCGGCTTCTTCGCGGCCGCCTCGAACTCCTTCACCGGGATGCCGGTCTTCTTGGCCAGCAGCTCGAAGACCTCGACGGCCCGCCGGCCCTCCGGGATCGTGATCTGGGTGTCGGCGCGCGACTTCGGGTCCAGCAGCAGCGCCATCGCCGCCGCGGACGACATCCGCTGCCGCATCTGGTAGAAGCCCGGCTGGATGCTGGACGCGCGCGTCTCCGTCTGGAACACCTTGACGAACGCGCGGGAGCTCTTGACGACCTCGTGCTCCTCCAGCGCCTTGCCGATCACCGCGCCGCTGGCGCCGTCCTTGATCTGGACCGTGACGCTGCCCGTGCCCTGACCGGCGTAGTCGGGGGGGTTCCACTTGTCGTCGAGCCACGCGTAGCCGAGCACGCCGCCGGTACCGAAGATCGCCACCAGGAACGCCATCGCGAACAGCGCCGCGGCCCGGCCGTTGCGCCTGCGGCGCTTCTGCTGCTTGCGGGTGCGCCGCTTGTCCTTGCCGCCCGGCCGTTCCTCCGGCGGCGGCCGCCCGTCGCCGTACGGGTCGTCGTACGGGTCCGAAAAAAGGTCCAAGTCGTTCATGAGCTCCCCCGGACGATCTCTCCTGGGGGGCTTCCCGTCAATCGTTCCGCGTCGAGGGCCGCCTGGAGCAGCACCGCCGCGGCGGCCTGGTCGACGACCTTGCGGCGCGCCTTCCCGTGCACTCCCCCCGCCCGCAGGCCGCTCTCGGCCGTGACGGTGGTGAGCCTCTCGTCGTGCAGCCGGACCGTCCCGGGGGGCAGCCGGTCCGCGAGCCGGGCCGCGAACCTGCGCGCCGCCTCCGCCGCCGGGCCCTCCCGGCCCGACAGGGACGTCGGCAGGCCCACGACGACCTCGACCGCCTCGTACTCGGCGACCAGCTCCACCAGCCGGTCGACGTCGCCCTTGCCGCTCTTCACGGTCTCCAGGGGGGTGGCGAGCACGCCGCCGGGATCGCACCGCGCGACCCCGACCCGCACGCTCCCCACATCCACCCCCAGCCGGACGCCGTTTCTCATGGCTTCGCTCCGCTCAGCGGCTCCGGGCGCCTTCCCGGCACCGGCCTCCCTCGTCGCGTGCTCACTCCTTCGTCGCTCCGCGCGCTCCTCAGTCCAGCCGGCGCCGCGCCCTCCGCGCTCATGGCCTCGCTCCGCTCAGCGGCTGCGGGCGCCTCCCCGGCGCGCCCTGTGCGGGTGTCGTCGCTTCGCCCCCGGTCGCTCTACCCCGATGTGCGGGGATCACGCGGCCCCTACTGCGCGTTCGACCGCGTCGAGCGCCTCGCCGACCGCGGCGGGGTTCGCGCCGCCGCCCTGGGCGAGGTCGTCCTTGCCGCCCCCTCCCCCGCCGAGGGCCTTGGCGGCCGTGCCGACGAGCGCGCCCGCCTTGAGGCCGCGCTCGCGCGCGCCCTCGGTGACGGCGACCACCACGACGGGACGGTCCTTCGGCACACCCGTGACCATGACGACCGCCGGGCGCGAGACGAGCCGGCCCCGCACGTCCACGGCGAGCTTGCGCAGGTCGTCGGCCCCCGTGCCGTCGGGTGCGCGGTGCCCCACGAAGGCGATGCCGCCCACGTCCTTGGCGGTGTCGGCGAGCGAGCCCGCGATGGCGAGGACCTGCTGGGACCGGAGCTTGTCCAGTTCCCGCTCCGCGTCGCGGAGCCGGGTCACGACACCGGAGATCCGCTCGGGCAGCTCCTCCTTGCGCGTCTTGAGCTGCTCGGCGAGCTGCGCGACCAGCACGCTCTCGCGGGCGAGGAAGCGGAACGCGTCGATGCCGACGAGGGCCTCGACGCGGCGTACCCCGGCGCCGATCGAGGACTCGCCCAGCACCTTGACCAGGCCGAGCTGCCCGGAGCGGGCGACGTGGGTGCCGCCGCACAGCTCGCGGGAGTAGTCGCCGACCTCGACGACGCGGACCTCGTCGCCGTACTTCTCGCCGAACAGGGCGAGCGCGCCCATCGCGCGGGCCTCGTCGATCGAGGTGTGGAAGGCGCGGACGTCCAGGTCGGCGACCAGGACCTCGTTGACCTCGTCCTCGACGTCGCGCAGCACGCTCGCGGGCACCGCGCCGGACGCGGTGAAGTCGAACCGGAACCGGCCGGGCGAGTTCTCCGACCCGGCCTGCGCCGCGGACTCGCCGAGCGCGCGGCGGAAGCCGGCGTGCACCATGTGGGTCGCGGTGTGCGAGCGGGAGATCGCCCGGCGGCGCTCCACGTCGACCTCCGCGTGGGCCGAGTCGCCCGCCTGGGCCTCGCCGCTGAGGACGCGGCCGCGGTGCACGATGAGGCCGGGCAGGGGCGCCTGCACGTCGGTCACCTCGATGACCGCGCCGTTGCCGAGCCTGATCACGCCGTGGTCGGCGAGCTGCCCGCCGCCCTCGGCGTAGAAGGGGGTGCGGTCGAGGACGACCTCGACCTCGGTGCCCTCCCCGGCCGCGGGCGCGTTCGCGCCGCCGACCAGCAGGCCAACGAGGCGGGCGTCGCCGCGCAGGTGGCCGTAGCCGATGAAGTCGACCTCGCCGCCGGCGCCGGTGAGCAGCTCGTCGAGGACGGAGACGTCCAGGTTGCCGGTCCGCTTGTCGCGGGCGTCCTTCTTGGCGCGCTCGCGCTGCTCGCGCATGAGGCGCCGGAAGCCCTCCTCGTCCACCTGGAGGCCCTGCTCGGACGCCATCTCCAGGGTGAGGTCGATCGGGAAGCCGTAGGTGTCGTGCAGCTTGAACGCCTGGTCGCCGGCGAGCGTGCGGCCGCCGGACCGCCTGGCCTCCTCGACCGCGGTGTCGAAGATGGCGGTGCCGGTCCGCAGCGTCTGGAGGAAGGAGTCCTCCTCGGCGTCGATGACCGTGTGGATGTTCGCGGCGGTGCGCACCAGCTCGGGGTACTGCTCGCCCATCGCCTTGATCGCGACGTCGGTCAGCTCGTGCATGAGGCCGGCGTCCTGGCCGCCGAGGAGCCGCAGGTTGCGGATGGAGCGGCGCAGGATGCGGCGCAGCACGTACCCGCGGCCCTCGTTGCCGGGGCGGATGCCGTCGGCGACCATCATCGTCCCGCTGCGGACGTGGTCGGCGATCACGCGCAGCGACACGTCGGCGCGCCGGTCGCGGCCGTACCGGGCGCCGGTCAGCCCGGCCGCGCGGTCCAGGACGCGCCACAGCGTGTCGGTCTCGTAGATGTTGTCGACGCCCTGCAGGATCGCCGCCATGCGCTCCAGGCCCATGCCGGTGTCGATGTTCTTGGCGGGCAGGTCGCCGAGGATCGGGAAGTCGGTCTTGCCGTCGCCCGGCCCCCGCTCGAACTGCATGAAGACGAGGTTCCACACCTCCAGGTAGCGGTCCTCGTCGGCGACCGGCCCGCCCTCGCGCCCGTACGCGGGGCCGCGGTCGTAGTAGATCTCCGAGCAGGGCCCGCACGGGCCGGGGACGCCCATCGACCAGAAGTTGTCCTCCATGCCGCGCCGCTGGATGCGGTCGAGGGGGACGCCGACCCTGTCGTGCCAGATGCTCCGCGCCTCGTCGTCATCGTCGAATACGGTGACCCACAGCTTCTCCTCGGGGAACCCGAAACCGCCGTCCTCGCGCGGCCGGGTCAGCAGCTCCCAGGCGAACGGGATCGCCTGCTCCTTGAAGTAGTCCCCGATGGAGAAGTTGCCCAGCATCTGGAAGAACGTGGCGTGCCGGGTGGTCTTTCCGACCTCCTCGATGTCCGGCGTCCGCACGCACTTCTGCGCGCTGGTCATCCGCTGGGACGGCGGGGTGCGCTGGCCGAGGAAGTACGGCTTGAACGGGACCATGCCGGCGTTCACCAGCAGCAGGGTCGGGTCCTCGGCGACGAGGCTTGCCGAGGGCACCACCAGGTGCCCGCGCTCCTCGAAGAACGTGAGGAAGCGGCGTGCGACCTCTGCCGACTCCATATCAGTGGCCATCCTTGTCGTTATCGGCGTTGTCGATGATCGTGTATCGCGCCTTGAGCACCCGGCGCCGGCCGGGCTGCTCGGCGTCCGGCGGAGCCTGGTCCATGCGGACGGCCTCGCGCAACTCCTCTTCACGGGCACGCATCTCGGTACGCACGTCGGAGGCGAAAAGCCTCAACCGCTCGCTCGCGCCCTGCCCGGTGGACACCGCCCGCGCGGCGACCCCCTCGGGGGACCAGGCGCGCGCGATCCGCTCGACGCGGCGCTTGACGCGGTGCGAGACGTAGACGCCCGCGCCCGCCCCGACCGAGACCCAGAACAGCCGCCTCATCCGCGTCCCCTGCCCGAGGAGCGCGCCTGCAGCTGCGGCCTGCCCGGATCGGCGTCGCCGTCGCGCCCGCCGAGGGCCTTGCGCACCCCGTAGGAGAACGCGGCGGCCTTCACCAGCGGGCCGCCGACCACCGACGTCATGACGGTGGTGACGGCGGAGACGTTCTGGGTGACGCCGGCCACCTGCTTGGTGATGACGTCGGTGCGGCCGAGCTGCTCGTTGGCGCGCTTGACCGTCCGGGTCATGTCGTTCATCAGCGGGCCCGCCTGGTCGCCGATGTCGTGGACGACCTTGGTCGCCTCGCCGAGGAGGCGGGAGAGCCGCAGCAGGGTGAGCGCGATGAACGTGACGAGCACCGCCCAGAACACCGCCACGATGAGACCTGCCAGCTGTCCACCAGTGAGCATCAGGGCTTTCCGTTCGCGTGAGTTCGGCTCGGAGCCGGACATGTGGCCAGTGACAGACCTTACCGGTCAGCCGCCCCACATGCCGGGACCACCGGGCGGGTCGGGTTCCGGTCAGCGCCGGTCCGCGGTACCGCGCAGGACCGAGCGGATCCGCGCGAGCACCTCGGTGAACCTGGACTCGGCACCGTACCTGGTCGGGCGATAGTACTCCCGTCCGTCCACGGTGTCGGGCGCGTACTGCTGCCGGACGACCCCGCCGGGGTGGTCGTGGGCGTACTTGTAGCCCTGCCCGTGCCCGATCTTCGCCGCGCCCTTGTAGTGCGCGTCGCGCAGATGCCCGGGGACGGGCCCGGCGAGGCCCTTGCGCACGTCGCCGAGCGCACCGTCCACCGCCGTGATCACCGCGTTGGACTTGGGGGCGAGGGACAGGTGGATGACCGCCTGGGCGAGGTTGATGCGCGCCTCGGGCAGCCCGACGAACTCCACCGCCTGCGCGGCGGCGACCGCCGTCTGCAGGGCGGTCGGGTCGGCCATGCCGATGTCCTCGCTGGCGTGGACGATCAGCCGCCGGGCGATGAAGCGCGGGTCCTCCCCGGCCTCGATCATGCGGGCCAGGTAGTGCAGCGCGGCGTCGACGTCGCTGCCGCGGATGCTCTTGATGAAGGCGCTGACGACGTCGTAGTGCTGGTCGCCCTCGCGGTCGTAGCGGACGGCGGCCCGGTCGACGGCCTTCTCCAGGACGCCGGTGTCGATCACGGCGCCGTCCTCGACGACCAGGGCGGCGGCCTCCAGGTAGGTGAGGGCGCGCCGGGCGTCCCCGCCGGCCAGCCGGACGAGGTGGTCCTCGGCCGCCTGGTCGAGGGCGACGGCCCCGCCGAGGCCGCGCTCGTCGGCGAGCGCCCGGTGGATCACCTCGCGCAGCGCCTCCTCGCCGAGGGGCTCCAGGGTGAGCAGCAGCGACCGCGACAGCAGCGGGCTGATGACGGAGAAGAACGGGTTCTCGGTGGTGGCGCCGATGAAGGAGACCCAGCGGTTCTCGACGGCGGGCAGGAGCGCGTCCTGCTGCGCCTTGTTGAAGCGGTGGACCTCGTCCACGAACAGGACGGTCTGCCGCCCGGTCATCCCCAGCTCGCGCTTGGCCAGGTCGATCTCGGCGCGGACGCGCTTGACGCCGTCGCTGACGGCGGAGATCTCCACGAACCGCCGGGAGGTGACGTGGCTGACGACCGTGGCGAGGGTCGTCTTGCCGGTGCCCGGCGGCCCCCACAGGACGAGCGACATCGGCACGTCCCGGTCGACGAGCTGCCGGATGGGGGTGCCGGCGCCGAGCAGGTGCCCCTGGCCGACGACCTCGTCCAGCGCGCGGGGACGCATCCGCACCGCGAGGGGCTGCCCGGCCCCCGGCCCGGCCGCGGCGGGCGGCGCCTGCGGCGCGGCGGGCTCCGGCGCCGCCCCCGCCTCCGTGTCGAAGAGTCCCTCCGGCTCACCCGTGGTCACGCTCCGACAGTATCCGGCGGGGCGGACACTCCCGGCCCCGGGAACCCGGGAACCCGGTGTCGCGTTGGAACAGCCCGGAGTGTAGATACAGGAGCGTGACGGTGTCCGGTACGACCCCGCGGCGTCGGTACGGGCCGGCCGGGCTGCTCGTGATTCTCTTCGTGGTGGGCGGGCTGGCCTTCAGCTACGGCCTGGGCCATGCGCCGGTGTCCCGCGTCTGCACCGAGCAGGCGGTGAGCGCGCCGCTGCAGGACCGCACGCCACCGCAGCAGGAGCGGCCGGAGACCCCGCCGGACGCCTGCCTGTGCCTCGCCGTCCTGTTCACCCTCCTCCTGCTCGGCCTCGCCGCCGGGACGCGGCGCCCGGCCTTCCGGCTGCCCGCCCGGGTCGGCTGGGCGGTCGTCCGGCTGCCCGAAGGCAGGCGGGTCCCCCTCCACCGGCACTCCCTCCAGGTGCTCCGGCTGTAGACGACCGGCCGCAAGGCCACCGCGGCGTCCCCCGGCGCCGCGGCACGTCACGCACAGCCGGACCCAGCCCCCTGGAAGGAAACCCCTCGCATGTCGAAGAGCGCCCGCAACAGGAACGCCCGCGCCAAGAGCACCCCCGCCAAGAAGGCCCCCGCCAAGAACGTCCTCACCCAGCGGCAGGTGCCGTGGGGCACCATCGCCTTCTTCACCGTCATCGGCGTCGTGGCGTTCGTCGCCATCGGCTACGCGTTCATGCAGTCGAGGTCGTCCGCCGACGAGTCGATCGCCGGGCTGGTGACCAAGGACGACCTGAGCCGCGACCACGTGACCGGCAGCGTCGAGTACGAGACCGACCCGCCGATGGGCGGCGAGCACGACGGCGCGTGGCAGAACTGCAACGGCCGCGTGTACGAGGCGCCGCTGCGCAACGAGAACGCGGTGCACTCCCTTGAGCACGGCGCCGTCTGGATCACCTACCGCCCGGGGCTCGCCGCCGACCAGCTGCAGGCGCTCCAGACCAGGGTGAACGGCACCGATTACACGTTCATGAGCCCGTACCCCTCCCAGGACTCCCCGATCGCGCTCAGCGCCTGGGGCAAGCAGCTCAAGCTGCAGGACGCCGCCGACCCGCGCGTGGACGAGTTCCTCCGCGCCTTCGTGAAGGGCCCGCAGACCCCTGAGCCCGGCGCGCCCTGCGACGGCGCCAAGGACGCACCGTGACCCGGGGGCGGCGCCCCACCGTCGTCCTCGCGGTCCTCATCCTCGTGGCGGGGCTGGCGCTGCTCCTGTTCCGCTCCGGCGGACCCGGCCCGAACGACCCGGAAGCCGGGTTCGCCCGCGATATGAGCACCCACCACGCCCAGGCGGTGCGGATGTCGTTCATCGTCCGGGACCGGACGGACGACGACGGCGTCCGCCTGCTCGCCTACGACATCATCAACACCCAGCAGGCGCAGATCGGCATGATGACCGCCTGGCTGGACGAGTGGGGGCTGCCGAAGACCGACCCGGCGGGCCCCATGCGCTGGATGTCCGGGCACGCGGGGCACGGGCACGCGGGGAACGGCCACGCGCCGGGCGCGATGCCGGGCATGGCGACCCGGGAGGAGCTCGCCGGCCTGGAGAAGGCGTCGGGTGAGGACTCGGAGGTCCGGTACCTGCGGCTGATGATCGCCCATCACCGCGGCGGCGTCGACATGGCGGAGGCGGTGCTCACCCTCAGCGGCCACGACCGGGTGCGCCGGCTCGCCAGGACGATGGTGGACGGCCAGCGGTCGGAGATCGATCAGATGAACGGGATGCTGCGCGAGCGGGGCGCCCCCGAAGCGTGAGACGGGCGACCTTGGCGATACCGCTTGACAGGCCGGGCGTATCGCGGGTCACTGACGACCATGGCTCGGAACCTCAGCGGCTACCACCGGGCCCTCGACCTGTTCGAGGGCCTGGTGGCCGGCGTCCCCCGGGACGGCTGGGACGCGCCGTCCCCCTGCGAGGGCTGGACCGCCCGCGACGTGGCGGGCCACGTGACCGGCGGCCAGTTCCTGATCATGGCGCTGGCGGCCGGGCGGCCCGTCCCCGGCATCGGCGGCGACCCGGCACGCTTCGTCCCGGGCGACGTACTGATGAGCTGGTGCGCGGCGCGCAAAGAGTGCGCCGCCGCCCTCACCGAGGACGCCCTGACCCGCCCGATCCCGTTCGGCGGCCTAGGCGAACTTCCCCTGGCCGACTGCCTGGAGGCGTACATTCTGGAGCCCTTGGTACACGCCTGGGACCTGGCACAAGCCACAGCCCAGCCGTCCCGCCTGGACCCGGACCTGGTCCACCACGCCTTCGCCACAGCCCAGGTAGTGGCCCCCCACCTGCGCACCACAGGCCACTTGTCACCCCCGCAACACCCCCCGAAAGGCGCGGACGAACAATCTCGCCTCCTGGCCTTCCTGGGCCGAACCCCCCACTCCTGACCACCCAGCCAGCCGAGCACCCGACGCACGGCTCGCCGTGCGCTGACGGAGGTTCCGGGGGTCGCCCCCTGGGGGATTAAGAAAACTCGGCCAGGGTTCGTTCTGCTTCTTCCAGCCAGGCTCGGCGGGCGGTCAGGGCCTCTTCGGCTTCCTTGATGTCCTTCTCGCGGCCGGCGTCGCGGGCCTTGGCCAGGCGCTTCTCCAGCTGGTCGATGGAGGTGCGGAGCTGGGTGACGGTCGCTTCGGCGCGGGCACGGGCCTCGGGGTTGGTGCGGCGCCATTCGTTCTCCTCGGCGGCGCGGACCGTCTCCTCGATCTTGCGGAGCCGGCCTTCGAGGCGGTCGCGCTGGTCGCGGGGGACCATGCCGGCGGCCTCCCAGCGCTCCTGGATGGTGCGCAGCGTCTGCCTGGCCTGCCGGACGTCCTTGACGGGCAGCAGCCGTTCCGCCTCGGCGAGGATCTTCTCCTTCTCGGCGGCGTTGCCGCGGAACTCCGCGTCGCGTTCGGCGAAGGCGGCGCTGCGGGCCTGGAAGAAGGTGTCCTGGGCGCCCTTGAAGCGGGTCCAGAGGTCTTCTTCGGCGTCCCGGGAGGCGCGTCCGGCGGACTTCCAGCGGCGCATCAGCTCGCGGTAGGCGGCGGCCGTCTCGCCCCAGTCGGTCGAGCCGGCCATCGCCTCGGCCTCGGCGACGAGGCGCTCCTTCTCCCTGCGGGACTCCTCGCGCTGGTCGTCGAGGGTGGCGAAGTACGCCTTGCGGCGCTTGGTGAAGGCGTTGCGGGCGGACGACAGGCGCTTCCAGAGGGCGGTCTCGGTGGGCCGGTCGATGCGGTCGGCGGCCTTCCACTCCTCGACGAGCTGGCGCAGCCGCTCGCCGCCGTTCTTCCAGTGGGTCTCCTCGGCGGCGATCCGCTCGGCCTCGGCGACGATCCGCTCCTTGACCTCACGGGCCTCGTTGCGGTGCTGCTCGCGCTGCGCCTTGACCTCTTCGCGGCGCCGCCCGACCAGTTCGGTGAGGGCGTCCAGGCGCCGGGCGAGGGCGTCGAGATCGCCGACGGCGTGCGCGTCGGAGACGGCCTCGCGGAGCCGGTCGATGCTCTGCTGCGCCTGCGCGGGCTGCAGGTCGGTGGTGCGGACCCGCTGCTCCAGCAGGCCGATCTCGGTGACGAGCGCGTCGTACTTGCGCTTGAAGTAGGCCAGGGCCTCTTCGGGCGCACCGGCCTGCCAGGACCCGACGACGCGCTCACCGTCGGACGTCCTGACGTACACGGTGCCGTCGTCGTCCACCCGGCCCCAGGGATCGGTCGCGCTGGACACCCTTGCCTCCTGAATCGCGGGTCCGGACGCTTTTCCAGCCACCGGACCCTCCACACCTTAGTATCCCGTTCGCCTATTTCCCGGCGATCGAGACGTCCCGGATCGTGACCTTCTTCTTGGGTTCGCCGTCTCCGTCGGGTTCCGACCCGGCCTTCGCGATCCCCTTGATGACGTCCAGCCCCTTGGAGACCTTCCCGAAGACGGTGTAGTCGGGCGGGAGCTGCGAGTCCTCGTAGACGATGAAGAACTGGCTGCCGTTGGAGTCCGGCTGCGAGCTGTGCGCCATGGCGAGGGTGCCGGCCTTGTACTGGGCGCCCTCGGTGTTCTCGTTGGCGTACTGGTAGCCCGGCCCGCCGGTCCCCTCGCCCGTGGGGTCGCCGCACTGCAGGACGCTGAGCCCGCCGCTGGTCAGCCGGTGGCAGTCGGTCTTGTCGTAGAAGTCCTTCTCCGACAGGAACGCGAAGGAGTTAACGGTGCAAGGCGCGTTCTGGCCGTCCAGTTCCAGCACGACGTCGCCGTGGTTGGTCTTGACGGTCGCCTTCACCGTCCCCTTGTGGACGGGCTTGACGGGCGGGGTCCCGAGGTCCTCGGGCGCGCCCGGCACCTGCGCCGGCTTGTAGAGGCACTCCCCGGGCTTGGCCTGGGGGCTCGCGGACGCCTGCGCGGCGGCCTCGGACTCGTCGTCCCCGCCGGTGAACGCGACGATCGCTGCCCCGCCGGCCACGATCGCGGCCACCGCGCCGGCCGAGCCCATGACCTTGAGGCGGCGCGCCCGCGCCGCCTGCTGGGCCCGCCGCTGCTCCTGCCGCTCGTACCGCGCACGCGCGAGCTGCTTCTTGCGGTCCTTCCCCGCCACGGGCTGCTCCTCCGATGTGATCAGGTGAACGTGCAGCGCATAGTAGCGGCCCCCGGGGGTGAACGCGTCCCGGCGTTCAGCGGGCGCTCAGGCGGCGCCGCCCCGGCCGCCGGGCACCGGACGCGACACGGCGACCCGGTGATCTCGTTCGCGGTGGCCGTGGCCGCGCCGGTACCCTCGGACAGGCCCACCGAGATGGTTCTAAGGAAGGACGACCGTGCTCGTCGCCGGGTTCCCCGCCGGATCTTTCGCCGCGAACTGCTACGTCGTGGCCCCCGCCGCGGGTGAGGAATGCGTCATCATCGACCCCGGCGAGAACGCCGAGGCGGGGATCGACGAGATCGTGCGCGAGCACCGGCTGAAGCCGGTCGCGGTGCTGCTCACGCACGGCCATCTCGACCACGTGTGGTCGGTGGCGCCGGTCTGCGGCGCGAAGGACGTCCCGGCCTACATCCACCCGGACGACCGCGACCTGCTCACCGATCCGGCGAAGGGGCTGTCGCTCGGCGCCGGGCAGCAGCTTTTCGGCGGCCTGGAGCTGACCGAGCCGGACGACGTGCAGGAGCTGGCCGACGGGGCGGTGCTCGAGCTGGCCGGGCTGAGCTTCACCGTCGACCACGCGCCGGGCCATACGCCCGGGTCGGTGACCTTCCGGACGCCGAAGACGCGGGAGCTGCCGGACGTGATGTTCACGGGGGACCTGCTGTTCGCCGGCTCGATCGGACGCACCGACCTGCCGGGCGGGTCGTACGAGGAGATCCTCGCCAGCCTGTCGCGGGTGTGCCTCGCCATGCCCGACGAGACGGCCGTCCTGCCCGGCCACGGGACACAGACCACAATCGGCCGCGAGCGCGCGACGAACCCGTTCCTCTCGGAGCTGGCGCCCGCGGACGGCCCCGGCAAGGGATTCTGAGCCTAAAAGACCATGAGTTCGATTTTCCGGGCCCCCAAGGGGGTCAGTGAATACGTTCCGCCGCGCGCGGACCTCTTCTACCGCATCCGGGAGGCGTTCGCCGAGCAGGCGAGGCTCGCCGGGTACGGCTACCTGGAGCTGGCCGTCTTCGAGGACACCAACCTGTTCCGGCGCGGTGTCGGGGAGTCCACCGACGTCGTCTCCAAGGAGATGTACACCTTCGAGGACAGGGGTGGCCGCTCGCTGACGCTGCGTCCCGAGTTCACCGCGTCGGTGCTGCGGGCGGTGCTGGAGAACAACCTCCACAAGGGCGCGCTGCCGGTGAAGGTGTGGACGACCGGGCCGGCGTTCCGCGCCGAGCGGCCCCAGCAGGGCCGCTACCGGCAGTTCTACCAGCTCGACCTGGAGGCGATCGGCAGCGAGGACCCGCGGGTCGACGCCGAGACGATCGCGATCGCGTGGAACTGGTACCGCTCCCTCGGGCTGACCCGGGTGCGGCTGCTGCTGAACTCGCTGGGCTGCAAGGAGTGCCGCCCCGCGTACCGGGCCCGGCTGCAGGACTTCCTGCGCGGCCTGGACCTGGACGAGGACACCCGCGCCCGGGTGGAGATCAACCCGCTGCGGGTGCTGGACGACAAGCGGCCGCAGGTGCGCGCGCAGCTGGCGGGCGCCCCGCTGATGGCCGACCACCTGTGCCCCGCCTGCAAGGCGTACCACGACCGGGTCCGCGAGCTGCTCGGCGACCTCGGCATCACGTGGGAGGACACCCCCACCCTCGTCCGCGGGCTCGACTACTACACCCGGACGACCTACGAGTTCGACCACCCGCTGCTCGGCGCCCAGTCCGGCATCGGCGGCGGGGGCCGCTACGACGGGCTGTCGGAGGACATCGGCGGCCCGCCGCTGCCCGGCATCGGGTTCGGGCTCGGCCTGGACCGCACGGTCCTCGCGCTGGAGGCCGAGGCGCCGGAGGGCGGGGCCGCCGCGGCCGCCGCCCGGCCGCGCTGCGAGGCGTTCGGGGTGCCGCTCGGCGACGCCGCCGAGCGCCGCATGTTCGCGCTGGTCGACGAGCTGCGCCGGGCCGGGATCGCCGCCGACACGGCGTTCGGCGGCAAGAAGCTGAAGGGCGCCATGAAGGACGCGGACCGCTCCGGCGCCCGCTACGCCGTGATCCTCGGGGAGCGGGACATCGCCGAGGGCGTCGCCCAGGTCAAGGACCTCGCCGCGGGCGAGCAGGCCGCCGTCCCGCTCACCGCCATCGTCACGACGTTGAAGGAAAGGCTCTCGAAATGATCCGCACCCACGAGGCGGGCACGCTCCGCAGGGAGCACGCCGGGCAGCAGGTCACGCTGGCCGGCTGGGTCGGCCGCCGCCGCGACCACGGCGGCGTCACGTTCATCGACCTGCGGGACGCCTCCGGCACCGCCCAGGTGGTCTTCCGGGAGGAGGACGCCGCGCACGACCTGCGCTCGGAATTCTGCGTGAAGGTCGTCGGGGAGGTGCGGATCCGGCCGGAGGGCAACGAGAACCCCGAGCTGCCGACCGGGGACATCGAGGTCGCCGCCGCCGACATCGAGGTGCTGTCGGAGGCCGCGCCGCTGCCGTTCCCCATCGAGGGCGACGTCAACGTCAACGAGGAGATCCGGCTCAAGTACCGCTACCTCGACCTGCGCCGCGACGCCGTCGCGCGGGCGGTGAAGGTCCGCTCCGAGGCGTCGTTCCTGGTGCACGAGGTGATGCGCGAGCACGGCTTCGTCAACGTCGAGACCCCGACGCTGACCCGGTCGACGCCCGAGGGCGCCCGCGACTTCCTGGTGCCGGTCCGGCTGCAGCCGGGCCACTGGTACGCGCTGCCGCAGTCGCCGCAGCTGTTCAAGCAGCTGCTCATGGTCGGCGGGCTGGAGCGGTACTACCAGATCGCCCGCTGCTACCGCGACGAGGACTTCCGCGCCGACCGGCAGCCGGAGTTCACCCAGATCGACATCGAGATGTCGTTCGCCGACCAGGACGACGTCATCCGGGTCTCCGAGGACCTCGTCGGCCGGCTCTGGAAGGAGATCGCGGGGTACGAGGTGCCCCGGCCGATCCCCCACATCACCTACGCCGACGCGATGTCCCGGTACGGCTCCGACAAGCCCGACCTGCGGTTCGGCCTGGAACTGACCGACATGACCGAGTACTTCGCGGACACGTCGTTCCGGGTGTTCCAGGCCCCGTACGTCGGCGCGGTGGTCATGCCGGGCGGCGCGTCCCAGACCCGCCGGGAGCTCGACGGCTGGCAGGACTGGGCGAAGGCGCGCGGCGCCCGCGGCCTCGCGTACGTGCTCGTCCAGGAGGACGGGACGCTCGGCGGCCCCGTCGCCAAGAACCTCTCCGACGCCGAGAAGGAGGGCCTCGCCGCCCGGACCGGCGCCGGCATCGGCGACGCGATCTTCTTCGGCGCCGGCAAGCGGCACGCGACGCAGGAGCTGCTGGGCGCCGCCCGGCTGGAGATCGGCCGCCGCCGCGAGCTGATCGACGAGTCGGCGTGGAAGTTCGTGTGGGTGGTCGACGCGCCGGTGTTCGAGCCGGTCGAGGACGACAAGGGCGAGCAGATCGGCTGGACGGCCGTGCACCACCCGTTCACCGCGCCGAAGGCGGAGTTCGCCGCCACCTTCCAGGACGACCCGGGCGGTGCGCTCGCCAACGCCTACGACCTCGTGCTGAACGGCACCGAGATCGGCGGCGGGTCGCTGCGCGTCCACCGCGCGGAGATGCAGCAGCGGGTGTTCGACGTGCTCGGCATGTCGAAGGAGGAGGCCGAGTCGAAGTTCGGGTTCCTGCTGGAGGCGTTCAAGTTCGGGCCGCCCCCGCACGGCGGCATCGCGTTCGGGTGGGACCGGATGGTCATGCTGCTGTCCCGGCAGGACTCGATCCGCGACGTGATCGCCTTCCCGAAGGCGGCGTCCGGCTACGACCCGCTGACCGCCGCCCCGACGCCGATCACGCCGCGGCAGCGCGCCGAGGCGGGCGTCGACGCGGACCCCGAGCAGAAGAGCGCGGCCGCCGGGAGCTGACCGGCGGGGAACGAACCGTGGCGCGGGCGGCGCCGTCCCTCAGCGGGCGGCGCCGCTCGGCGTCCGGTACACGTCGTAGACGCCGTCGATGGACCGGACGGCCTTCAGGACGTGCCCGAGGTGCTTCGGGTCGCCCATCTCGAACGTGAAGCGGCTGACGGCGACGCGGTCGCGGGTCGTGGTGACCGACGCCGACAGGATGTTGACGTGCTGGTCGGACAGCACGCGGGTCACGTCCGACAGCAGCCGCGGGCGGTCGAGCGCCTCGACCTGGATGGCGACCAGGAAGACCGAGTCCTCGCCCGGGGACCATTTCACGTCGATGAGCCGGTCGGGCTGCGACTTCAGGCTCTCGACGTTCACGCAGTCGGCGCGGTGGACGGACACGCCGTGCCCCCGCGTGACGAACCCGACGATCTCGTCGCCGGGCACCGGGGTGCAGCAGCGCGACAGCCGCACCCACACGTCGGGGTCGTCGGCCACGACGACGCCCGGGTCGCCCGCGGGGCGGGTCCGCTTGCGCCGGGTCGGCAGCGCGAGCTCGGCGAGGTCCTCCTCGGCGCTCTCGACCCCGCCGAGGGCGTCCACGAGGCGCTGGACGACGTGCTGCGCCGACACCTGGCTCTCGCCGACCGCCGCGTACAGCGACGACACGTCCGGGTAGCGCATGTCGCGGGCGAGGGCGAGCAGCGCCTCGCCGGACATCATCCGCTGCAGCGGCATGTTCTGCTTGCGCATCGCGCGGGCGATGGCGTCCTTGCCGGACTCGATCGCGGTGTCGCGGCGCTCCTTGGAGAACCAGTGCTTG
Organism: Actinomadura sp. GC306; assembly: GCF_004348665.1. Classification (GTDB taxonomy): domain Bacteria; phylum Actinomycetota; class Actinomycetes; order Streptosporangiales; family Streptosporangiaceae; genus Spirillospora. Next base: position 1,630 of record NZ_SMKM01000019.1, on the reverse strand, counting down.
ATCTTGTTGCGGGCGCGGGCGCTCTTGACGAAGCCGAGCCAGTCGCGGCTCGGGCCGGCGTCCGGCGACTTGGAGGTGAAGACCTCGACGGTGTCGCCGTTGTCGAGGGTCGATTCGAGGGGGACGAGCCGCCCGTTGACACGGGCGCCGATACATCGGTGCCCGACCTCGGTGTGGATCGCGTACGCGAAGTCGACGGGGGTCGCGCCCTGCGGCAGCGCGATCACATCGCCCTTCGGCGTGAACACGAACACCTCGGACACCGACAGGTCGAACCGCAGCGACTCCAGGAACTCGGCGGGGTCGGCGGTCTCCTTCTGCCAGTCGAGGAGCTGGCGGAGCCACTGCATGTCGCCGGCCTTGCGCCCGGCGACCGTCTCCTCCTTGTACTTCCAGTGCGCGGCGACGCCGTACTCGGCGCGGCGGTGCATGCCCCAGGTGCGGATCTGCAGCTCGACGGGCTTGCCTCCGGGGCCGATCACCGTCGTGTGCAGCGACTGGTACATGTTGAACTTCGGCATCGCGATGTAGTCCTTGAACCGGCCGGGGACCGGGTTCCACCGCGCGTGGATGGTGCCGAGGGCGGCGTAGCAGTCGCGGACGCTGTCGACGAGGACCCGGATGCCGACCAGGTCGTAGATGTCGTCGAAGCTGACGTCCCGCGCGATCATCTTCTGGTAGATCGAGTAGTAGTGCTTCGGGCGCCCGGTGACGGTCGCCTTGATCCGGGCGTCGCGCAGGTCGGCGGAGACGTACTGGATCACTTCCTGGAGGTAGACGTCGCGGCGCGGGGCGCGCTCGGACACCAGGCGGGCGATCTCGTCGAACCGCTTGGGGTACATCGTGGCGAACGCGAGGTCCTCCAGCTCCCACTTCAGCGTGTTCATCCCGAGGCGGTGCGCGAGCGGCGCGAACACCTCCAGGGTCTCGCGGGCCTTCTTCTCCTGCTTGTGCCGCGGCATGTAGCGCAGCGTGCGCATGTTGTGCAGGCGGTCGCCGAGCTTGATCACCAGCACGCGGATGTCGCGGGACATCGCCACGACCATCTTGCGGACGGTCTCGGCCTCGGCGGCCTCCCCGTACTTGACCTTGTCGAGCTTGGTCACCCCGTCGACGAGGGCGGCGATCTCGTCGCCGAAGTCGTCGCGCAGCTGGTCGAGCGTGTAGGGGGTGTCCTCGACGGTGTCGTGCAGCAGCGCCGCGCACAGCGTCTCGGTGTTCATGCCGAGCTCGGCGAGGATCGTCGCGACGGCGAGCGGGTGCGTGATGTACGGGTCGCCGCTCTTGCGCTTCTGGTGCCGGTGGTGGTGCGCGGCGACGTCGTAGGCGCGCTCGATGAGCCGCAGGTCCGCCTTGGGATGGGTGTTGCGGACCGTCTTGATCAGTGGTTCGAGTACCGGGTTCATAGCGGGGCCGCGCTGGGCGCCGAGCCTGGCGAGCCGGCGGCGCACCCGGGCGGCGGACGGTGGGATCGTGCCCTGTGCGGGCCTGGACGGTACGGCGGGCTCATCGGCGGCCTGCTCTCCGGAAGCCTGGTCCTCGGAAGCCTGGTCCTCGGAGGCCCCGCCGGAAGCCTGGGCTTCGGGGGCCTGCGCTGCGGGAGCCCGCCCTGCGGGGGCCGGCTCTTCGG